>NZ_JAASUG010000002.1:0-489620 GCF_014322885.1 Listeria grandensis | reverse complement strand
GAGGAGTTGGCCGTAGAAGCTGGATCCGAAGGCGCAGGACACGATGCAGTACATGGATTATATGCTCACTACGTTCTTATGCATGTGGAGGCTGGACTGGAAATAGGAAGCTAAGCTGAGAATAGGCGTAAGCAGACCACTGGTGGATTACATGATCACTACGTTCTCATGCATATTGTGGCTCTAACTCAGCAAAGGACGCTTCATAAGAGCCACAACAATAGAACGAATGCTCTCTACGCTCGCACTCATATTGATTCTCTAAATCAAAGCAAAGGACGCTTTGAAAGTTCATCAACAATGGAGGTAATCCGATGGCACATATTCATTTTATTAAAGTACACGGTTCACAAAATGATTTCTTTCTCATCGATGAAACTAAAAATAACTTAACAAACTGGCAAGACAGTGATCGCGCTAAACTGGCTACGCGTATTTGTGATCGCGGGGAATTTCTCGGTGGCGCGGATGGAATTCTATTTGTGTCTGAAAGCTCAAATGATACCTCTATCGGCCGTATGCGCGTTTTTAATGCAGATGGCTCTGAAGCATCGATGTGTGGAAACGGCTTACGTACGGTGGCTCGTTACTTGTTAGAAGCGCATGATCTAGATGAAGCTACCATTGAGACGATGAAAGCAACATTGCACGTCTCAAAAGCAGCGGAAATCGGTGATGGCATTCCAACATACCAAGTCGAAATCTCACCGGTTTTATTTGCTCCTGAAGCACTGCCGCTAAATTGGTCAGAATCAGAAATGATAAACGAAATGGTACCCGCATTTGATCCAGATTTACGCTTCTCTGCCGTCGCGGTTCCTAATCCACATTTGATTACATTTGTTGATCAGGCGACGCTAGACTCGGATAAGCAAGCCGAACTTGCCACTTACTTAAACGGTGAGAATCCATATTTTACAGATGGTGTGAACGTTAGTTTTGTTAAAGAGCTGGCAGAAGACACGATCTATGTCCGGACTTTTGAGCGCGGTGTTGGTTTTACAAATGCTTGCGGGACTGCGATGTCGGCCTCAAGTCTGATGAAAAAACTATTGCACAATGATAAGCTGGAAACGCCGGTCAACGTGTATAATAACGGTGGTCGTGTGAAAGTAACCGCTACAAAAGATGCGGGGGGTAATCTACACCTACAGCTCATCGGTAACGCCACATTTGTGTATCGCGGCACGCTCGCAGTCACAAAAGATTTCGTGAATCTCATTCTAAAAGAAGATACAAACGAACAAGCGAAATATCAAAGCATGGTAGAAGAAGTACAAGCCTACCTGCAAAAAAATAAGTGAGGAGTAGATTTATGAACACAAACAAAAAAAAGGCCATACCACTGTTCACGATTGGTGGTTTCGCCTTGCTATTATTCGTAATCGTAGCACTAGCGGTCCATTCAGAACCAAGATGGGTCGCAAAATTTGATTTAAACTGGATTGGCCGAATTCAAACAAATGTATCAGCTTCCAAAACGAATCTCATCGATAGCTTAACAATGATTGGGAGTGCAGAAACAGCAATTATTTTAACGATTATCGTTGTCGTTATTCTTTTCTTCCTGCGTAAATTTGTCGTCGGCCTTTGGTTTGGTGGTACCGTACTCGTGTGTGCGATTCTACTCAATGCAGTGTTAAAACATATTTTTGAGCGTCCACGTCCAAATTTCAATCGCCTTATTGCAGAAACGGGATTTAGTTTTCCAAGTGGGCATGCGACTGGAACGACGATTTTTTATGGCTTAGCGGCGATGTTTCTTATCTTCACCGTGAAACAAATGTGGGCGAAGATTGTTATTGGTGTCGTTGGTCTTGGCTGGATTTTCTTCATTATGTACTCTCGCGTGTATCTTGGTGTTCATTACCCAACGGATGTGCTAGGAGGATTCTTGTTCGGAATCGCCTCGATTTTTATCTCCTTGGGCGTGTACTTCCTTGTCCGCGAACCATTACACAACTTATTGGTGAAATGGCGTATCAAGGACCGTAGCATTATTAAATAAGCCGAAGAATCGCGATGTCTCCCATATACTGTGGGGGTGCGCGATTTTTTTATCGACAGAGTTGTCGCAATAATGGCGCACTTAGGTAAATATTGCTTGCATTTTTAGAATGAAAGCGTTAAAATAGTTGTATTGATACGTTACTTTTACTCTGCATTGTTGGGATGCTGTAGGCGCGGCTGGCTATCATTCACACATTATAAAGGATATTAATCCGATGATGAGTATCTTTTATAATATGTGAATTTTGAAATGAAAACAAAAGGTAAGCTTGTTGTTAAGCAGTTTCCCAGTAAGTTTTATATTTGTAAAAGGAACATATTAAGAAAATTTTTGGAGGTTTTTGACAGATGCAAGAAGGTACAGTAAAATGGTTCAATGGCGAAAAAGGTTTTGGATTTATCGAAGTTGAAGGCGGCGACGATGTATTCGTTCACTTCAGCGCAATTCAAGGAGAAGGTTTCAAAACACTTGACGAAGGTCAAAAAGTAGAGTTTGAAATCGTAGAAGGACAACGCGGACCTCAAGCTGATAACGTAACAAAACTTTAAGAATAGCGAGAGTATGCGAAGAGGATTGAGCAATGACCGACATGTGCGGTCATTGCTCAATTTTTTTGTTAGCAAAAAATAAAGTGCCAGTACTCAGGATTTGCTTGAGCAGGGCACTTTATTTTGTTTATTAAACAAGTAAGGTGTATAGCATCTGATTATCATTGATCGGCATGAAACTTGGATCAAAAACGGCGATGCGTTCTAATAGTTTTTCATAGTCGTTTGGATCTTGTAGTAAGACACCGATAATAACGGGGCCTTGATTCCGGTTTACTTTTTTTGTGTATTCGAATTTTGTGATGTCATCGTAAGGTCCGAGTACGTCATTGACAAATTCACGCAAAGCACCAGGGCGCTGTGGAAAATTGACGATGAAGTAGTGTTTTAAGCCTTCAAAGACGAGAGACCGTTCTTCAATTTCTTGCATCCGGTTGATGTCATTATTACCACCACTGACAATGCAAACCACGTTTTTACCTTTGATTTGTGGTCGGAAATGATTGAGTGCTGCGACGGATAAGGCACCGGCTGGCTCTGCTACAATGGCTTGTTTTGTGTACATATCTAGGATGGTAGAGCACACTTCGCCTTCATCCACTTCGGTTACTTCATCGACGAGTTTCGCGCAATGGCTATAGGTTAGTTGGCCAACTTGTTTTACGGCTGCACCATCAACGAACTTATCGATTTTCGGTAGGTTGACAACTTTGCCGGCTAGCAGTGATTTGGCCATAGAAGGAGCACCAGCGGGTTCGACACCGATGATGGTTGTTTCTGGACGGACAGCTTTGACGTAAGAGGCAACACCAGATACAAGCCCTCCACCACCGATTGCTGCGAAAACAAAGTCACAGGCTTCGCTACCGAGGTCATCCAACATTTCTACAGCAACGGTACCTTGACCAGCAATAATGTCTGCATCGTCAAAAGGCGCAATAAATGCTTTATTTTGTTCTGCGCTAAATTTCTTCGCAGAGTAGGCGGAGGCGTCGAACGTATCTCCCGTAAGGCGAACTTCGACAAAATCGCCACCAAAGAAGCGAACTTGCGATACTTTCTGTTGCGGTGTCGTTGTTGGCATGAATATAGTAGCAGGTACGCCGAGTTTTTGGCAGGTGAAGGCGACCCCTTGTGCATGATTTCCAGCACTTGCGCAAGTGACGCCATTTTTGAGTTGTTCTTTGTTTAATTGGGCGATGGCGTAGTAGGCACCGCGTAATTTGAAGGAACGAACCCATTGTAAATCTTCCCGTTTTAAGTAGACGTTGCAGTCATATTTTTGCGATAAGTAGTAGTCTTTTTCAAGCGGTGTGTGTTTGACGATCGTTTTTAATGTATCGTATGCATCCAGCACGTCTTGTTTGCTAACTAAAGCATCCACATCAACCATTTCCATAACATCTTCACATCCTTCTTAAGATTGAGGCATACCCCAGACAAAGCGTTTAGTAGGCGCGTGCTTGATTTTCGTATTCTGTAATCATGGATTCGTGTTCCATTGTTTGTGCAATATCATCGAGACCTTTGATGAACTTTTCTTTCCATGTAGCGTCGATCTCGAAATCGTAGGTGCCCGCCGTGCTAATGACTTGCTGATTGGGGAGGTCGATAGCGATTTCTTCGTTAGCTGGAATCGCGGCCAGTTTTTCGCGGGCTTCTTTTGGTAGGCTGATCGGTAAAATCCCGTTTTTTGTACAGTTCATGTAAAAAATGTCGCTGTATCCGCCGGCGATAATGACCCGGAAACGGTAGTCAAGTAGGGCCCAAGGAGCATGTTCGCGACTGGAACCACAGCCGAAGTTCTCACCGGTGACAAGGATGGTAGCTTCTTGTCGGTCAGGAGCGTTCAGCGGGAATTCAGGATTTAAGGAACGATCGGGAAGATAGCGCCATTCATCAAAAAGAAATTTGCCAAATCCGGTGCGTTCGATCCGCTTTAAAAATTGTTTTGGGATAATTTGATCCGTGTCAATGTTATCGTTCATGAGGGCTACGGTTTTTCCTTTATGCAACACCATTGCTTCCATTTTGCCACACTCCTTTGCGAATATCGATAAAGCGACCGTGAATTGCTGCTGCTGCGGCCATTGCAGGGCTTACCAAGTGAGTTCGTGCACCTTTTCCTTGGCGGCCTTCAAAATTACGATTGGATGTTGATGCGCAGTGAATGCCTTCTGGTACTTGGTCGGGATTCATACCTAGGCACATGGAACAACCAGGCTCGCGCCATTCAAAGCCAGCGTCGATGAAAATTTGATCGAGACCGATGCGCTCTGCGGCTAAGCGAACTTGGCGGGAACCAGGAACGACCATGGCGCGAATACCAGATGCGACTTGGTGTCCTTTGACGATTTGTGCAGCTTCTTCTAGATCAGAAAGTCGTGAGTTGGTACAAGAGCCGATAAAAACGTAGCCAAGGTCGATTTCGGACGCGGTTTGACCGGGTTTTAGTCCCATGTATTGATAAGCGCGCTCGTCGTTGATGCTTTCGATTTCTGGGAAAGCTTCGGTTACTGGAACGCCCATACCTGGATTGGTTCCCCAAGTAACATATGGTGCTAGCTCTGAGACGTCAATTTCGATGTCACGATCATATGTCGCATCAGGATCACTTGGTAGCGTCGTCCAATCGGCGATAGCGGCCTCCCAATTTGTTGGTGCATACTCGCGACCTTGAATGTAAGCAAAAGTGGTAGCATCAGGAGCCATCATCCCCATTTTAGCGCCGCCTTCAATGGACATATTGCAGATGGTCATGCGTTCTTCCATCGTCATATTGCGCACGGCTTCTCCGTAGTATTCAACGGCGTATCCGTTACCGAATGCGACGCCGTATGTTGCAATCAGATGCAGAATAACGTCTTTTGCATAAACGCCTTTTGGAAGGGTGCCGTTGATTTTGACACCCATTGATTTTGGTTTTTGTTGCCAGATGGATTGCGTAGCAAGGACATGTTCCACTTCACTCGAGCCAATACCAAAGGCCATTGCTCCGAAAGCGCCATGTGTTGCGGTATGTGAGTCACCACATACGATTGTTTTACCAGGTTGTGTCAGCCCAGTTTCTGGCCCGACCATATGCACAATGCCTTGACGCTCACTACCGACATCTGCCAGTGTGACACCAAATTCTTCGCAATTTTTGCGTAGGGCATCGATTTGCTTTTTAGCAACGACATCGTGAATGTTGAAAATGTCTTCGGTTGGGACGTTGTGATCCATCGTGGCAAATGTGCGATCCGTGCGACGAACCTGTCTTCCTTCCATTCGCAATCCTTCAAAAGCTTGAGGGGAGGTAACTTCATGCACCAAATGCAGATCGATGTATAACAGTTGCGGTTCACCTTCTTTTCCAAATATGACGTGACGATCCCACAACTTATCGAACATTGTTTTAGCCATTGTTATTCTCCTCCTTTAACTCGTTTTTTAACTTCTTTTGTAAAATCGGTAGTCGATGTGTTACCGCCAATATCTTTGGTTAGGAACCCTGCTTCCATGGTTTCTGAGGCTGCTTTGTCAAGATAATCTGCGGCTTCAAAAAGTTGGAACGATTGGCGTAGCATCATGGCCACAGATGAAATCATCGACATTGGATTGGCGATGTTTTGACCAGCGATATCTGGCGCGGAGCCGTGAATGGGCTCGTAGAGTGATGGACCTGATTCTGGATGGCTCGCAGATGGTAACATGCCAAGCGAGCCAGTAATAACGGAGGCCTCATCGCTCAAAATATCACCAAACATGTTTTCTGTGACGATGACATCAAAAGTGGTAGGGCGTTGGATGAGAATCATGGCAGCCGCATCCACGTAAAGATGTTCTAGTGTGACTTCTGGATAGCGCGTAGCGACGCGTTCTACGACTTGACGCCAAAGTTTACTCGATGCTAGCACATTGGCTTTGTCGACCGAGGTCACTTTGTTGCGACGCGTTTTTGCGAGTTCAAAAGCTTGGACAGCGATGCGTTCGATTTCTTGCGCTGTGTACGTTAAGGTGTCGACCGCGCTGTTTTCATCCCAATGCTTCGGTTCACCAAAATAAATGCCGCCTGTTAGTTCGCGAACGACGATAAAGTCGGTACCTTCTACGATTTCCTTTTTCAGTGGAGAGAGGTGGGCGATGGTGTTTGGTACTTGAATCGGGCGGATATTAGCGAATAGGCCAAGTGCTTTCCGTAACGCTAGTAAGCCTTGTTCTGGCCGTTTTGATGCGTTATCCCATTTTGGACCACCAATAGCACCGAGCAAAATGGCATCTGCTTTTTGGCACGCGGCCAGTGTTGTTTCTGGTAGTGGATCGGACAGGGCATCAATGCCAGCGCCGCCAAATGGGTGTGTTTCTATTTTAAAATCTAGTTGGAATTTTTGAGCAAGGGCTTCTAGCACTTCTAGTCCGCTCGCCATGATTTCTGGGCCAATCCCGTCGCCAGGAAGGGCGGTAATGTGATATGTCACTTGACTGGGACCTCCTCGCTAGTCGTTTGTTTTTTTTCGGTAGCTTTGGCGCTTGCATGCAAGTAAGACTTGGCGGAAGCGGTGAGGACATCATTGTCAATACCAATGCCATGATACGTCGCGCCTTTTTTGTCTTTGACGATAACATGAACCTCTGCTTGCGCGTCATGACCTGCCGTAATCGCTTGAATACGATAATCAGTCAGTTCGATGTCTTGCTCCATCAGGCGGTTGATCGTGTTGTAAATCGCTTCGATACTACCAGCCCCAGTCGCTGCATCTTCTAAAACAGAGCCATCTTCCGTATGGATTCGAACAATCGCGCCTTGAACGCCGCCGGTCACATACTGTACTTGCAGGTGATTCAATTCATAGTCATCGGCTTTCTCGGATGTTTGACCAAGAATCAATGCGTGTAAATCGTCTTCGGTTACGTCTTTTTTCACATCGGCCAAATGTTTGAAGCGTTTGAATGCATCGTTTCTCTCGTCGTCCGTCATGGAGTAGCCAAGTTCTTCCATACGCGCGACAAAAGCGTGACGGCCAGACAGTTTGCCAAGTGGTAGCGCATTTTTCTCGACACCAACAAGTGCTGGTGTGATAATTTCATACGTGGTCGGTTCTTTCAAAACGCCATCTTGGTGGATCCCGGATTCATGCGCGTAAGCATTGCCACCGATAATCGCTTTATTGCGTGGTACAGGCATTCCAGAAAGGCGGCTGATTAGGTCACTCGTTTTCTTCGTCTGATTCAAAATAATGCCAGACTCCGCTTTGTAATAATCGTTGCGAATGTGAAGCGCCACTGCAACTTCTTCTAGCGCTGTATTCCCTGCGCGTTCACCGATACCGTTTACCGTACCTTCAACACGACGAGCTCCATTTTCGATCGCAGCAAGCGCATTTGCAACCGACATACCAAGGTCATCATGACAATGGGTAGAAAAAATAACCTCATCGAAGCGCGGAATATTTTCACGCAAGTAGCGGAAGAGGGCGCCAAACTCTGTCGGATTCGTAAAACCAACCGTATCCGGAATATTAATCACCGTCGCCCCAGCATCGATCGCTGTTTGGACAGCCGCTACTAGAAACGCAGGATCTGTTCGCGTCGCATCCTCAGGTGAGAATTGGACGATTGGAAAAAGCTTACGGGCATGTGCGACATGATGTTTAATCGACGCTAAAACCTCAGGCCTACTCATTTTTAATTTATGCTTCATATGTACATCACTGGTAGCAAGAAAAACGTGTACCTGAGCATTTGCGGCACCATTTAGCGCTTCGTAAGCTCGGTCAATATCGCGCTCCACAGCACGCGCTAATCCACAAACTGTCGCCGTTTTAATCATGCTGGCAATCTCTTTTACCGAGTGGAAATCACCGTCAGACGCAATCGGGAATCCAGCTTCAATAACATCAATCCCATACGTTTCTAGTTGACGTGCGATTTGCATTTTTTCTTGCTGGTTAAAATTGACGCCTGGCGTTTGTTCGCCATCACGTAGCGTCGTATCAAAAAATTGAATATAAGCCATAAACCTTCACCTCATTAGAAAAGGGGACCAGCGTGCCGATAAATACCTATCTTTAGTGGCTCAACACGCTTGTAGGTTTCCTAATCCCCAAATCTCTTCCTATTATTTTTGTGGTTTGACGAAAGGCATCATTTCGCGCAAGCTCGCACCAACCGCTTCGATTTGGTGTCCTTTTTGTTCTGCGCGCAGACGATGGAATTCTTTGAAACCATTTTTATTATCATCGATAAATGCTTTGGCAAAGTTACCATTTTGGATGTCCGTTAAGACTTCTTTCATGGCTTTTTTCGTGTCGCTCGTTACTACGCGAGGGCCGGAAACATAGTCGCCGTATTCCGCTGTATTCGAGATCGAATCACGCATTTTTTCCATGCCACCTTCATACATCAAGTCAACAATCAGTTTTAGCTCATGCAATACCTCGAAGTAAGCAAGCTCTGGTTGGTAGCCAGCTTCGACTAATGTCTCAAAACCAGCTTGTACTAAATGCGTGGTACCGCCGCATAGAACCGCTTGTTCGCCGAATAGATCCGTTTCCGTTTCCTCTTTAAATGTTGTTTCGATCACGCCAGCACGAGTCGCACCGATACCTTTTGCGTAAGATAACGCGACATCTGTTGCTTTTCCAGTAGCGTCTTGGTAAACCGCGAATAACCCTGGAACCGCGCCACCTTCCACGAATGTACGACGAACTAAATGTCCTGGACCTTTTGGTGCTACTAAGAACACATCCACGTCAGCCGGTGGTTTAATTACGTCAAAATGAATGTTAAAACCATGCGCAAAAGCTAAGGCATTTCCTGCTTCTAAGTTAGGCTTGATTTCAGCTTCATAAGTATCTCCTTGCGTTTCATCTGGCAAAAGAATCATCACGACATCAGCCGCTTTCGTAGCATCTGCGACAGACAAGACTTCAAAACCATCATTGCGAGCAGCCTCGGCTGATTTTCCTTCACGAATCCCAATAATGACATTGTTTCCGTTATCACGTAAGTTTTGTGAATGGGCATGACCTTGTGAACCATAACCGATCACTGCAATTTTCTTACCTTGTAACGCGCTCTCTTGTACTGCATCTTCATAATATACTTTTGTCATTTTCCTAACCTCCATAAATTATCTATATATATTTCTCAGAAAAAGGATTTCTGGGATTCAAAATGATTATTTAGCGCTTCGTGTGAAACCAGTTACACCAGTTCGCGCCATTTGTTTGATACCGTAAGGGCGAATGCTATCAACAAACGCATTGACTTTCTCGCTCGTCCCTGCGACCTGCACCACGACGCTTGATTTACCAACATCGATAATCGTTGCGCGAAACGGCTCAATAATGGAATTAAGCTCCGCACGTGTTGCAGCTGGGGCATTGACTTTAATTAAAGCCAGTTCACGCTCCATATGTGGATCATCTGTAATGTCACTGACTTTGAGCACATCGATTTGCTTGTTTAGTTGCTTCGTCACTTGTTCAATTTCATAGAGTGAATCGACATGAACGACGATGGTGATGCGGGAAACATTCGCGGTTTCTGTCCAACCAACCGAGATGCTATCAATATTGTACTGGCGGCGAGAGATAACACCTGTAATTCGGTTAAGCACACCACTTGAGTTATTAACAGTAGCTGTAATGATACGTCGCATTTATTCCACTCCTTCCATTTGATGATTCGCTTTGCCTGGCGGGATCATTGGTAGTACAAGCTCACCTGGGGAAACCACACAATCAATAACAATGGGACCAGGATAGGCAAAAGCTTCTGCGAGATCAGCGGCGAGCGTCTCAGGATTGGTGAGACGAACTGCTTTGATACCGTAAGCCTCCGACAATTTCACAAAATCAGGCTGACTCTGGAAAATGGAGTGGGAGAAGCGCTCGTTATGGAACTTCTCTTGCCACTGCCGCACCATGCCAAGTGATCCATTATTGATAATGACCGTTTTCAAATTGATTTTATAATCGTTCAAAATAGCCAGTTCCTGATTCGTCATCTGGAAGCCACCATCACCAACAAAAGCAACAACGGTTTGTTCAGGATAGGCGAGTTGTGCACCAATTGCGGCTGGAAAACCAAAGCCCATCGTGCCAAGACCACCACTCGTCATAATTTGGTGATCATGGCTAAACGGGTAAAATTGCGCGACCCACATTTGATGCTGTCCAACATCTGTTGCAACGAGCGCCTTACCTTCTGTGATATCGCCAATAATTTCGATGACTTTTTGCGGTTTGATCTCGGTTTTTGCATCGCGATTATACGTGAACGGATGGCGTTCTTTACGCGTCATATTCAGCTTATACCAATGTGTTTTATCCGCCTCGTCCGTCACGTTCATCTCAAGTAATTGCGTTAATGTTTCTTTAATATCCGCCACAATCGGAATTTTTGTTGTTAAAACTTTACCGATCTCTGCGGGATCAATATCGACATGCGCAATCACCGCATGTTTCGCGAATTCTTGAGGCGAGCCGACCATTCTATCATCAAATCGCGATCCAAAATTAATGAGTAAATCAGGATCCGTCAGAGCCATGTTCGCCGCATAAGAACCGTGCATGCCACCCATTCCTAGGAAGAGGGGATGATCTTGTGGAAAACTGCCAAGTCCGAGCAATGTATTCACAACAGGGATTTGATAGCGTTCCGCAAAATCAAGCAGCTCTGTAGTCGCACGAGAATGATTCACGCCAGCTCCGGCTAAAATAACCGGTTTGCTAGAAGCCGCCAACGCTTGCATCAATTTTTCCAGTTGCATGCCATTCGGTTTTACAGTTGGCTGATAACCTGGTAAATCAATCGTAGCGTCGTTTACTTTATCGGTGGTTGCAATCGACATATCTTTTGGTAAATCAATCACGACTGGGCCTTGTCGACCTGTTGTCGCAATGTGGAAAGCTTCTTTAATAATTTTCGGAATATCTTTTACGTCGCGTACTTGATAATTATATTTGGTGATCGGAATCGTCAAGCCAATCATATCCGCTTCTTGGAAGGCATCTTTCCCAATTCCCGGTGTGGCCACTTGCCCAGTGAAGACAACCAATGGAATCGAATCACTCATCGCATCCGCAATCCCTGTCAAAGCATTGGTAGCTCCAGGTCCGCTGGTTACGACGACAACGCCAGCCTTTCCTGTTACACGCGCATAACCTTCTGCTGCGTGGACTGCGCCTTGTTCGTGCCGCGTCAAGATATGCGGAATATCGCAATCATAAAAGGCATCGTACAAAGGAAGAACGGCGCCACCAGGATAGCCAAAAATCATTTCTACGCTCTGCTCATTCAAGGCATCAATTAAAAGTTCCGCGCCACTTTTCGTCGTTGTTTGCTTTTCTACTTTCATCATTTTCTTCACCTCTCCTTATCACTCTAAGAAATCATCTGGAAGTTGCAATACGCCACCAGTGTGAGCAGACGTCACGAGTGCAGCATAGCGAGCCAGATAGCCTTTTTTAATTTTCGGTACAAATTTAGGAATACCAGCGCGGCGTGCTTCTAAAACATCGGGCGCAACATCGACATTCAGCGTTCTATTTGGCAGGTCAATCACGATTGTATCACCATCTTCAATTAGCGCAATCGGACCACCAGAAGCGGCTTCCGGCGAGATATGCCCAATCGCAATCCCACGAGTCGCACCAGAGAAACGACCATCCGTGATCAGAGCGACATCTTTTCCAAGTCCGCGTCCAACAATGGAAGAAGTCGGAGCAAGCATTTCCGGCATTCCTGGACCACCACGCGGACCTTCGTAACGAATCACGACCACATGCCCCTCGCGAACTGTATGATTGTCAATGGCCTCAACAGCCGCATCATGGGAATCAAAACAAATGGCTTTTCCAGTAAAGACGGATACCGATGGATCGACCCCGCCAACTTTGATCGCTGAACCTTTTGGCGCAATATTTCCAAAGAGGATGGAGAGACCACCCGTTTTCGTATACGGATTTTCTTTCGGATGAATCACGTCCGTATTGTTAATTTTCGCATTTTCAACGTTTTCCCGTATTGTTTTCCCAGTGACGGTAATTCGATCGGGATGAATCGCGGTTTCTAAGTCCACGAGCTCTTTCATGATTGCAGGGACACCGCCAGCTTCATGGACATCATGCATGGAATAAGCAGAGGATGGAGCGATTTTAGAAAGGTAAGGGACACGACTGGCGATTTCATTAATGCGCTCCAAATCGTAATCAATCTCCGCTTCATTTGCCAGAGCCAGCACGTGTAGCACCGTATTTGTCGAGCCGCCCATCGCCATATCAAGCGCAAAAGCATCATCAATCGCATCGCGTGTAATAATATCACGAGGACGAATATCTTTTTTCACAAGATCCATCAAGTGGAAGGCTGATTCACGAATCAACTCGCGCCGCGCCTCGGATACAGCAAGCGTTGTACCATTGAACGGCACTGCCATACCAAGCACTTCCATCAAGCAGTTCATCGAGTTCGCTGTAAACATCCCAGCACATGAACCACACGTTGGGCACGCATTCGCTTCCATATCTAAAAATTCTTCTTGACTCATGCTACCTTCTTTAAAAGCACCAACCGCTTCGAATACAGAGGATAACGTCAAAGCTTTCCCAGTGGCAGAAAGACCAGCCTTCATCGGACCACCGGAACAAAAGATTGCCGGCACATTCGTACGGACGGAGGCAAGCAACATGCCTGGTGTGATTTTGTCACAGTTTGGAATATACATAACACCGTCAAACCAGTGAGCATTGATCACTGTTTCTGCAGCATCCGCGATCACTTCACGGCTCGGAAGGGAATAACGCATCCCAATATGACCCATCGCAATCCCGTCATCAACGCCAATCGTATTAAATTCAAAAGGAATACCACCAGCTTCGCGAATCGCTTCTTTTGCAATATCGGCTAGTTCACGCAAATGCACATGACCAGGGACAATATCGATGTAGGAGTTACAAATGGCGATAAATGGTTTATCCATATCACCTGGACTTTTAATTTGACCTGTTGCGTGCAGAAGACTCCGAGCGGGAGCTTGTTCGACACCTTTTTTGATTTTATCACTACGCATGAGCATATTCCCCGTTTCTTTATTATAATTGTTGGTCGACGCTGAATTTTTAGAATATAATAACTAGCACGACCTTTTGTTTCAAATAAATACCATTGATAGCGTGTTTGGCAACAAAAAAGGCATCCCATTTTTGAGTAAAAAATGGGATGCCTAGATACAAATCCCATTTAATGCTAAACAGGATCTAAACGACTGCTTGTTTTAAACAGTGTTCCAGACCCTTGCTAGAGTAATAAAATTGTAATGACGTAATGTCGGTTCCATGTTTTCATAAGTCATTATCTCCTCTAAAATCAAATTTGGGATACGTATCAAATTCGTATGTAGCCTTAAAGAATCTCATAAGTATCAATGCATGTAATATTATTATTAATTATAGCTTTTGACAGCCAAATGTCAACCGTTTTTTGAAAATTTGTTGCTTTTGGATTTCAGTGAAAAACGGGAATACATAGCTAAATCT
Source organism: Listeria grandensis (assembly GCF_014322885.1). Classification (NCBI taxonomy): domain Bacteria; kingdom Bacillati; phylum Bacillota; class Bacilli; order Caryophanales; family Listeriaceae; genus Listeria; species Listeria grandensis. The sequence goes on along the minus strand of NZ_JAASUG010000002.1, from coordinate 475,536 downwards.
ATTGAAAGAGAATGATGTAAGCGGATACAATTATTTTGAAAAAAGTTTTTAAAAAATTAGTATGTGGTAATAATAACAGGTAGTATTCTACGAAAAATTTGCGTAATCAAGCATAATTTGATAATTTAGAGAGAAGATATACTGAAATGGAAAGTCGGGTTTTAATATGGGGAAATTAGAAACAAAGCGGCTGTTATTAGTAGAGTATAATTTAGAGTGGATCAAAGCGACGATTGCGGGTGTAGACGAGCTGGAGCGCGTATCAGGCTACACCGTGTCCAGAGATTGGCCTGGCATCGATTTCTTTTTTTATCTGCCATATGTATTGGAGAACGTAAAAAAAGAGCCGGAGATGACGAAATGGACGCATTTGATCGTTTTGAAGGACGAGAACAAGGTTATCGGGGAAATTGGCGGCCAAGGAAAACCCGAGGAAACCGGAGAGATTGAGCTTGGTTATAGCATCGTGCCTGCTTATCAGAATAATGGCTACGTGACAGAAGCGCTAGAGGAGTTATTGATATGGCTCAAAAATCAGCCAGAGATTCACCGGATTTTTGCAAGAAGCTTTGAAAGTAATACGTATTCGATTCAAGTATTACGTAAATCGGGATTTGTCTATCAGCCAGAGAGAGATAAGGTAGACTCGCGGGGGACGATTGTTTTATGGGAATACCCGATGAATGAGGATGCATCATGATTATCATTCCGTCAGGTAAGCCAAAAATTTGGGATAAAAAAGAGGATGCGGGACCTGTCGTAGCTAGTGAGGCGTATACTGGGAATTTCCATCGCTTATGTAAGGCTTATGCAGAGAAATTTGACGGGGACTATGTTATTTTGTCGCCGAAATATGGTTTTTTGAAGCCTGATTCGCTTGTTTTAGAGACGTATGATGTAAGATTTACAGCGCGCGGCGTGACAGCGGAGACGATTTCTGTAGAAGCATTATCTGACCAATGGCGCTCATTAGGCATTGCGCAGGAAACGATTGTGATGCTAGGCGGGAAGAAATTTAAACCGCTACTTGCAGAGGTGACAGGAGGACAGCCATTTGTTTTTCCACTTCACGGAAGCGAAGGCATCGGCGACATGCAAAAAAGGCTCCGCGCAGCATTGGATACTGGAGAGCCTTTGAAGATCAACCAATCGTAGAAATAATAAGCAATGCGATACCGATGAGCAGGAACATCACGCCCATATCGGTATTTTTTCGTATGAAGAAATAGATTGTTTGTAGAAAAATGAGGATCGCGAGTGCAAGTACAATCGTATGAAGCATCTATGTCACTTCCTTAATCTTGAAAAATAGCTTTGATTTTGTCGAGTAAACTTACTTTACCAGTTTGGTCCTCTGTGATAATCGGTGCTTCATGAAGGTGCGTATCCTCACGATTGATTTCGTGATCTTCAGCTAAGACGAGACCGATTGGCGTATCTTCATCTTCGCGTGCCACAATGGAAAACGGCATTTTATGTTTTTCAGCAAGCATGATGTAGGAACGCAATATCTCATAGGAAATTGAGCCATTTAGTAGTAGTTTGGCCTTTGGGTGATCTTTCATTTCCTGTTCTAATTCTTTAGTACAATATTTTTGGAAAACTTCCTGTTTGGTCATTTGGATTTCGATACGTTCTCGAAATGTGCCAAGATATTTTTTTCGTTCCGCTGGATTAATTTCTTTTGTGCCATGTATTCCGCGATCGATATAATCGTCAATGCTTTCAGGCATATCATGACTCTCCTTTGTTGAGGCTATTAGGAAACACGCTGTACTTACTTAGTACGTCCATATACATGATGGCGAAGTGTTTTCCAAAAACTAAGACTCATAATTGGAATGGGAGGTGTTACTTAGTTACCCATTGAACTTAATGATATCAGCTTTGTGGGTGGTTGGTCAACCTATTTTTGTTGAAAGAATTAGGAAATATTACGTGTTGACTAGAGGTACGGGATGCAAAGGCAGCGGAGCGGTGACGGCGCTAAGAAAAAAAGTAAGAGCGACTTTTTACAGCTGCTCTTACTTCTTAGGGTTTTCTAACTAATTTCTGTTCTCAGATCTAGCTCCAACCGAGGCTAACGAGCTGTTTCCGCTTTTCACTATTCAAACCACTCAAATCCATCTTGTGATACTAGCTTGTCTGCTTCTTTTGGTCCCATCGTGCCAGATGTGTAGTTCGGGAAGTGTTCTTTGGTTTTTGACCAGACGTTGGCTACTTTGTCGACAAAGTTCCATGATAGGGAAACTTCATCCCAATGTGAGAAGTAGGTGGCATCGCCATTTAGGCAATCTTGAATTAGTTTTTCATAGGCCTCAGGAGTGTTCATACCGTCTGGCGAAGAGTGTGCGTAGTTCAGGTTGATTGGCATGGTCAGCATTCCTTGACCCGGCTCTTTAACATTCATGTGTAGCGTGATACCTTCATCTGGTTGGATATGTATCACCAGTACATTTCCAGCAAGGGACTGTTGCCCTCCAAATAGGTTCATTGGGACGCTCTTGAATTGAATCGCAATTTGGGTTGTTTTCTTAGCAAGACGCTTACCAGTTCTAATATAAAAAGGTACGCCGCTCCAACGGAAATTATCGATCATTAGTTTTGCTGCAACAAATGTTTCGGTGTTGGAATCAGGATCGACATTATCTGCTTCGCGGTAACCAAGAAGCTCTTCGCCGTCTACTTTTCCAGGACCATATTGACCACGAACGAAATATTTATACACATCATCGCCTTCAATAACACGCAACGAACGGAGCGCACGCACTTTTTCATGGCGAATTTCTTGTGTCGTTAACTTGATTGGCGGTTCCATCGCAAGTAAGGAAACGATTTGCAAAATGTGATTTTGAACCATATCACGCAAAGCGCCACTTTCCTCATAATAACGTCCGCGATCCTCCACGCCAAGCGTTTCACTGAGTGTTACTTGCACATTATCAATATAGCGGTTGTTCCAAAGCGATTCAATAATCGAATTCGCAAAACGGATAACAGAAATGTTCTGAATCATCTCTTTACCAAGATAATGGTCAATGCGGTAAATCTCATCCTCAGCAAAAGCTTGGCGAAGCGATTCATTGAGTTCCTTCGCGCTAGCTAAATCACGACCGAATGGTTTTTCAATAATTAAGCGGCTAAATCCAGCATTATCGACAAAACCTTCTGATTTTAATCGACTAGCGATAGTTCCAAAGAAATTCGGCGCCATAGCAAGGTAGAATAGGCGATTTCCTTTTAGTTCGTATTGCTTATCGAGTTCATCAGATAGATTTTTCAGTTCTACGTAGGATTCGCGGTTCGTTACGTCATGTGATTGGTAGTAGAAATGAGAAGCAAATTCTTTTGGGTCGAACCCTTCTTTTTCAATACCTTTCAATGATTCCACGACTTTTTCGCGGAAGAAATCATTCGTCCATGGGCGACGAGCTGTACCAATCACGGCGAAATTCTCTTTCAAAAAGCCTTTCGTGAAGAGATGGTATAGCGAAGGGTAAAGTTTGCGATTTGCTAGATCTCCCGTACCGCCAAAAATTGTAATTAAAGCTACTTGTTCTTTCACTTCTGTCATACGTGCTTACCCTCTTTCATTATTATATGGAACATACCTGAGATACATCGGCTTTCAAGCGCTCGATTCGTATAAAGCTGGTGACACATCTTACCCAGCTTGCTCTCGAAGTTGTTTCAAGCTATTCTTTAAAATGAGGTAAATAAGATCTAATCAAAGTCGGCCTCATTATTCCTTACTATTTTAGCCGTTTGATTTCTAATGTGCAACTGATTGAACCAGAAAAATTAGAAAACAACTTGAGGACGAGTGCAACAAGCATGGTAAATATGGTATGATTAGTAGCGAATTAGAGAAAGGATTGTGAGACAAAATGGAACTGATTTTTCTCGGAACAGGAGCGGGTGTCCCTTCCAAAGGCCGTAACGTAACGGCGATTGCGCTCACGATGCTAAACGAGCGAAATAGTATTTGGCTTTTTGATTGTGGAGAAGCAACGCAACATCAGATTTTGCGAAGTTCGATTAAATTAAGTAAACTGGAAAAGATTTTTATTACGCATTTACATGGTGATCATATTTTTGGCTTGCCGGGTCTTCTTAGTAGCCGTTCTTTTCAAGGTGGGGAGACGAGGCTCACGGTCTATGGTCCAGTTGGTATTGCGAACTATATTCGAACGAGTCTAGCGGTGAGTGGGACGCATCTGAAATATCCGCTAGAAATCATAGAAATTTCCGATGAAACGGTGTTTGAAGATGCTGATGTTAAGGTGACCTGCGGTGAGTTAGATCATGGGATTATGAGTTACGGTTACCGGATTGAGGAAGCAGATAAGACGGGAGCGCTTGATGCTGCGGGACTTGCAGCGCTTGGTGTGAAACCAGGGCCGATTTTTAAAGAATTAAAGGAAGGTAAGATGGTGACGCTTGAAGACGGTACAGTTGTAGATGGAAGCAGGTTTATTGGCCCTACAAAAAAAGGCCGGATTATTGCTATTTTCGGAGATACTCGAGCAGCGCCAAATGAGCTAATGATTGCACGCGATGCAGATGTAATCGTCCATGAGGCAACATTTGGTGCGGAGATGGGTGATGTGGCCTGCGAATATATGCATTCAACGACGATAGAAGCTGCCACTTTGGCAAAGAATGCGGGTGCGAAACGACTTATTGTGACCCATATTAGTTCGCGTTACAATCGTGAAGATAATCGTGAGCTTGTTGCGGAGTGCCAGTCCGTTTTCCCAAATACAGAAATCGCAACAGATTTTGCCATATTTGAACTATAAAGGAGTTTAACTAGGATGAATGATTTTTTGAAAGGAAAAACAGTTTTGATTACGGGGGCATCAAACGGCCTTGGTGCAGAGATTGCGAGGCAGGTTGCGGCGCAGGGGGCACATACGATTTTGACTGCTAGGCGAACGGAAAAGCTAGCGGAATTAGCGACGCAGATTCAAGCGGAATATGGAGTCATCAGCGCTTATCATAAGATGGATATGACCAACTTTGATGAGATTGCAGCAGTGGTTCAGAAAATCGGGGATACGAAGATTGATGTCTTGGTAAACTGCGCAGGTTTCGGAATTTTTGAAGAGGCAGTGACTACCGATTTTGAGACAGTGAAACAAATGTTTGAAACGAATGTACTTGGTTTGATGCGTCTGACACAGCTAGTTTTGCCGGCTATGCTGGCGCGGAAATCTGGTCATATTATCAACATCGCTTCCCAAGCTGGCAAAATTGCAACACCGAAATCATCGGCTTATTCTGGAACTAAATTCGCTGTCTTGGGCTATTCCAACGCTTTACGAATGGAAGTGAAACCAGCGAACATTCATGTGACAACGGTCAATCCAGGCCCTATTGCGACCAGTTTCTTCGATATTGCCGATAAATCAGGAGATTACCTCGATAATGTAGGATTCCTTGTTTTGCAACCTGAGAAAGTAGCAGCGAAGATTGTAAGGATTATGGGGAGATCAAAACGCGAAATTAATTTACCATTTTTAATGAACATCATTTCGCGAATGTATCAAGTCATGCCACGCGTTATTGAGTTTTTTGGAAAAGGTGCTTTTGAGAAAAAATAAAGAGGCGAGTAAGATTCCAAATAGGTGGGAATCTTGCTTGCATTTTTTATAGTGGCAAGGTATAATAAAAAACAAGAACAAATGTTCGTTTTAATTGTGAAAGGCGATGGAAAGAATGGATAAGACACGTAAAATTATTCATATAGATATGGATGCTTTTTTTGCTTCTGTGGAGGAACGAGATCATCCGGAATATCGCGGGAAGGCGCTTATTATTGGTGGAGACCCGAACAAGCGCGGTGTTGTCTCTACGTGTTCTTACGAAGCAAGGAAATTTGGCGTTCATTCGGCCATGCCGACGAAACAAGCGTATAAACTGTGTCCGCACGGTATTTTTATTCATGGGAATATGGAACATTATCGAGAAGTTTCTAACCAGATTCGTGAGATTTTTCATCGTTATACAGATTTAGTGGAACCGATGTCTCTCGATGAGGCTTATTTAGATGTGACGGAGAATAAGAAAGGGATTAAATCAGCAATGAAAGTGGCGCTAGAAATCCAATATGCGATTTATCATGAACTAGGTTTAACCGCATCTGCTGGTGTTTCTTACAATAAATTTATTGCTAAGATTGCATCTGATTTCAAAAAGCCAGCAGGAATGACAGTTGTAATGCCTGATGAAGCGGAAGCCTTTCTTGAAAGACTACCTGTTACGAAGTTTCATGGCGTGGGAAAGGTGACCGCAGAGAAGTTACATAAATTAGGTATTCATACTGGAGCTGATTTGAAAGCTTGGGATGAATGGGATCTCATTCGAGCATTGAATAAACAGGGGTATCGTTTGTATCGTGCGGTAAGGGGATTGTCGGATTCGTTGGTTAATCCACATCGTGAACGTAAATCAGTGGGTAGAGAAACGACATTTGCCAATAATATTTTTGATGAACGAGAAATGCAAGAAATGCTATTATTATTCTCGCAAAAGATTGAGAGCTCCCTTGAGCGTATTGGGAAACATGGTAAAACTGTTGTTTTGAAGTTGCGTTACAGTGATTTTAGTACAGTAACCAGGCGATTATCTCTCATGGAGTATACACGGGATGCAAGGGTCATTTATGAAGCGGGAGTTAGCCTTTTACGAGATGTGTACAGCGGGGAAGAAAGCGTTCGCTTAGTGGGACTTACGGTAACTAATTTAAAACCACTTCACTTTGAAAATTTAAAGCTAGAAGGTTTTTAGTGAAAAATAGCTTGTTAATTGTGCCGAGTCATTGATATACTTTACATGATAACTTTTGTTGGGAGTTGTAGTAAATGGCTGAGGAAAAAGGGATAATTAGACCCATCAGGATGGAAGATGTGGAAGTGATGCATGCTTGGGAACATGATGAGGAGATTGCAACAGCAAGCGGCATCATAAAGCCACGTTCGTTGGAAGTATTTCAAGCGGCGTATGCGAAGTATTTTTTGAAGGTGAGCGATTCTTTACGCTTGTTTAGTATTACACTAGGCGGAAGGGTTATTGGGCGAGCAGAGCTAGGTTTGATTGATCGTGAGAATGGCAATGCCGCCTTTGGTATCGTTATTGGGGACAAGTCATGTTGGGGAAAGGGATACGGAAAACAGGCGATTTGTGACTTGTTAGGCTGGGCATTTGCGGAGCTACATTTACATAAGATTTACTGTGAAGTATATACATTTAACGATAGATCGATGAATATGATGCGATCGATAGGCTTTCATCAGGATGGTGTATTGCGAGAACATGAATACTTCAACGGCGAGTATCATGATGTAGCTGTTTTCAGTATACTTCAGTCAGAGTACACCAAAAATAAGAGGATAAGGCGTTGATTTTGAGTCAGCGTCTTATCCTCTTTTCTTTTATTTCATTTCTAGTAAGCGGTCTTTGAGTTCTTGTTCCATGGTTATGAGTTCTTTTTCTGCTACGGCGCGTTTAGCACGGCCTTCTTGTTGGATTTTCAATGTTTCTTGTAATGTCTCGATTAAACTTGATTGGGTCTCTTTTAATGTTTCGATATCTACGATTCCTCTTTCGTTTTCACGTGCTGTTTCGATTGCGTTTGTCTTAAGCATATCGGCATTGCGTTTGAGAAGCTCGTTTGTTGTTTCAGATACTTGGCGCTGTGCTTCTGCTGCTTGTTGTTGTCGTAGTAGTGTAAGCGCGATTGCTACTTGGTTTTTCCAAAGCGGAATAGCCGTCATGATGGATGATTGGATTTTTTCAGCGAGCACTTGGTTTGTGTTTTGGATAAGACGAATTTGTGGTGCTTGTTGAATAGTGATTTGTCGGCTAAGTTTCAAGTCGTGGACGCGTTTTTCTAAGCGGTCTGCAAATTGTGTTAGGTCGTTTACTTCTTGGAAATCCATTTGATCACCGGATTGTTCGGCCTTTTTACGTAGTTCTGGAAGTAGTTTTGTATTGATTTCTTCCTGTTTTAATTCACCGGCTGCAATGTAAATATTTAAGGCTTGGAAGTAATCTTTGTTCTTGTCGTAAAGTTGTTCTAAGAAGGAGTTGTCTTCCATTAAGCGTTTTTTTGCATGTTCTAATTTGAGGGCAATACGATCGATTTGTGTGCCCATTTTTTGATATTTGGATGTGATTTCATTGATGGATTGTTTCACACGCGAGAACATCTTTGTAAAAACGTTCTTGTTGCGCGCGGCAAGTTCGTCTGGGTCAGCTTCTTGTAAACGGAACATCAGATCGCTAATAATTTCGCCGATAGGACCAACATCTTGCTTTTGAACTTGGTTTAGCATCGAATGCGAGAAGTCATGTAATTTGGCTTGAGCTGGTGCACCATATCCGAGGATTGCGGCTTGATTACCAGGTTCGATTTGTTTAGCGAGTTCAACCGCTTGACGGCGGTTAGCCTCAGGTAACATATCTACAAGGCGCGGTGCTTTGTCAGTCTCATTATTTACGATTTCTTGTACCGTTTGTGATCCGTTGGTGCCAAAAGGATCGGCGAGTAGGTCATCCAATGTCTTATTGAAATTGGCATCGATAACCTCGGCTTTCGGTTGATCATATGTTGGTGTTTCTTTTGTTTCTAATTCAGGTTCGTTAGGCTTTTGGTTCTCGGTCATTTGGGTGTTCTCCTTTCAAATTTCTTTTCCTGTTTGGAGATCGAGTTCTTCGCAACTTCTAGTTCGAAATCAAGGCTTGATACGTCTTTATTAAGAAGTGCAAACAGGTCCTTCTCGATGACGCGGCTTAGATCGTTCAAGAGCGCACGTGTGTCTGAGAGGGTTTGGTAGATCTTCTTGTCTTTTACAGGTTGACTGTTTAAGAAAGCATATTTTTCTGTTAGCTCAACTAAAGAGTCCAAGTGGGAAAAGAAGAAATCCTCTGCATCGTAAAAGCGTTTTGGTTCTTCTTTCACAATACCGTAAATTCGTTTTGTAAGTAGCAGTGTTTTGTCGCGTTCTTGGAAGGTGAATAACGTACGGTGTGCCGCAGTTATCTTTTGCAGACGAAGTATTTTAGCACGCGATTCTTCTAGGTTCACGCGAATGTATTTGTACTCTTTTTTCGTCAGCCCGGTTTGTATAGCATGCGCTTTATCTCCCGCTTTTGCAGAAAAGAAGAACAGGACGGCGGCAACAACGAGTGTCACTACGCTAATAAGCAACCAGTTGTTCACAAAGATGCTTGCCAAGATGCCGAACAAAATAAGTGTTAAAACGATTGAGCCGGTGAAGGCCATAAATTTTTTAAAAACTACCATGTCTATCTTCTCCTTAGGCTTCCTTATTTTTTTAAGGATTAAGTATTTGTAAAAATTGTTCATTAGAAAATCATTGGAAACGGCTAACTGATTTGAGTATATCATACCATATTGCCGGAAAAGATGTTATCAGTCGTGCGATGTAAATTCCCCTCAGTCTACGTTATGGTATAATGGTGAAAAAGACTTGAGAATGGAGTGGTAGCATGGATTCATTGGAAGAAAAGACAATAAAAAGTGAGACTATTTTTGACGGTAAAATTATCAAAGTTGTGGTGGATGACGTGGTGTTGCCAAATGGTGCAACGAGTAAGCGTGAAATTGTGAAGCATCCTGGGGCTGTCGCGGTTATCGCGATTACACCGGACAATAAAATGATCATGGTGGAACAATATCGTAAGCCATTAGAAAATACAATTGTTGAAATTCCTGCTGGGAAAATAGAGCCAAATGAGGATCCTAAATGGACTGCTGGGCGCGAATTAGAGGAAGAAACGGGATATAAGACAGATGATTTAACGCACCTAGTATCTTTTTACACGTCTCCAGGTTTCGCGGATGAATTATTACATATCTATCTTGCGGGAGATTTGCAAAAACAGGTAAACCCACTTCAAGCAGACGAGGATGAGTTTGTGAACATTGTGGAAGTCACCTTGGACGAAGCGCTACAATTAATAGAAGAAAAAGTCATTTGTGATGCAAAAACGGTGTACGCTGTGCAGTATTGGCAGTTACTTATAGCAACAAAATAAACGAATGGAAAGGAAGTTGAGTGAGATGACAGCTATTTTTCTACATTTTACGGGGAATTGTCGGGAGGCTTTGGATTATTATGCGGAAATTTTTGAGGTGACACCAAAAGGCGTAGCGACATATGGTGAGGCACCTCCAACGAGCCCAAATGCTAGTGAGGAGAGTGCGGCGAACGCAGACAGGATCATGTATAGCGAGATTGATGTGAGAGGTCTGCGCGTGATGATGTCTGACATGCCAGATGGGCTTCCAGCGACGGCTGGTGATAACGTGAGTATTGTGTTGGAAAGCGATAACTTAGAAGATTTAAAAGCTATTTTTTCGAAGTTTGAAAAGGATAGCAAAATTTATATGCCGTTAGCAGAAACGTTTTGGAGTAAGGGATACGGGATGCTTGGCGATAAATTTGGAACGCAATGGCATTTTAGTTACGGTGATTTTCGTACAGAATAAACAAAGGGGACGCGTCGGGAATTTCTCGATGCGTTTTGCTTTGTCTAGACACAGAGAATAGTTATTGATTGACTACTTGGTCAAACGGATGTATAATCACTTTGACTAGATGGTCAATTGTGAATTGGAGGGGTCGAAAATGAAGGCAATAGAGATGAATGATTTGACGAAATTCTATCATAAAAAACGGGCCATTGAAGGTGTAAATCTGACCGTAGAGGAAGGAGAATTATTCGGATTTATCGGACCAAACGGAGCCGGTAAATCGACAACGATCAAGCTACTACTCAATTTTATTTATGCTTCCAGAGGCAGCGGCGCAGTTCTCGGGAAGGATATTGTGAAGGAATCGGCAGCGATTAAGAAAATGGTGGGATATGTGCCGAGTGAAGTGCGTTATTATCCACAGATGACAGCGAATGATATTATTGGCTTTGCAGCGAAGTTTCACCATATTGACCAAGCATCCATTCAGATGAAGCGTTACTATGAGATGTTTGATATTGACCCGCATAAGCGATTCGGAGATATGTCCCTTGGGAATAAGAAGAAGGTCGCGATTGTGGCCGGACTGATAACCAAACCGAAATTGCTTATTTTAGATGAACCGACGAATGGGCTAGATCCGCTCATGCAGCATCATTTATTTAAAGAAATGACACGGCAAAACCAGGAAGACGGTATGACTATCTTTTTATCGAGTCATAACTTGCGCGAAATTCAGGAGTACAGCACACGAGCGGCATTTATTCGTGGCGGTGAAATCGTTGCGCTAGAAAATATTGCGGATCAAGAAATGTCTGGGAAAGTGATTATTTTGAAGGGTGATGCACTACCGGTCACTGAACTTGTGAATGCGGGCGCGAAAGTTGTGGAAACGACAGAAACGACGGCGCGACTCACGTTTGATGGGAATGTACAAACCGTATTACCGATTCTTGGCGCGGAAGGAATTAAAGATTTATCGATCACAAACCAAGAGTTAGAGGATAAATTCTTGACGCTCTATGAAGGAGGAACGACGAAATGAACATTTTAAAAATTGAATGGAAGACTCATTTTAAAAGTTTACTAGTCTGGTCGGCGGTTGTGGCGCTTGTACTTGGCGTTTTCATGGCGTTCTTTCCTAGTATGCAGTCAAGTGGGATGCAGGAGTTAGTCAACACGAAAATGAACGCTTTACCAAAGGAAATGATGAGTGTTTTGCACATCAGCTCGATGGCAGATTTGACGAAAATCGATGCTTATTTTGCGTATGTGTTTCAGTATATTTTTATTGCAGCGTGTGTGTATGCGGCTATGATTGGAGCGCAAGCGTTGGTGAAAGAGGAGACAGATGGAACGATTGAGTTCTTATACGCGCAACCAATAACACGTTCGGAACTTGTGGCTTGGAAAATGGTTGGAAACGTGATTTCGTTTGTTGCTTTTTGGGTGATTACATTCGTGATTTCGACAATTTTGGTGATTTTCTTGAAGCAAGATGGTGCCAATACGGGGGATTTAGTACAGTCACTGGTACGGATTTTCTCGGGTGAATTGCTTGTGGCGTTATTGTTTATGAGTGCTGGTTTTTGCTTTTCAGCGATTGTCCACTCGGCGAAACAGGCAACACCTGTGGCCTTGGCACTTGTTTTCATTACGTATATTTTAGGCATTCTTTCAGGGCTCAATGATACGGTGGAATTCTTCAAGTATTTCTCGCCAATTAATTTTGCGATACCATCTGATCTACTGCATACATCGATGGAAGGCGTGAATGTGTGGATTTCACTCATTGCGATCGCGGCTTTTGCCATGTTGACCTTTGTGCTGTATCGGAAAAAGGATTTGAAAGTGTGATGGAGGACAAGCGAGATAAAATTTTGCAGGTGGCGGTGCGGGAATTTGCGGAGCATGGCTATAAGGCGGCGAGTACGAATCAGATCTGTGATGCTGCAGGTGTTTCGAAAGGCTTGATTTTCCACTATTTTGGCTCAAAGGAGAAATTGTACACGGCGGCTGTTACGTATTCGATGGACTTAGCGATGCGGGAAGTGTCGATGGAAGAAATGCCTAAAGGGGATTTTGTCCAGGGAGCGATTTGGTCAACGAAGCAAAAGTTGAGCTTTAGCAGAAAGTATCCGGCGGTTTTCCAATTGATTATGCAGTCTTATGCTAATCCTCCGGCAGTGCTTGCAGAACGGTTGCGTGCGTATTATGCGGAATTGATGCAGGTGCAAGAGGTGTATGTGAACCAGGTTTTTGAGAAAGTAACATTGCGGGAGGATGTGTCCTATGAGGATGCACGCGATGTTGTGCAGGGGCTGTTTGATTATACGATTAAGATGGCGACGGATTACATGCAGCGGCACCCGAATGCGACAATGGAAGATATGCAGCCACTTGCGGATAAGTTTAAAAATATGATGGCCATTGTTGAGCGAGGAATGGTAGATAAAGCCTGAATATGGTGGAAGGCAAACCTGACTGTGTTTGGTTGGGTTTGTTTTTTTTGAATTGGTAATTTTTTCAGTTGTTAAGTCGCTTTTTTTATGATACAACATAATGGTATACCAAATGAAGTTATTACACAGGAGAAGGGGAACAATGGATGGTCGATAGTGTTGTGACAAAAGAACAGATTATTGCGGAATTGCAACAATTGGCGCAAGAACAGGGGCGTGTGCCAAGACGGAGCATGTACAATCATTTTGAAAAAGCAAGACAACTTTTTGGCTCATGGCCAGATGCGCTTAAAGCGGCTGGATTGGAAAATGAACCGAAGCGATTTTTTAAGGAAGAGTATTTGATTGCAGAGGTGAAGCGTATTTCTGTGGAACTTGGTCGTCCGCCTGTAAGTGGACCGCGTGAGTTTCCGCTATATATGTCTGTGATGGAGTATTATGATTCTTGGGAGGCGTTTCTGGAACGAGCTGGTCTTACGAAATTTGCGAGGGAAGCAGATGGTGTGGAGATAAAAGAGAAGCTGATTTTGGATATTTTGGAAATGGAGCGAATTATACGTAGATTCCCAATAATGAGCGAGTTTAAAGATTACCGATTAGTGCGTTATTATTTCGGTAGTTGGAAGAATTTCAAAGTAGCGTGTGAGGCTAAAAAGCAAGAGATATCCTCAAAATAAATTAGGAAAAGGCTCGCAGTTCTCTGAGGAATAGAGAAGTTACGAGCCTTGTTTTTATTATATTAGTTGAAACTTTCATGGTGGGTGCTGATCATGGCAACATGGTCGGCTTCAGGATCGAGATAGTTTTTAGCGCTATTGAGTGCGATGGGGCCTTCGTGTAAACCAGCGGCGATGATACGCATCTTGCGCGGATATGTGCAAATATCGCCACATGCATAAATTCCAGGTACGCTAGTTTCCATTTCTTGATTAACAAGGATGCCGTAATCAGAAATATCAAATCCCCAATCAAGCATGGAACCTAGGTCAACTTTTACGCCGTGATTGACAACGATGGCATCTGTCGCGATCTTGGTGGTGCTACCATTTTTGTTACAATGGATGATGCAGCTTTGTAGGCTGTTGGTGCCACCTTGTAAAGCAGTGATTTCGTGATTGACATGAACAAAAATACTAGATGCATGCATTTCTTTCACGCGTTCTTCGTGTCCTTTGAAATTCTCGCCGCGATAGACGAGGTGGACTTCTTTAGCAATTGGTTCAAGTGATTGTGCCCAGTCGATAGCGGCATTACCACCGCCTGATACGATGACGGTTTTATTTCGAAAGCTTGCAAGATCTTTAATGTCGTAAAACAGATTGTTTGTATAGGTTTCACTTCCGGATACTTCAAGTCGGTTTACTTCGTACGTACCGCTTCCCGCTGCGATAATGATCGTTTTGCTGCGATGCTTGTTGCCATTTTCTGCGACGAGTTCGAATGTTCCATCGGTTTGTTTGTGTAGTGCGATGATTCGTTCGTCGCACACGATAGTTGGCTGAAATGTGTTTGCTTGGGCATGCAAGTTTTTCACAAGTTCTTGTCCTTCAATTTCTGGAATACCACCAATGTCGCGGATGATTTTCTCGGGATAGAAGTAGCGGATTTTACCGCCGACTGCAGGTTCAGCATCGATAATCTTCGTTTTTAGGGAACGTAAACCGCTGTAAAAGGTCGTGAATAAGCCGACGGGACCGGCTCCAATAATGGTGACATCATACAAGTTTGACAACCACTTCACCTGCTAACTTGGTTGCGACTTGTCTGATTTCACATGCTTGACATGTTTCGTACGGTAGGCAGAGTGGGACGCCGGTTCGTGGATCGAGCATAATATCTGCCTTGATGCCAAAAACGTCTTCTAATGTTTGTTCGGTCATAACGTTTACGGGTGCACCCTCGGAGATAACTTGGCCGGACCGGATGGCAATCATGTGATCGGCAAAACGAGAAGCGTGGTTTAAATCATGCACCACCATGACAATGGTACGATTTTCTTGTAAATTCAACTGTTTCAGCAACATCAGAACTTCGAGTTGATGGGTCATATCAAGAAATGTCGTCGGTTCGTCAAGGAATAGAATATCGGTTTCTTGTGCAAGGGCCATTGCAATCCAAGCGCGCTGTTTTTGCCCACCGGAAAGGCTGTCGAGGGAGCGGTCTGCAAAATCGTTTAGGCTAGTTACACGAATGGCCCACTGAATCATGTCACGGTCTTTCGTTGACATGGATTTGAAACCACCTTGGTGTGGAGATCGGCCGTAAGAAACGAGTTCTGTTACGGTTAAACCTTCTGGTGCTGTTGGGTTTTGAGGTAAAATCGCGAGTTGTTTGGCGACTTCCTTAGTCGACTGGCGGTGAATGGCCTTGCCGTCCAGAAATACATTGCCTTTCGATGGTTTCATCAGGCGAGACATCGTTTTTAAGATGGTCGATTTTCCTGAACCATTGGCCCCGACTAAAGCGGTAATTTTGCCTTTCGGTATTTCAATATTTAAAGCGTCTACAATGACACGCTTGTCGTATGAGATTTGCAAATTGTCTGTTTCTAAATTATTCATAAACATCGCTCCTTATATTTTCGCGATTGATAATCATTCTCATACCTAGTATAGTTTTTTTTGCTCTAAGTTGCAATAGCTAAGGGTGGCAAATCCCTGTTTTTCTAAAAAATATTGCTTTTTGAAAGGAGTCTTGCTATAATTTCAATTGATATTGATAATCATTATCAATTAAAGAGGAGTGAGGCAATGAAGAGAGTATTATTTTTAATGTTGACTACTGTTATGGCGGTCATGTTAGTGGCGTGTGGCAGTGACGAAAAAGCGGAGGGGCAATCGGGAACGCATACATATAAAATGCCGAATGGAAGAACGGTAGAAATACCTGATGATCCGAAAAAAATAGTGGTGACAGAATATATGGGATCGCTCGCAGCGCTTGGTGTGAAACCAATTGGAGCGACTTCTTTTGTTTTGCAAAATCCGTATTTAGACCCATATAAAAAAGGTGTGGAGGACATTGGTGATCCGGCTTCGGCGGAAAAAGTAGCGGAACTGCAACCGGATTTAATCATCGTTTCGGGAGAAGATCAATATAATCAAATGAAAAAAATAGCGCCAACGATTTTGATTCCGTATAATACGTATAAAAATGTACAGGACGAGTTGACGGCGATTGCTGAAATTGTTGGAAAAGAGCAGCAAGCGAAAGATTGGCTGGCGGATTTTGATCAGAAGGCGGCAAAAGCGCGAGCGAAAATAGCGGATGTAGTTGGCCCAGACACCACGGTTGGTTTGTATGAAGGGGACGATAAAAATTTCTACGTTTTCGGCGATAATTGGGGTCGGGGTGGACAAGTTCTTTATAACGCATTACAATTAAAAGCGCCGAAGAAAATTCAAGATGAGGTCATCAAGGGTGATGGCTATAAACAGATTTCGTTAGAGGTGTTGCCTGATTTTGCGGCGGACTATATGTTTGTCACACGGTTTAAGCATGGCGATAGCCGTAATGGTGCACTTGATGGAATGGAGGCGTCGAGCATTTGGAAAGACTTGCCGGCGTACAAGGCAAAACATATTTTCACAATGGATTTCGATGACATGTATAATTATGATCCAATTGCCGTCGAAGGGCAGATGGATTTGGTCGTGAATAAGATTTTAGATGGTAATAACTAATATTAGAATGGTGATCCACGTGTTTTGGGTCACGTACATAGAATGATGGGGGATTCGGGCGATGAAAACAAAGGAGCTTTCCCAATTGAAAACGCGGCCGGTGATGGCAACAGTGATTTTGACAGTAGGTATTGTGGTCCTCATTATCTCTGCTTTTATTGGTATCGCGGTTGGTGCGGCAGATATTGATTTGGGAACGGTATGGGACGCGTTATTTCATTACAACAAGGCATTAACAACGCATCAAATTATTTGGGAGCTTCGTGTGCCACGTGTGCTTGCGGACATGATGGTTGGTGCGGCTTTCGCAGTAGCCGGTGCGGTGATGCAGGGAATGACCCGAAATCCATTGGCGGACAGTGGTTTGCTTGGGCTCAATGCAGGATCGGCGTTTATGATTGCTGTCTGTTTTGCGTTCTTGCCAGGACTGAGTTACAATTATTTGATTTTCTTTTCATTCGTCGGCGCCGCGCTTGGCTGTGTCCTTGTTTTCGGTGTAAGTGCGCTTGTTAAAGGCGGTTTATCTCCGACGCGGCTTGTTTTGGCTGGTGCTGCTGTGGCGTCGCTGCTCACAGCGCTTAGTGAAGGGATTGCGATTTATTTTAAACTGAGTCAAGATTTGGCATTTTGGTTTGCTGGTGGTGTTGCTGGTGTGAAATGGTCACAAATTGTCGTTGTCTGGCCGTGGTTGATCGGGGCACTTATCATGGCGATGCTACTGAGCAAGTCGGTGACTATTCTTAGCCTAGGAGACGATATCGCAATCGGGTTAGGACAAAATACGACGCGGACCAAATTGCTATCGATGTTTGTTGTGTTAATTTTGGCGGGGTTGGCGGTTTCTGTCGTGGGTCCGGTCGGGTTTATCGGTCTGATCGTACCACATTTGGTGCGCTATATGGTGGGTGTGGATTATCGTTGGATTATTCCGTGCTCGGCCATTATTGGTGCGCTGTTGACGCTGTATGCGGATATCGGTGCGCGAATGGTGAACCCGCCTTATGAGACGCCGATTAGTGTTATTTTTGCCCTTATTGGTGTGCCTTTCTTCCTTTATGTGGCGCGTAAAGAAAGGAGGAGTCTGTGATGATGGGTTCCACCGCAGAACAAAAAGTTACACGCAAACGCTGGCTGATTTTGATTACCCTCGCTATCTTGCTGGTTGGTACGTTTATCTACAGTGTTAACGCTGGTTTTTCGAAAATTCCATTTGTCGATGTTATCAAAACGCTATTCGGACAAGGTTCCGCGCAGGATACACTGATTATTTCGCAGTTTCGTTTGCCGCGTATTGTCGTCGCTGTACTCGTTGGTGCTGGACTTGCGATTTCAGGAGCGCTTTTACAAGCTGTGTCACAGAATAGTTTGGCGGATCCAGGAATACTTGGCATTAACAATGGTGCTGGGTTGGCTGTTATGCTATATATTTCCTATTTCCCATCCACGCTAGATGTGCCTGTCATGTTTATGCCGTTCGTTGGTTTTACAGGTGCGATCCTCACCGCTTTTGTGGTGTATGGTTTATCGTATAGCCGACAAGAAGGGTTATTACCGAATCGGCTTGTTTTGACGGGTGTGGCAGTTTCGGCTGCGGTCGCAGCGCTGATGACGCTTTTAACGATCCGCCTTGATCCAGAGAATTATCAAGTTGTTGCAGAATGGTTGGCAGGGAATATCTGGGCTAGTAATTGGCAATATGTTTTTGCCTTGTTGCCGTGGCTCCTTATTTTAGTGACGGTAGCCATATTTAAAGTAAAAACGCTTGATATTCTCGGTTTTGGAGACCAAGTAGCGACCGGGCTTGGTGTGAAAACGGAAAAAGAAAAGGCTATTCTCCTTGTAGTTGCGGTGGCACTTGCTGCGGCTTGTGTTTCGGTCAGCGGGGGTATCGCCTTTATTGGTTTGATTGGTCCACATATTGCGAGAAGACTTGTCGGTAGTGGGCATAAATGGGTGCTACCGATCTCAGCACTAGTTGGCGCGTTACTTCTTCTTGTTGCAGATACGATTGGTCGAATCATCGTGCAGCCATCTGAAATTTTTGCGGGAATTGTCGTCGCCGTGATCGGGGCGCCGTATTTCTTATATCTACTTGCAAAAGCTAAATGATAATAATTATAAAGAAAAACCGTACTTTCAACCTAATTGATAATCCAGATGGACTTTTCATCATTTTTATGCTATCTTTGAATAGATATAAAAACCACTTGTTCCAATTGTTTTAGTGTAGTAAAGAGCGAGTATGTAGACTTGATTTTTATTTAGAATTATTATAAACTACTAACCTAAGACGGATTGTTTGTTACCGAGGGAGGGCGTAAAATGGAAGGCCGTATTCAACGGATTAAATCTCAGTTGCATGAAGCAAGTTATAAATTAACGCCACAACGTGAAGCTACCGTACGTGTTTTATTAGAAAATGAGAAAGATCATTTGAGCGCGGAGGATGTTTATTTGCGCGTGAAAGACATCGCTCCAGAAATTGGATTAGCGACCGTTTATCGGACGTTGGAACTTTTAACAGAGTTGCGCGTTGTTGATAAAATTAATTTTGGCGATGGTGTAGCGCGTTATGATCTTCGCAAAGAAGGCGCGAAACATTTTCATCATCATTTAGTTTGCTTGGAATGTGGCTCGGTAGAAGAGATTCAGGAAGATTTGCTTGACGATGTGGAGAAAATTGTGGAGCAGAAGTGGGATTTCTTAGTGAAGGATCACCGTCTGACGTTTCAAGGTATCTGTACGGTGTGCAAAGGCAAGTTGAAGAAAGCAGAGTAGTGTTGGAAGGGCCTGATGTATTCGGGCTCTTTTTTTCTTTCGTATTTGGGTGCTTTTTGGTATACTGAGGAGGCAACGAGGTAACGCGAAAGTTCAGGGAGCGAAGAAAAGCTTTTTTGGACGAATGAGGGGATTATTTATGGATGATTTGATACTGGATTTTCTGCATTTTTTGCAGGTGGAGAAAGGTTTGTCGGCCAATACGCTCGTGGCTTATGAACGGGATTTGCGTTTTTTTGCGCGGTATTTGGCAGAGGAAGAAGGGCAGATAGCGATTCGGGACGTGGAACGGATACATATTGTGAGCTTTATGACTTTTGCGAAATTAGAGGGCAAGTCACCGAGAACGATTGCGCGCTACATGGCTTCTTTGCGATCTTTTTTTCATTTTCTATTGCATGAAAAACTGGCGGATCGGGATCCGATGATTCAGGTTGAAACACCGAAACAGGCACAGGCGTTACCGAAGATTTTAAATTTGGATGATGTGGAGAAATTGCTGGAGGCACCAGATGGAGCGAAACCACTTGGCATGCGTGATCAGGCGATGCTTGAGGTATTGTATGCGACGGGGCTTCGGGTAACGGAATTAGTGCGGCTTCAGATGGATGATTTACATTTGCAAATGGGATTTATTCAAACGATTGGCAAGGGTGAAAAGGAGCGAATTATTCCACTTGGTAAAACAGCGACATCGGTTTTGGAACGTTATTTGGAGTTTGGTCGGCCTAGATTGCGTCGTGCGTCGGATCGCAACGATTTTGTATTTTTGAATCATCATGGTCGCGGAATGACACGTCAGGGTTTTTGGAAAAACTTGAAGCAGATTGCAGCTAAGGCTGGTATCGATAAGCCGATTACGCCACATACGTTACGCCATTCATTTGCCACGCATTTACTGGAGAATGGAGCAGATTTACGGTCGGTGCAAGAACTGCTCGGTCACGCCGATATTTCGACGACACAGATTTATACGCATGTATCAAAAGCACGTTTGAAGGATGTGTATAAGCAATATCATCCACGCGCTTGACGTGAATTTTTAGTGAAGAAAGAAGGAGCGATTAGGAAAATGAATTACACGAAAGTAATGGAAGCGGTCAAAAAGATTAGGGAAACATACAATGGAAAGCCTCGTATTGGATTGATTTTAGGGTCAGGACTTGGTGTTTTAGCAGACGAGATCTTAGAGCCAACAATCATGAAATATAAGGATGTTCCTTATTTCCCAGTTTCGACGGTTGAAGGGCATGCGGGACAATTCGTATTTGGAAGGCTTGAGGGACAAGAGGTTGTTGCCATGCAAGGGCGATTCCATTTTTATGAAGGGTATTCGATGCAAGACGTGACGTTTCCTGTTCGCGTGATGAAGGAGCTGGGCGTCGAGATATTGATCGTGACTAATGCTGCGGGTGGAGTGAATGAGCTGTTTTCTGCGGGTGATTTGATGCTGATTTCAGATCATATTAACTTCACCGGGACGAGCCCGCTCATCGGGCAAAATGACGAACATTTTGGTCCGCGTTTCCCGGATATGTCGGATGCGTACCGCCTAGATTTGCGTCAGCAAGCGCGTCTTTTGGCCCAGGATTTGGAGCTTGAAGTGCGTGAAGGTGTTTACGCAGGATTCACGGGACCAACGTATGAGACGCCAGCAGAGATTCGAATGATGCGTACACTGGGTGCGGACGCTGTTGGGATGTCAACGGTTTCTGAAGTGATCGTTGCCAATCATTGCGGCATGCGGTGTCTCGGCATTTCTTGTATCACGAACATGGCGGCAGGCATTCTTGACCAGCCACTAAGCCATGAAGAAGTGATCGAAACAACGGAGCACGTAAAAGAAACTTTCTTAACGTATGTAAAAGCACTTGTTGAAAATGTGAAATAAAAGTAAAAATGGGTCTGGTGCAATACGCATAACATTTTGCATCGGGCTCTTTTTTTGTGTACATAGCCTAAATTTGTTTGGAAAACATACGGTTGCCTATTGTCCCGTGGTAGGCTTGTATGCTACTATATAAAAGAACTTTCGATAAAATAAATGGAGTAAAGGTGGGATTGACGTGGCGTTTGAATCATTTGGGACAATGCGAGTGAATGAAGTTGGACATCTAGAAATTGGAGGGGTGGACACTCTGAAGCTGGCGCAAAAATATGGTACCCCGCTTTATGTATATGACGTTGCGTTGATCAAAGAACGTGCCCGTGGATTTAAGAAAACGTTTGAAGAGCTAGGTGTGAAGGCGCAAGTAGCCTATGCCAGTAAAGCTTTTTCGGCGGTTGCGATTTATCAATTAATGCATGAAGAGGGGTTGTCGCTAGATGTTGTTTCTGGTGGCGAATTATACACGGCGATGCAGGCTGGTTTTCCAGCGGAGCGGGTTCATTTTCATGGGAATAATAAGACGAAACAGGAACTCGAAATGGCGATTGATTATGGCATCGGCTGTATCGTGATTGATAATTTTTATGAGATTGAGTTATTAGCGGAAGTGTTGGCGGAGAAACAGGCGTCGGTAGCGGTTTTGATTCGGGTAACACCTGGGATCGAGGCGCATACGCATGATTATATTTTAACAGGGCAAGATGATTCTAAATTCGGATTTGGTTTAACGAATGGACAGGCTGAGGACGCGATTAAGCGCGTGATGGCAATAGATGCGTTCCAGTTAATCGGTCTGCATTGTCATATCGGATCGCAAATTTTTGAAACGACTGGGTTTAAACTAGCGGCGCATCGGATTATGGAGCAATTGGTTGTGTGGCGTACGGAGCTGGATTTCCATGCGGAAGTGCTAAACCTTGGTGGTGGTTTTGGTGTGCGTTATACGGCGGATGATCAACCGTTGCCGCCGTCGCAATATGTGCGCGAGATTATTGCGGATGTGCGCGAGGTTGCGATGGCAAACAATTTAGACATGCCGGAGATTTGGATTGAGCCTGGGCGCTCGCTTGTTGGTGAGGCGGGTACGACGCTTTATACGATCGGCTCGCGTAAAGAAGTACCAGATATTCGTAGCTATGTCGCGGTGGATGGTGGGATGTCTGATAATATCCGTCCTTCTTTATATGAAGCGAAATATGATGCTGTCATCGCAGCACGGCCGTTAGAAGAACCAGAGGAAACGGTATCTATCGCTGGGAAATGTTGTGAGTCTGGGGATATGCTAATCTGGGATTTACCGCTCCCAAAATCGGATGCAGGCGAGCTTTTGGCAGTATTTTGTACAGGAGCTTATGGTTATTCGATGGCGAATAATTATAATCGAATTCCTCGTGCAGCTGTTGTATTTGTGGAGAATGGGCAAGATAAACTCGTCGTTGCTCGAGAAACGTATGAAAATCTAGTACAACTGGATTTACCGCTTCATTAAGGTGGGCTATGCATGACTGGAATTAATTTTAAGGTAGAGGCGTTTGAGGGGCCGCTTGATTTGCTCCTCCAGCTGATTCAACAATTGGAAATTGATATTTACGATATTCCAATGGCGGATATTACAGATCAGTATTTGGAATACATCCATTTGATGAAGGAAATGGAGCTCGACGTAGCGAGTGAGTATTTGGTAATGGCAGCGACGCTCCTAGCGATTAAGAGCAAGATGTTACTGCCAAAACAGGAGCTTGAAATCGATTTTGAGGAGTTTGATGATTCCGTCGATCCCCGTGATGAATTGGTTGAAAAGCTGATGGAGTATAAGCGTTTCAAAGAGGCCGCAAAACAGTTAAAGGAAAAAGAATCAGAGCGCAATTTTTATTTTGGAAAGGCGCCGATGGATTTGGGTGAGTATGATACGTCTGGGAAACAAGCTAATCTGGACGTGTCGTTAAATGATATGTTAGGTGCGTTCCACAAGATGTTACGCCGTAAGAAGCTTGCGGAGCCCCTTCATACGCGGATTACGAAGCAAGAAATTTCGATTGATCAGCGTATGAATGATGTGATGGATCGGATTGAAGTGGCGCATGGTCGGGTGGCATTCGAAGCCCTTTTTGATGCGGCGACGAAAGATGATTTGATCGTCACTTTTTTAGCGGTGTTGGAGTTAATGAAACGTCGCCAAATTAGTGTTTCACAGTCCGGGAGTTTTGCGACGTTATATGTTTTTAGTAGAGGTGAAGATGAGGCGTGAATAAAAAATTAGGAATCCTTGAGAGTTTGCTTTTTGCAGCAGGCGATGAGGGTTTGAGCACGAAGCAGTTAACAGAAGTTATGGAAATCAGTCATATTGAGGCGCTTAATTTGTTGGAGACACTCAGCGATAGCTATGCAAAAACGGCAGAACGTGGTATTGTTCTTTTAGAGCTTGCGGGAACGTTTCAACTAGCCACAAAAAAAGAGCATGCCGCCTACTTGCGAAAATTGGTAGAAGTGCCGGGAAGTACGGCTCTTTCACAGGCTTCGCTCGAGACGCTTGCGATCATTGCTTATCGGCAACCAATTACACGGATGGAAATCGATGATATTCGTGGCGTGAAAACAGATGGTCCGATTCATACGCTGACCGCCAAAGGCCTTATAATGGATAAAGGTCGCGTAGAAGGCGCCGGTCGTGCTAAACTATATGTGACGACTTCTGAGTTTTTGGATTGCTTTGGATTAAATAAACTAGAAGACTTACCATCGATGGATACTGTCGATTCGGAGGAAATGATCCAAGATGAAATGGACTTGTTTTTTGACCGTTTTGCTGGGAAATAGACGATGAAATAATAATTAGTGAATAGCTAAAAAGAGGTGCAAGATGGAACGATTGCAAAAAGTAATTGCGAATGCAGGGATCACATCGCGAAGAAAAGCAGAAGTAATGATCGAAGAAGGTAAGGTAAAAGTAAATGGCAAGGTTGTTCGCGAACTGGGATTAAAGGTCGGTAACTCAGATAAAATCGAAGTGAACGGCATCGAGTTGACGCAGGAAGTCAAGCGTTACTTTCTTTTGTACAAACCGCGCAGTGTTATGTCGGCGGTATCGGATGATAAAAAACGACGCGTCGTATCAGACTTTTTCACGGATATTCCAGAGCGTTTGTATCCAGTGGGGCGTCTAGATTATGATACATCAGGGTTGTTATTGATGACCAATGATGGTGATTTTGCGAACCAGCTCATGCATCCGAAGTTTGAAGTAGAAAAAACGTATATTGCTCGTGTCAAAGGAATTCCTTCGCGTGAGGCCTTGCGTAAATTGGAAAATGGCGTGATGATGGAAGGTCGTAAAACAGCGAAAGCGAAAGTTCGTATGCAATCATTCGATAAAAAGAAAGAAAAAGCGATCATTGAGGTTATTATCCATGAAGGCCGTAATCGCCAAGTTCGTAAAATGTTTGATACCATTGGTCATCCTGTGCAAAAGTTGTCACGTGAAGCATACGCCTTTCTAGATTTAAAGGGTTTAAATGCAGGCGAGCGCAGAGAATTGACACATCACGAAGTAAAAAAATTAAAAGCCTACACGCAGTTTGGTGATAAAAAATAAAAGTGTCTGCTGATGAATATCCTAGGGATTCAGAGAAAATACAGCCATGGTGCATTTTGACAGATAATCTTACTTTTTCCAATGAAAAACTAGGGGTGCCTATGCCATTATCCCTAGTTTTTTGTTGTCATTGTATGTAAATCATTCACTTTTTTTCACAAAGGAAGGCTTAAAAATAGCTAAAATAAAAAAAAGCATGTATAATTTGTGCAAGGACAATAGATTTCTTTTTTTTAGGGGTTGTTCTGTGTTGTTGGTAGAGATGTGAACAAAATGTCAATAAAAAGGTACGAAAGACTAGCAATATATGCAAACATAATGATTACATACCGAAATAAGTTTCAGTTTTTAGAGAAACGAGTAAGGGGATGATTACCTATGAGTGAGCAAGTTAAAATTCTCGTTGTGGATGACGAAGACCGAATCAGGCGTTTACTGAAGATGTATCTCGAACGTGAGAATTATAAAATTGAAGAGGCTAGTGACGGCGATCAGGCGTTGCAACTCGCAATTGATAATAGTTATGATGTGATTTTGCTTGATTTGATGATGCCGGGAAAAGATGGCATTGAGGTTTGTCGGGAATTACGTGAATATAAAGCGACTCCGGTTGTTATGTTGACCGCTAAAGGAGAGGAAGCAAACCGTGTTCAAGGGTTTGAGGTCGGTGCAGACGATTACATCGTGAAGCCGTTTAGTCCTCGTGAGGTTGTGTTGCGAGTCAAGGCTGTATTACGGCGCGCGCAACAACATAGCCAACCAGTTGCAGCAAGCGTGCCAGGTGATGTCATTACGTTCCCACATTTAAAAATTGATAATGAGGCGCATCGGGTTATTGTTGAAGGTCAGGAAATAAACTTGACACCAAAAGAATATGACTTGCTATATTATTTAGCGAAATCACCGGATAAAGTATTTGACCGGGAATCGTTATTAAAAGAAGTTTGGCGCTATGAATTTTTCGGCGATTTACGTACCATTGATACGCACGTGAAGCGTCTTCGCGAGAAATTATACGATGTATCCGAAGAAGCTGCCAAGATGATTGTGACGGTTTGGGGCTTGGGATATAAGTTTGAAGTGACAGAAACAGAGTAATATGGATATAGGATAGATAGGTTAACGTTATGTAATTTGTGACAAAACCTATCTTTTTCTTGATTTTAGCGCTTATTTTTGCAAAATGGGATAGAGAAATGTAAACTTGCAAGTAACGATGAATCGGAAATTCAGATTAAAGGGCTGATGAACATGAAGTTTTGGCACAGTATCGTAGGAAAAATATGGGGTACGATTATTCTTTTGCTCACGGGTGTTTTAGTGGCAACTGGATTTTTCATTGCAATTATTTATGAGGATAAAAATACGGAACAGATTGCTCACGGGATTGAAGCGACGACAGAACAGATTGGTAACTTAATTGAGGCTGGAACGGGTTTAGATGTAATTGGATCGGCTTTTCAGTTGTTGGATAATTCAACAGGAGTTATTGTGGAGCAAAAGGGAGAGGTAGTGGCATCGCAACAGACATCGATGCATTTAGATGATGCTGCGTACCAACATTTATTCAACGATAAGAAGTTGAATGAACGGCTTTCTAAAGGTGGCTATGTAAGCGAAGAATATAATTTTCACAATGATTCGAATAATGAAACGGTACATATGGGAGCGCAACGTTTTAAAACATTGGATGGGAATATTAGTACGGTCTATGTATATAGGTCGTATGGGGATATCTTGAAAATTACGGGGCAAGTGACGAGAACCTTAATTATATCAGGGATTATGGCGGTTTTAGTGACCTCGATTCTATCTTTTATTTTGTCATCACGGATGGCGTATCCGCTCAGGGAAATGAAAAAAATTGCGATTGCTGTTTCTAAGGGGAATTTTGACAATCGGGTGCCCACCTATACGCATGATGAAATTGGGGATTTAGGGATTGCCTTTAATAAGATGGCGCAGCAACTGAAATATAATATTAGTGCGCTGAGGCAGGAGAAGGAGCAACTATCTAATATTCTAGTCGGTATGGCCGATGGTGTTATTAAGTTTAACATCGATAAGACTATTATTTTGAGCAACCCGCCTGCGGAACAATTTTTGCATGATTGGTTTTTCTCGACCGAAAATGAGAACAAGGTGTTGATTCCACCGAATTTAGATGTGATGTTGACGAATATTCTGGAAACACGTGAGGAGCAGGTGGGCGATATTGTGTTTGGGGATCAGACGTATGTTGCGATTTTGACGTTGTTGTATAATGGCGATGATATTCGGAGTATCGTGACGGTTATTCGTGATATGACAGAGGAGAAACGCCTAGAGAAGATGAAAACCGACTTTGTGAATAATGTGTCTCATGAATTGCGGACGCCAATTTCGATGTTGCAGGGCTATAGTGAGGCCATTATAGATGGTGTTGCTCAAACAGATGAAGAGGTGCGTGAATTTGCGCAAATTATTTATGACGAGTCGCTCCGCATTGGTCGTTTGGTCAATGATATGCTTGATTTGGCAAGGATGGAAGCTGGGTTTGAGCAGTTGGAGAAACAACGCTTGCCAATGGTACCGTTTTTGGATAAGGTCGTTTCGAATTTCGAGGTGTTGGCGAAGGATAACAATGTTGCCTTGAAGCTAGTGATGGATGATCCAGATCTTGAGTATACGTTTGACCCTGATCGGATGGAACAAGTGCTGGTGAACTTAATCATGAACGCGATCAGACACACCGGTCGAGAAGATTATGAAGGCGTGGTTGAGGTGCATGAAGCAGCGAATTACCATACCGATGAATTGGTCATTAAAATCATTGATAACGGTAGCGGTATTGACGAAGCGGATATTCCATTCCTATTTGAGCGCTTCTATAAAGCCGATAAGGCAAGAACGCGTGGCAAAACTGGAACAGGTATTGGTTTGTCGATTGTAAAAAACATCGTGGAAGCGCATAATGGTAAAATAACAGTGGAAAGCCATGTGGGAATAGGTTCGACGTTTATCATCACATTACCACTTTCCACAGATATATAAAGGAGTTTGATAAAAGTGACAGAACGCATGCAAAAATTTTGTAAAGATTCATTGGTAATTAAAACTAGTCGGGTATTTCCGTCCGATACGAATAATCATAATACCTTGTTCGGCGGGCGATTGATGACGTATATTGACGATACAGCCTCCATCAGTGCGTCGCGCCATTGCCGTACTGGCATTGTGACGGCATCGACAGATTCCGTCGACTTTTTGCAACCGATTAAAAATGATCACTCGGTTTGTTTGG
The DNA here is from genome assembly GCF_014322885.1 of Listeria grandensis. Classification (NCBI taxonomy): domain Bacteria; kingdom Bacillati; phylum Bacillota; class Bacilli; order Caryophanales; family Listeriaceae; genus Listeria; species Listeria grandensis. Next base: position 447,346 of record NZ_JAASUG010000002.1, on the reverse strand, counting down.
AGTCTTACGTTGCCTCGACGGGCCGTTCTTCGATGGAGATTTTTGTAAAGGTGATCGCGGAAAACTTGAAAACAGGGGATCGGTACTTAGCGGCGACTTCTTTTTTGACGTTTGTAGCGATTGATGACAACGGGAAAACCGTCGAAGTCCCAACTGTTGTGGCGCAATCGGATGAGGAGCGAATGATCAGCCGTGATGCGAAGGAACGAAGCTTGGCTCGGAAGAAACGTCTGACGCAAAGTCGAGAACTTGCAGCATCGCTTTCCACGGAAATACCTTGGGGCTGAGTTTTCTAGACTTTACAGCAAAGAAAAGCTTATGATACAATGAGGCTGTAACACAATAAAATATAGTTCATCTTCGGGGCAGGGTGTAATTCCCGACCGGTGGTTAAAGTCCACGAACTGTTTCTTTTTTGAGATGGTTGATTTGGTGTAATTCCAAAACCGACAGTATAGTCTGGATGGGAGGAGATGTTGGTTCGCTTATTGTTTAGCGCACCTACTTGAAAAATTGGCTAGTAATGGTCTATTTGGATTGGGCGTTTTTGGCAACTGTTTTTTCAGTGGCTTACTGGGTCTTATTTGAATGTACCATGCTTGTTTGGATTTTCACATACCATCCCTCGAATTATTTTCACGAGGGATTTTTTTCGTTGTAGCGTTGCATGAATAGAGGGGAAACCGCAGATTCTTAGGATGAACATCTAAGGAGAAGTGATTTTGATGAAGAAGTATTCTTTAAAGGCGTTTGTAAGTATTGCAGTATTGGGAGCGGTGGCATTTGTCATCATGTTAATCCAGTTTCCGCTATTGCCAAGTGCACCATTCTTAAAGTTGGATTTCAGTGATATTCCTGCTATTATCGGTGGCTTATTATTTGGACCGCTCGCGATTATTTTGATTGAATTTGTGAAGAATGTGTTGGAGTATTTAGTAACAGGAAGTTTTGTTGGGGTACCAATCGGAGAACTTGCGAACTTCTTATCGGGTATTTGTTTTGTGTTACCGATTTACTACGTATTTCGTTATACGCGTTCCACGAAAGCGATGATTTTAGCTGTAGGCCTTGGAACGGTGACGATGACGGTAATGATGTCCCTGTTTAATTACTTTATCTTATTGCCATTTTATATCACAGTCGGCGGTTTACCAGCAGGAACGAACATTGCGACGCTTGTGACAACAGCGATTGTACCGTTTAACTTATTAAAAGGAATCATCGTTGGGGCGGTATTCATTCTTGTTTACGGCAGAATGAGAGCATGGATTTTGAAGAATACGATTGTTAAATTGAAAGTGAGCAAAGATAAAAAGCATCACGGCGTTGTGTAATGCTTGGATAATTAGTGATGCTCATATTTTAGCGGGTCGCCTTGAAAGGGGTGATCCGCTATTTTTATGGATAGGGATGGACAAGCCTGTTCTGCATCAAGTGCATCGTTTTCGAATGGTGCAGGGATGGGCGTATTGCCGCTATTTTGGTCGAGCATGCTGTAGGCTAAACCTTCGTCATTGTAGTCAAATAGGTCGGGAGCATGAACGGAGCAGGCGCCGCAAGCGATACAGGTTGTTTGATCAACGATGGTATATTTCATGAAATTTGGATACCTCCTTGTATTCTTTCTAGTACCTATTATAAAGGAGCTTGGAATATTGTCCAGTTAGCGAATTTATTTCCACATTTCTATCGCCGAACAAATGTTTTCGTGTTAAAATAAATAAAAAGCATGGAAAAGAGGTGGGCGGATGGACACGTTAGATCAATATATACTGAGTGTGATAGCTTCTTTTCCGCTGAAACGAAAACCTGCTTTTCTTTTTGCGATTGTGACGGGGAAAAGGACGGGGCAGGCGGTTCAGGATGCGCATCTGTTTGAAGTGACACCGCTTTTCGGGTGTTTACCAACACTTAGGCAGCGGAGTTTTGATGCGAGATTGGCGGGGCTGCAAGAGTTGGGCTGGATCGAAGTGACGGAGGACGGGATTGCTTTGGTACCTGGTATAGTGTCCCCTTTTCAGACGCAATTTCCGTACATAGACGGCTTTTTATATCAAAATCGGACGAATCGTTTTTTTGAACGTTTGCTGTTGGCGATACAGGTTTTTAGTAATTTTAAGCATGAACGGAAGCATTATTTGCCAATTGTTCGGGATGAGGAGACGCAGTTAGCGGTGAAGTATTGGTTAGCTACTCACTTAGCGGAGCGGTCAAAAGAGGTTGCTCGTGTGGATCTTTTCTCAGAGCTTGAACGATGGTTGATGGATGCTGATGCTTCTTTGTTTGTACCACGCTTTTCGGGTGGCGATTATATCGGAAAAACAGCGCTTCAAGTGGCAGAGCTGACTGGAAGGGAGCCGTGGAACTATTATTTTGCTTGGTTGAACGGCTTGCATCAGTTGTTTGGGAGATTGGATCAGGGGTTTCCACTTTTGGCGGGCTTGATGCCGAGTGCGGAAGAGGGACTGACGACATCAGCTAGGAAGACATTGCAATTGGCGGAACAAGGCATTCCATTTGATAAAATGATGACAGTTCGGCATTTAAAATGGAGCACGATTCAGGATCATATCGTAGAAATGGCAGCAACGATTCCGGCATTTGATATTTCTGAATGGGTCGATGAAGCTACAGTTTTGCGAATAGGTGCACAAGGGTGGCAGTCATTAAAAGAAATCAAGCAGGCTTTTCCCGAACTCGATTATTTTCAAATTCGGTTGGCTTTGATTGCAAAAAGGAGTGGCGCGACATGCAGTTAGAAGAGCAGTTAGAGCGGTTTTTAGGATTTAGCGCATTTCGGGCAGGACAGCGTGAGGTGGTGTCGCACGTGCTTGACGGTAATGATTGCTTTGCGATGTTGCCGACGGGGACTGGGAAAACGGTTTGCTATCAATTATCTGGTTATTTATTGAAGGGGGCTGTACTGATTGTATCACCGCTACTTTCCTTGATGCAAGACCAAGTGGAGCGGATGCGGGCAAACGGGGAAAAGCGTGTGATTGCGCTGAATAGCTTTTTAAGTTTGCCGGAAAAGCAGCAAGCGCTCGGAAATTTGGGTCAATATAAATTCATTTTTGTATCACCGGAAATGTTAGCCAATCAACGAATCAGGGCGGCGATTGCAAGCCTTACAATCGGTCTGTTTGTCGTCGATGAGGCGCACTGTATTTCGCAATGGGGGCATGATTTTAGACCGGATTACTTGGAGCTCGGCGCCGTTAGGGAACAACTTGGCTCACCGGCTACACTTGTTTTGACAGCGACAGCAACAAAAAAAGTGAGGATGGATATCAAAACGCAACTTCGCCTCACGGATTGTGTGGATGTGATTCATTCTGTGGATCGGCCGAATATCGCGATGCACGTGCAAAAAGTCGAGACGCGGCTCGAAAAACAGGAGCAACTTTTGCGGCTAACGGGGATGCTTCGAGGGCCGGGGATTATTTATTTTTCGAGTAAGAAGTTGGCGGAGCGTTATGCTTATGAGATCGCGGAACAGCATGGATTACGTACGGCGTTTTACCACGGAGATATGAGTGGGGAGGACCGGGTGACCATTCAACAGCAGTTTATCCAGAATCAGTTGCATCTTATTTGTGCGACGAGTGCTTTTGGAATGGGGATCGATAAAGGGGACATTCGTTATGTGATTCACTTTCATATGCCGGGAGACTTGGAGGCGTATTTGCAGGAGATTGGTCGGGCAGGGCGTGATGGGAAGCCGAGCGTCGCGATTTTGCTTTATGCAGACGGGGACGAAGCAATTCAGTTGCAATTGCAAGATCGTGATTTGCCTGAAGAAGAGTTGGTGCATTTAAGCCCAGCTTTGACGGAGCAATTGCCAGTGACGGAGCGCCGTTTTTTAGAATTTTATAGGGAGCTTGGATTTACACCGAATCAGATCAAAGAAAAAATCCAGTTTCGGAAGCGATGGAAACGAGAAAATCTTTACACTTTCTTGAATTTTATGAAAGGAATTACGTGTCGACGTCAGTTTGTTCGGCATTATTTTGAGGAGACGACGCGTTTTTCGAGTCCTGTGAATTGTTGTGACATTTGTGGGATGGAGGTTTCTGATTTTTATGGTGATAATGAAGTGATAGAAGAGCAACAAGATTGGCAAAAATACATCGCGTATTTATTGAAATGAGGGAAATATGTGGCAAATACAGTAGACAAAATGCGGAATATGTCGAAAAAAGAAATAACACGTGTTTTTTTACTCCAAAATGGGTTGTTAATTGTGCTCGGAATTGGTATTATTTTTATCAGTACTGGTATTTTTGTTTGGGCGCAGGAATTGAGTTATGATTTACGGGTAATCTTTTTTGCGGTGTTGCTTGCTTGTTTTTGGGCGGGACTCAATATTGGCCTAGATCGCTTGCTTCCCAAACGATTGACGGATGACGGTGGAATGAATCTGCTCATTTTTAAGGATCGGAGACCACTGGACATTCTTGGACTATGTATTTTGATTGGAATCACAGAGGAGTTCATTTTCCGCGGGATTATTCAATTTTATTTTGGCTTCTGGGCAAGTGTCATTTTATTTGTACTTGTGCATTTTCGCTATTTAAATAAAGTATATCTGTTGTTCAATGTTACAATAACTAGTATAATTATTGCAGGACTATTTCAATTTAGTAATCAAAACTTAATGGCTGTGATAATATTTCATATCTTGTTCAATTTTATTGGGGCATTGGATATGAAGATGAGATATCAGGACGAAGGAGGGGTCGCGCATGGTTAAGAAAGAAGACAAGAACATGGGTAAAGAGGACGATCAAGAGTTGAAACAAATAGGTGAAGAGTACGACGATGATTATATTGATTCCATTCCATCACGCTCCCAAAGCAGACGCGCTAACAAATCAAAGAAAGCTATTTTTCGCTATCCAATATTGAATTTATTAATTATCTTCTTTTTATTGATTCCGATCGTGTGTTTAGGTGTGTATTTGTTCGTCCTAAACTTTGGGCCAAACAAGGATGATACGGTGACAACGGAAAATGCACAAACGACATCGGCGAAACCGAAAGAGGTCAATATTTCAAGCAATGAAGAGAAAGTAAAGGAAGCGAAGGAAAAAGCAGCGGCTGATAAGAAAGCGAAAGAAGAAGCAGCGGCTAAAGCCAAAGAAGAGGAAGCAAAGAAAGCAACAACCACGAAAGAACAAGCCGAAGCGAAGCAAAAAGAAGAAGCCGCTCAGAAGGAAGCTGCCAAAAAAGCGGAACAAGAGCGCCTAGCGGCAGCGAGAGCAGAAGAAACACGCAAACAACAAGAAGAGGCCAATGCGAAAAAAGCAGAGCAAGATCGTATTGCGGCCGAAGCGAAGAAGAAGGAAGAAGAGGCAGCCAAAGCAGCGAAATCTTCGCACACAGTTGTGGCTGGAGATACGCTTTATAAGATTGCGCGTCAAGCTTATGGCAACAGCAACGTCGCTGCCAATGTCGCTAAGATTAAGCAAGCGAATGGAATAACGAACGATAATGTGCCAATTGGAACGGTGCTCACGATTCCACAATAAACAAAATAAGAAGAATCGAGAATGACACGATATCGTTTTTCTCGATTTTTTTCTGGGAAGCAGGTGTTTTTTTGGCAAAAGTAGCTTTGATTACAACGGGAGGAACGATCGCAAGTACGAAAACGGAGTCGGGGAGATTGGCGTCGGGAGAACTCTCGGGTCAGGAATTAGCTGCACTATGTGAATTGCCGGCGGAGATCCAGATTGATATTTTCTCGACATTTCAGTTGCCGTCGATGCACATTACGTTTCAAGATTTGTTGTCGCTGAAGGATTTGGTAGTGCAAATTTTTGAGGATGATACATATGATGGGGTCGTAGTAACACATGGAACGGATTCGTTGGAGGAGACCGCGTACTTTCTTGATCTGGCGATTAGTGATGCAAGGCCAGTTGTAGTGACAGGGTCGCAACGGGCGCCTGGCGAGGCTGGAACGGACGCGTATATTAATATTCGGCACGCCATCTATACGGCAAGTGTGGAGGAACTTCGCAACACAGGGACGGTGGTTGTTTTTAATGAACGTATTTTTGCGGCGCGATACGTCAAAAAAGTACATGCTTCCAACATTCAAGGATTCAGCGCCTTTGGCTTTGGTTATTTAGGCATCATCGACAACGATCAAGTCTTTTTATATCAAAAGCCTGTAGAGCATGAGTCATATCCGATCAGACGTGCGATGCCTTCGATCTATATTGTGAAATGTTACTTGGAAGCGGATGGGTTATTTATTGATGCGGCGCGTGAAGCTGGGGCAGATGGCATTGTTTTAGAAGGTGTAGGTCGTGGCCAAGTAGCGCCGCGGATGATGCCTGCAATTGAACGTGCTTTAGCTGCGGGGATTCCGATTGTTATTTCCACAAGCGCAGAAGAAGGCAATGTTTACACAACCTATGATTACGAAGGTAGCACATATGACCTTTACAAAAAAGGTGTCATTCTTGGAAAAGACTACGATAGCAAAAAAGCACGCATGAAATTGGCCGTTTTAATTGCTGCGGAAGAAGAGATTTGCCAAACCAATTTCAGATAAGATAAAGGAGTCGAATGAGAAAATGAGTAACAAGATTTGTATCGCGATTGACGGTCCTGCCGCTGCAGGAAAAAGCACGGTGGCAAAAATTGTCGCGAAAGAATTACAGTATATTTACCTTGATACAGGAGCGATGTACCGTGCAGTAACCTATGCCGCGCTACTTCAAAAACTTCCGCTCGGGGACGCCGTGGCGCTTGGCCATATGCTAGCTGAAACCGCGATTCGTTTTGAACCTGGAGAGGTGCAACAAGTGTTCGTCGGTACAGAAAATGTGACCGATGTGATCCGCTCATTGGAAGTAACAGCTAACGTATCAGAGGTTGCGGCCCACCCGGTTGTCCGTGAAGAATTACAAAAACGACAACAAGTATTCGCCAAAGAAGGCGGTATCGTAATGGATGGTCGTGACATTGGTACCGCGGTTTTACCAAACGCAGAACTAAAAATATTTTTACTCGCAAGTGTAGATGAGCGTGCCGAACGCCGTTATAAAGAAAATATATCAAAAGGGTTTCCAAGCAATCTAGAACAGCTGAAAAAGGAAATTGAGGAGCGCGATCACCTAGACTACACAAGAGAACATTCGCCTTTGCAAAAAGCAGCAGATGCCATTGAGCTCGATACAACATCGATGACCATTGCCGAAGTAGCGACCGCGATTTATGATTTAGCGCAAACAAAAATCAAGCATTAAGTCTATACAATAATCATAAAAATCTATACTTGCGAATTATTTTTTTGATCGTTTAAAAAAAGTCATCAAAAACAACTTAAAAAACTTGACAAATGAGCGCATTTGTAGGAAGTTAGTAGAGAGAGAATTTATCTCGTCACTAGGATTTTTTTAACCTTATTAGATTGAAGTCGTATTCATGCTTATTTTGGCGCGGTGAGCGCTTTCTTTTCTTGGAACAGTCAATCTTAGGAAGATCCTAGCTTACGATAAACGTTTTTAGAGGAGGGCTATACATGTCTGAAGAATTGAATGATGTAGAAGTTAGAAATTTTGAAGAAGGCGACAAAGTCACTGGTACTGTTACTAGTGTAGAGGATAAACAGGTGTATGTTGGTATCCCTGATTCCAAATTAGATGGTGTTGTCCCAATCAGTGAATTATCTAATGTTCATATTGAGCAAGCATCTGATGTTGCGAGTGTTGGTGATACACTTGATTTAATCGTTTTGAAAGTAGAAGATGACGTACTTGTATTATCTAAACGTAAAATAGACGCGCTTCAATCCGTAGATGATATCAAAGCAAAATTTGAATCCGGAGAAGTATTTGAAGCAGTCGTTAACGATGTTGTAAAAGGCGGTCTAGTGGTTGATTTAGGCGTGCGTGCATTCGTGCCAGCATCGCTTGTAGAAGACCATTTCGTAGAAGACTTTGCATCGTATAAAGATCAAACATTGACGTTCAAAGTAGTGGAATTTGAGCCAGAGAACAATCGCGTGATTTTATCTCACCGCGCTGTTGTCGAGGCAGAGAAATCCGGCAAGAAGCAAGAACGCTTAAATGAAATCAAAGAAGGTGACGTTGTGGAAGGTACAGTACAACGCCTAACGAGCTTCGGTGCATTTGTGGATATGAATGGTATTGATGGTTTGGTTCACATTTCCCAAATCTCGTATCAACATATCGCAGCGCCATCCGATGTTTTAGAAGAAGGTCAATCCGTGAAGGTAAAAGTTATCGGTGTAGACCCGGCGAATGAGCGTATTTCTTTATCCATTAAAGCGACACAACCAGGCCCTTGGGATGATATCTCAGAAAAAGCGCCAGTCGGTTCCGTTTTAAAAGGAAAAGTAGCACGACTTGTTACATTTGGTGCTTTTGTTGAAATCTTCCCTGGTGTGGAAGGACTTGTTCACATTTCGCAAATTTCTCACCAACATATCGGTACACCACAAGAAGTTCTAAAAGAAGGTCAAGAGATCGAAGTGAAAGTACTCGACGTCAACGAAGCAGACAAACGCTTGTCGCTTAGCATTAAAGAGCTAACAGAAGCGCCTGCGGAAGTAACCGATTATGAGCTGCCAGAAGAAAACACTGGTTTCCAACTAGGTGACTTAATTGGTGACAAACTAAAAAATCTAAAAACGACCGACGATAAATAAGCGAATCATTATCAAACTTTTTTATCCGCCAGAGCGGGAAGCCAATACCACGTATTGTTTACGTGTTACTGGCTCCCCGTTTTTTATTTGTGAAATTTAAGTTGATACTGGATGCGTTTACTGTTAAACTAAAGAAAGTCTTAAGTAATTTAAAGAAAAAGAAGGTGAAATAATGGTTAAACCAGTAGTAGCAATTGTCGGTCGTCCGAACGTCGGCAAATCCACTATTTTCAACCGCATCGTTGGCGAACGTGTCTCGATTGTGGAGGATATTCCAGGTGTCACACGGGACCGGATTTATAATTCGGCTGATTGGCTTGGACGTGATTTTAATATTATAGATACAGGTGGAATCGATTTAGGAGATGAGCCATTTTTAGCGCAAATTAAAGCGCAGGCAGAAATCGCGATCGATGAAGCAGATGTCATTATTTTTATTACAAATGGTCGTGAAGGTGTCACGGATGCTGATGAGCAAGTGGCCAAAATTTTGTATCGGTCAAAAAAACCGATTGTTTTAGCGATTAATAAAGTCGATAATCCAGAAATGCGCGATCAAATCTATGATTTCTATTCCTTAGGATTTGGCGAACCGTTTCCTATTTCAGGATCTCATGGTTTAGGGCTAGGTGATTTATTGGATGAAGTATTCAAGAAGTTCCCAGAGCTTGATGAAGAAGAATACGATGAAAATGTCATCAAATTCTCTCTTATTGGTCGTCCAAATGTCGGGAAATCATCTATTTTGAACGCTCTTTTAGGCGAGCAACGAGTGATTGTCTCTGATGTTGCTGGAACGACGCGTGATGCGATTGATACCCCGTATGAATTTGAGGGACAAGAATACGTCATGATCGATACAGCGGGTATGCGTAAACGTGGGAAAGTCTATGAATCCACGGAGAAATATAGTGTTTTACGTGCGATGCGAGCGATTGAACGAAGCGACGTTGTTTTAGTCGTGCTAAATGCCGAAGAAGGAATTCGCGAGCAAGATAAACGAATTGCAGGCTATGCACACGAAGCAGGACGCGGTATTTTGGTCGTTGTCAACAAATGGGATGCAATTGAAAAAGACGAGAAGACGATGAACGCGTTTATTCAGGATATTCGTGAACAGTTCTTATTCTTATCTTACGCACCGATTGTTTTCGTGTCGGCGGTAACGAAACAACGCCTGACGAACCTATTCCCAATGATTAATGATATCAGCAATAACCATTCCTTGCGCGTGCAATCCAGTCTCTTAAACGATGTTATCATGGATGCTGTGGCGATGAACCCATCACCAATGGATAAAGGTAAGCGTCTGAAGATTTATTACACCACGCAGGTTGCAGTAAGACCACCAACGTTTGTAGTCTTTGTCAATGAACCCGAAATGATGCATTTCTCTTACGAACGTTTCTTAGAAAATCGAATTCGCGAAGCCTTCCCGTTTGATGGCACACCAATTCGACTAATCGCAAGACAACGAAAATAAAAGGAGCGAAATTTAATGACGAAAAAACAAAAGATTGCTGTGCTTGGTGCTGGCAGTTGGGGCACAGGTTTAGCCTTAGTTTTGATCGAGAATGGGCATGATGTTGTTATTTGGGGAAATCACGCCGAAGTGGTTGATGAGCTAAACACGACGCACACCAATCAACATTATCTTCCTGATATGACGCTTTCGCCAAAAATGCGGGCAACGCTTGTATTGGAGGAAGCTTTAGAAGGCGCACAGATGGTCGTTATCGCGATTCCAACAAGTGCTATGAGGATTGTTTGCAGTCAATTAAATAAGGCCTTAAAAGAGCCCACATTGCTCGTACACGTAAGTAAAGGTATCGAGCCAGATACAAATTTGCGTATGACACAAGTGATTGAAGAAGAAATCATGCCTGAGAAACGTTCTGCGCTCGTCGTTCTTTCTGGGCCGAGTCACGCCGAGGAAGTTGTACGTCACCATCCAACAACGCTTTGTGCGAGTTCTAAAGATTTGAAAGCAGCAGAAATCGTTCAGGATGCCTTTTTAAATAATAATTTACGCATTTATACGAACGAAGACGTTATCGGTGCAGAAATCGGCGGTGCTTTGAAAAATATTATCGCACTAGGCGCAGGTATTACAGATGGGCTTGGCTATGGTGATAATGCCAAAGCGGCGCTTATGACGCGTGGTATGGCGGAAATTACACGACTGGGTGTTACTGCTGGTGCTGATCCGCAAACGTTTTACGGGCTTACGGGTATTGGTGATTTAATCGTCACGTGTACGAGTGTCCATTCACGGAATTGGCGTGCAGGAAATATGCTAGGTAAAGGTGAAAGCCTAGAGCGTGTGCTTGAAAATATGGGAATGGTTGTTGAAGGTGTGCGTACGGCAAAAGCTGTTCACCAATGGGCACAAAAGCTTCAGATCGACATGCCAATTACCGAAGCAATCTATCAAGTATTATTTGAAAAAGAAGATCCTAAGGTTGCCGTAGACCGCCTTATGGGTCGCGACCGCAAACTAGAAAAAGAAGAATATTGAATAGCAAACCTTTTATGGGCCTCTTGCTCATGGAAGGTTTTATTTTTGTTTTGTGCTAAGATAGAGGTGTGGAATGATACAATTTGGAGGGACAAATGATGATACAAACAGAAAGAACAGGAAATCAGTTGGCGCTAACGTGGGCATTGGATGATATTCCAGCAGGTTCTGTCATCTATCAGAGCCATTCGTTACAACCGAGCGCATCCAAAAAACAATTATTAACCGTGACAAAAGAAAACAAGCTACTCTTAGTCACGGAAGATCTTCCCGTGTTTTTCACGATACAAAAACCGGATGGAACGAGCGACGTGATTGGGGAACGGATTATTCCGCTCAAAGGATGCTTTAATTTTCGCGATTTAGGAGGCTACACAAATACTGCAGGAAAAACGGTGAAATGGGGGCAACTCTATCGCTCTTCCTTGCTCACCAATCTGACATCTGCGGATAAAAACGCGCTTGAAAACATGGGAATTAAGTGGATTTGCGATTTGCGCAGTACATCTGAGATTGCGGCAAAACCGACACCAAGCATACCTGCCACCGAAAATCGTCACATTCCAATTGGTACCGCAAAAAATGAACCAGAAGAATCTCAAAAGATGGACTTCCCAGATGATCATCGTGTATATGAACCGTTGATGGGAGAAAGCTATCGTGTCTTTGTTCGCTCAAAAGACGGTTTTCGTGAAATTTTAGAGGATATCATCGATCGTGCGGAACTCCCGTTTCTATTTCATTGCACGGCGGGAAAAGACCGTACAGGCGTTTTAGGGGCACTTTTATTAAAACTACTAGATGTTCCAGAAGAAACGATTTTAGCGGATTACGAGCTTACAAACCAGTACGCCGACGCGATATTAGGAGAAATGGCTGGTCTTGTGGAAGCATTTTCGGGTAGCAAGCAAGAAATCAAACTGGAGAATTTCCGACCGATGGCAGAAGCGAAGCCGGCTTATTTAGAGATTGCGTTTGACGAAATGAAAAAAGAATATGGTTCTGTAGATGCCTATTTAGAAAAAGGAATTGGAATCACCGCTACAAAAAAGGCGAAATTTCAATCTATGATGTTAGAAGGATAATAGTAGTTGAAACCTAGAGTTGTCAGGCAAAAGCGCTGATTTTTGCTCGTTTTTTAAGGAATTTGAACTATTTTTCCTATTTGGTGTGTTTTTACTTGCTATTATAGGTCTCTCGCGTTAGTATTATGCTTAACAGCTTGATACTATCACGTTTCCAGAACTAGGACTAGAAGTATTCAAGAAAATCTTTTTTGTAAAAAACAAGGCTTTTTGCTTCTAAATCCTTGCAGTTGTAAGGATAATGTGATAATCTTTTATCAGAATCACTGAAACGGCATTAAAATGCCATTCCAGCCGAAATTCTTCTTAGAATTTCCATACAAGTTTAGCTTATTTTGGAAAATGGATAATACAAGTGTTAAGGAAGACCTGCTCATTTGGTATTATTCTCTTAAGGAGGTGAAAAAACAATGGCAAACAAAACTGATTTAGTAAATAGCGTAGCAGAACTTGCAGATCTTTCTAAAAAAGACGCTGCTAAAGCTGTAGAAGCTGTTTTTGAAACTATCCAAACTTCTTTATCTAAAGGTGAAAAAGTTCAATTAATCGGATTTGGTAACTTTGAAGTTCGTGAGCGTGCTGCCCGTAAAGGACGCAACCCACGTACAAAGGAAGAGATTGACATTCCTGCAAGCAAAGTTCCTGCATTCAAACCAGGTAAGGCGCTTAAAGAAGCTGTTAAATAATTACATACACTTTTTAAGCACAAAAAGAGGAGTTCCCCGGAATTCCTTTTTTTGTCGTCTCAAAACAAGTTAACTATTTCACAAGTTAACCTCTCCAATGAAGGGCTAAAGGGAGACGCTACGTTTCTATGGTTATGCGAGAAATGACACGCAACTATACTTGTGTAATAGAGCCGGAAAGCCCGCTAAACTTGCAGAATGCGAACGCTCGCCGCCAATTTATCCGTCGCAGCGACAAGACTATGAGTGATTAACGTTTACCTCGTTTACTTGCTATGTTAAAATAACGAGGTAGATAACGACGGGTTTGTAAAGGGGATTATAATTATAATGGAGCAAATAGATAAACAGAAAATTGCAGATGCAGTAAAGGTTATATTGGAAGCAGTTGGGGAGAATCCTGAACGCGAGGGGCTCCTTGATACACCAATGCGTGTGGCGAGAATGTACGAAGAAGTATTTTCAGGATTGAAAAAAGATCCTTCGATACATTTTGATACTGTTTTTGAGGAACAGCACGAGGAGCTTGTATTAGTAAAAGACATTCGATTCTCATCCATGTGTGAGCATCATTTAGTACCATTTTTTGGTGTGGCACACGTGGCTTATTTACCGCAGAATGGTCGGGTTGCTGGTCTTAGCAAGTTGGCGCGTGTGGTGGATGACGTGAGTAAGCGTCCGCAACTGCAGGAGCGTATTACAACGACGGTTGCTGAGATCATGATGGACAAATTAAAACCGTTGGGCGTCATGGTTATTGTGGAAGCAGAGCATATGTGTATGACGATTCGTGGTGTGAATAAACCAGGTGCGAAGACGGTGACAAGTGCTGTTCGTGGTGCTTTTCGCAATGATGATAAATTGCGTAGTGAGGTTATGTCGTTAATTAAGAATTAGATGGGCTAGCGGTTTTTATAGCTGTTATGGTATAATTTAGAGCACAAGATAAACGAGATTTGAAGGGGATTTTGTAAATGAGTTATCAGGGTGGCGTAGCGCAGTTGAAACAAGTAGAGGCCCTTGTTTTGGATCGGACAGCTTATCGTTTTCTAGGCGATAATTTTGATGGGCCAAAGGTGGATAGGGATCAAATGTTATGGCTACATGAGGCGATCAAGGGATCGGATTTAGAAGACGAGGTGGCACATCAAGTAATCAGTGCAACGCTGTATGTTATCTTAGCTCATGATACGCATGACTTGATTGATGAACCGAAGGACCATTTGCAAAAAACATCGCAGGAAAGACAGCTGACTGTTCTTGCTGGAGACTTTTACAGTAGTCTGTATTACCGGACGTTGTCGGAGTTTGAAATGATTGATCTTTTGGCGGCTTTGCAGCGTGGTGTGCAGGAAACCAATGAGGCGAAAGTGAATCTTTATCAGTTGCATATCACGGGTGATGAAGATTATTTGGCGCACTTGGTGATGTCAAAGGCTGCGATTTTTGCGAAGTTTGCGACCTATTTTGGATGTGAGGGGGCCTTCGTTCATGTTGCCACACACACGATTTTGCTGACATATCTTTTAAGAGAGCGCGGGAATTTTCAGGTGAGTGGGGAATCACTTTTTAAAACAGCTTACGAACATGGCTATATGGCGCTGAATGCACAGGCTGATTTCAAGGCGTGGTTGGAGGATTTGATTGTGACTGTGAAGGGTGAAATAAAGGCAAATATGGTCGGGCTAGTGATTTCTGAAATGGCAGAGAAACGCTTGCAAGAACTACTCGGACAGGTGGAGGAGAAATGATGGATAGGATAGAAACGAAAGAAGAAAAAGTGCACAGTGTATTTGAAAAAATTTCTCCTAGCTATGACCGGATGAACAGTTTGATTAGTTTCCACCTACATGAAAAATGGCGTGCAAAAACGATGGAGTTCATGCGTGTAAAGCAAGGCACGAAGGCGCTTGATGTGTGTTGTGGTACAGCTGATTGGACGCTCATGATGGCGGATGCGGTCGGTGAGACAGGTTCTGTTATCGGACTTGATTTTAGTGAGAATATGTTGGCAGTTGGGCAGGAGAAAGTGCTGGAATCGCCGTTTTCGAATATTACGCTGATGCACGGAAATGCGATGGTATTGCCGTTTGCGGATAGTTCCTTTGATTATGTGACGATCGGCTTTGGTTTGCGCAATGTACCAGATTATATGACCGTGTTACGCGAGATGCATCGCGTCTTAAAGCCAGGCGGATTATTGACTTGCCTGGATACTTCGACACCGACGATTCCAGGATATAACCAACTGTTTTTCTTTTATTTCCGCCATATGATGCCGTTAATGGGCAAATTATTTGCGAAAAGTTATGAAGAGTATGCTTGGCTAGAAGAATCGACACGAGCATTTCCTGGAATGAAAAAGTTAGCAGATATGTTTCAAGAAGCTGGATTTGACCATGTTCGCTACGTTCCACATAGTGGTGGAGCAAGTGCGACGCATTTTGGGTACAAAAAGAAAGAACAATAGGTGGGGCAGATGAAACTTAATTTTCTATATTCTAATATTCAGGCGGATGTAGCGGCGATTGAGGACGAGTTGCAAGTAGCTGTAGCATCCGAGCAGGCACCGCTGATTGAGGAGGCTGCACGACAACTTTTAGCTGCTGGGGGCAAGCGAATTAGACCGATTTTTGTTTGTTTAACAGCGCGCCTCGGTCAGTTTCAGTGGAATCAAGTAGAGCAAGCGGCTGTAGCGGTTGAATTAATACATATGGCGTCGATTGTGCATGATGATGTGGTAGATGATGCGGATGTAAGGCGTGGTCGACCGACGATTAAGTCAAAATGGGGAAACCATGTTGCGATGTATACGGGAGATTTTTTGTTTGCGAAATCGTTGGAATACATGACCAAAATCGCGGACCCAGAAGCGCATCGTGTACTTTCCAAAGTAACCGTGGAACTCGCAGTTGGGGAGATCGAGCAACTACGGGCCAAATACGATTTTAATCAAAATGTGCGAACCTATCTGCGGCGAATTAAGCGTAAGACGGCACTTTTGATTGCGGCTAGTTGTCAATTGGGCGGTATCGTGGCGCAACTGGATCCGAAACTACACAGGAAGCTTTTCTTATTTGGTTATTATGTTGGCATGTCATTTCAAATAACGGATGATATTTTAGATTTTACAGGGTCGGAGAAATCGCTCGGTAAGCCGGCTGGGGAGGATTTACGCCAGGGTAATATTACCTTGCCAGTCTTTTTCGCGATGGAGGATGAGGCTTTGAAGTCGCGTTTACATCAAATCACAGAAGAGACGCAAAGAGCAGAGATGCAGGCATTTATTGTAGCGGTGAGGGCATCAGGTGCTATTGAGAAGTCGGAAATAATTGCAGAAAGCTATTTGCAAAAAGCGGTCGCTATTCTAGACGAGTTTCCGCCAGCAAAAGAACTCAAGCCATTAAAGCAAATCGTGCAATTTTTGGACAAGCGAAAATACTAGGAGGTAGAGGCATGGAAAGAACGTATGTGATGGTAAAACCGGATGGTGTCGCGCGCGGGTTAATCGGTGAGATCGTGTCGCGCTTGGAGAAAAAAGGATTGACACTCGTTGGCGCAAAGCTGATGCGAATCGATGAAGCATTGGCAACACAGCATTATGCAGAACATGTCGGTAAGGCTTTTTTTCCAGATTTGTTGGCTTTTATTACATCGGGTCCAGTATTTGCCATGGTTTGGGAAGGTGACGAAGCGGTTGCGATGGCGCGTTTAATGATGGGGAAAACGAACCCTTTAGAGGCTGAACAAGGAACAATTCGCGGAGACTTTGCGGTACATATGAATCGGAATGTGATTCATGGTTCGGATTCAGTCGAAAGTGCCAAACGTGAAATAGGGCTATTTTTTAATGATGCAGAGCTACTATCATATGAGAAGGCCATCGATGTGTGGTTATAAATTGGATAAGGAATAGGCTAGCACATGGGAAATTCTCGTGTGCTTTCGTTTTCCCTGTTTACGCAACGGAGGAATTATGATATGATATTACACATATACTTTAAAGCGCTAAACTATTTTGAGTTATAATATAAAAAAGCATAGAGAGGAAGGAAAGAAAATGAGATATTTAACGGCGGGAGAATCGCATGGTCCAGGACTTACGACAATTATTGAGGGCTTACCAGCAGGGATGCCTCTTTTAGCGGAGGATATTAATAAAGAATTAACAAGACGTCAAGGTGGGCACGGACGGGGAGCACGAATGCGGATTGAAACGGATCGCGCGCAAATTTCTGCGGGGATTCGTCATGGAAAAACGATGGGATCGCCTGTTGCGATTTTTGTCGAAAATAAAGATTGGAAAAAATGGGAAACGGTGATGAGTATTGAACCAGTTCCAGCGGAGAAAGAAGCGTCGCGTAAAGTGTCGCGTCCACGCCCAGGCCATGCGGATTTGGTTGGTGGAATGAAATATGGGCATCGTGATATGCGAAATGTGTTGGAGCGTTCTTCAGCACGTGAAACAACGGTGCGTGTAGCTGCTGGTGCGATTGCGAAGAAGCTGTTACTTGAACTTGGAATCGAAGTTGCAGGACATGTGCTGGAAATTGGCGGCATACGTGCAGAGTTGACGCGAGATTATTCCATTAAGGAGATCCAAGAGATTTCCGAAGCGTCTTCGGTGCGTTGTTTGGATACGGCTAAAGAAGAGGAAATGAAGCAAAAAATCGATGACGCGAAGAAAAACGGTGACACAATTGGTGGTATAGTCGAAGTCGTGGTTGGCGGTGTGCCGGCTGGACTTGGAAGCTACGTGCAGTGGGATCGGAAACTGGATGCCAAAATTGCACAGGCGATCGTGAGTATCAATGCATTTAAAGGTGCGGAGTTCGGTGTGGGCTTTGAGGCGGCACGCAAACCGGGCAGTGAAGTTATGGATGAGATTCTGTGGTCGGAAGAAGACGGCTATACGAGACGTACGAACAATCTTGGTGGCTTTGAAGGCGGTATGACAAATGGAATGCCGATCGTGGTTCGCGGTGTCATGAAGCCAATTCCGACACTTTATAAGCCGCTTCAAAGTGTAGACATTGATTCGAAGGAAGTCTTTAATGCGAGCGTGGAGCGTTCTGATAGTTGCGCGGTTCCTGCGGCAAGCGTTGTGGCAGAAGCCGTTGTGGCATGGGAAGTAGCGCAAGCAGTGTTAGACAAATTTGATAGCGATCGTTTTGATGTGCTTCGGGCGCATGTGGAAGAGCATCGCGCAATGACGAAGGAGTTTTAATGATGGCAGAAATCACTGTAACGACGAAGGATAAAGTATACCCAGTCTATATTAGCCAAAATGCGTTATATGAGCAGGCGGAGCATCTACTCGCTGAACTTGGCCGATTTTCGAAAGTGTTTGTGATGACGGATGAAAATGTGGCGAAATCGCATATGGAAAAAATCGATGAGCTACTAGCGCCTCTTCCGAATGTGTCGTACTATGTGACGCCTGCCGGTGAAGTTGCTAAGACGTTTGCAGTATATGAAGATGCGATGACAAAAGCGATTCAAGTTGGTTTGGATCGCAAGTCGGTGTTGCTTGCTTTTGGCGGAGGTGTGATTGGTGACCTTGGTGGGTTTGTTGCCGCCACATATATGCGAGGC
The DNA here is from genome assembly GCF_014322885.1 of Listeria grandensis. Lineage (NCBI taxonomy): Bacteria > Bacillati > Bacillota > Bacilli > Caryophanales > Listeriaceae > Listeria > Listeria grandensis. The sequence goes on along the minus strand of NZ_JAASUG010000002.1, from coordinate 428,776 downwards.
ATCGCGTTTTATCAAATCCCAACGACAGTTTTGGCGCATGATAGTGCAGTCGGAGGAAAAGTAGCGATTAATCATCCGCTCGGCAAAAATATGGTGGGGAATTTTTATCAACCAGAAGCAGTGATTTATGATACGTCTTTACTCGGTACGCTTTCTGAGCGTGAAATGCGCTCGGGTTTCGCAGAGTTGGTGAAGCATGCGCTGATTCAAGACCCTGCTTTACTCGTGGAATTAATGGCAACATACCAAGTGCCAATGGATCTGTATCGCGTAGATTTAACGCCTTATTTGGCACGTGGCATCGAGATAAAAGCAGCGATCGTATCACAAGATGAGACAGAGCAAGGTGTGCGTGCGTTTCTTAATTTTGGACATACGATGGGGCACGCCATTGAAGCATACGGTGAGTTTGGCAAATGGCTTCACGGCGAGTCGATTACATTTGGGATGATTTACGCGCTAGATATGAGTGAACGGTTGCTCGGTCTTACTTTTGATAAAGAGGCGCTGTTAACATGGCTAGCAGGATTGGGGTACGATGTGCAGCTGCCAGTAGGCCTAGACTTCGATGTATTGTTAGAAAATATGAAGCACGATAAAAAAACGGCGTTCAATGAAATTACGATGATCTTGCTTGAAGAAATCGGCAAACCGCAAATTCAAAAAGTATCGGATGATGTGATAGCAGAAACGTTTAGACGACTTAGTCAGGAGGGACAAGCATGATTAGAGGTATTAGAGGAGCAACAACGGTGACGGAAAACACGCCAGAAGCAATTTACCAGGCTTCGGTAGCCCTATTTGAGACGATTGTGACGAAAAACAACGTAACCCCCGAAGCTATTTCATCGGTGCTGGTATCGGTGACGAGTGATATTGATGCGGCATTTCCGGCTAAGCCTATTCGCGAACTTGCAGGTTTCCAATATGTGCCGATCATGGGCGTGACGGAAATTCCGGTTCCAGGTGCGCTTGCGATGTGTATTCGTTTAATGGTGAGCGCCGAGGTCGGCGAAATGGCGCAACAAGATATCGTACATGTTTATTTAGAAGGTGCACGCGTTTTGCGACCAGATTTGGCGGAGTAGAGAGGAGCGGGAACGATGAAATGGAAATCGACATTAACAGGATTGCATTCTTATAAACCCGGCAAGCGGGAAGAGCAAGTCATGGCGGAACTAGGCCTTACAGAAATCACAAAGCTATCTTCGAATGAAAATCCACATGGTGTTTCGAAAAAAGTAGCAACTTATTTGGAGCAAGTGGATGTGAGCCTTGAGATTTATCCGGATGGTTGGGCGTCAGACTTACGGACGCAACTTGCAACGTATCACGGTGTGAAAGAGGAGGAACTTGTTTTTACAAGCGGTGTCGATGAATTAATCGCGCTTTTGTCGCGGACGCTCTTATCTCCGGCAACGAGCACTGTCATGGCAACACCGACATTCCCGCAGTATCGTCAGAATGCGTGTATTGAAGGCGCAGAAGTGCGTGAAATTGAACTAACAGAGAACGGCGACCATGATTTACCATCGATGCTAGCAGCTATTGATGACACAACAAGTATCGTATGGCTTTGCAACCCGAATAATCCAACCGGGAATTACATAGCGCTGAACGAGATTGTTACCTTTTTGCATCAAGTTCCAAAAGATGTGCTTGTTGTGTTGGATGAGGCGTATATCGAGTACGTCGAACCGCAATCAGAGACGCACACAGCGCTGATTTACGAATTTGAAAACCTGATTATCACGCGCACATTTAGCAAAATTTATGGATTAGCAAGCTCGCGTGTCGGGTATGGTATCGCAAACGCTGCGATTATCAGCCAAATCAATATTGTGCGTCCGCCGTTTAATACCACAACAATGGGGCAAAAGTTGGCGCAAATCGCACTAGCTGATCAAGCTTTCATTGAAAAGTGTCGGATAGAGAATGCTGCTGGAAGAAAACAATACGAAACGTTTGCGGCAAAAAATGAAGCTGTTTTTGTATATCCGTCACAAGGAAATTTTGTGCTAGTGGATATTGGTAAGCCGGCTGATGAGGTTTTCGGCTATTTAGAAAAGAACGGCTATATCGTGCGTTCTGGTTCGGCGCTCGGCTTTCCAACGGCAGTCCGGATAACGGTGGGAACGAAAGCTCAGAACGCAGCGGTGATCGCATTGTTACAAGAATTAGTGAAGTAAGGGGTTTTTGAGATGAAAGGAACAGTCGTTATCGTCGGACTTGGTCTGATTGGGGGATCTATCGCACTTTGTATTCGTGCGAGACATCCGCAGGCACATATTATTGGCGTCGATATTTCAGAACAGACGATTTTATCAGGAGATTCGCTTGGTATCATCGATGAAGGAACGACGAATTTAGCGGACGTTGTTGCGCGCGCTGATCTACTCATTTTTTGTTGTCCAGTGCAACAAACAGAACGCTTCTTGGCGGAATTGCCAACCTATCCGCTGAAAAAAGATCTGCTGATTACAGATACGGGAAGTACGAAAATGCGTGTGATGGAGCATGCGACGGCTGTTCAAGAAGCTGGTTATACGTTTATCGGTGGGCATCCGATGGCTGGTTCTCATAAAAGTGGCGTGACGGCGGCGAAATCGTTGTTGTTTGAGAACGCCTATTATTTATTAACGCCAAGCGCTGAGGAAGATCCGAAGCATGTCGCGGCGCTACGATTTTGGCTGGAAGGCACGAATGCTAAGTTTTTAGAGTTATCGGCGCAGGAGCATGACCATATTACAGGTATGCTGAGCCATTTGCCGCATATCGTGGCGGCGGCACTTGTCAACCAGACGAGTGATTTCACGCAAGAGCATCCTGCTGCGTTTCGGTTAGCCGCGGGTGGCTTTCGGGACATAACACGGATTGCCTCTTCTGATCCAACGATGTGGACAGATATTTCGCTTTCCAATAAAGAAACCTTACGTGAATTGCTTGGAAACTGGCGCGATGGCATGAATGAGGCGATTGACATGCTAGAGCGAGAAGATAGCACAGCGATTTATCAATTTTTTGATACAGCAAAAGAGTTTCGCGACTCGTTGCCGGTGCACCAAGAAGGCGCGATTCCGTCTTTCTACGACCTCTTTGTAGACGTTCCCGATTATCCAGGGGTCATTTCAGAAGTTACCGGTTTTCTGGCGCAAGAAGAAATTAGTTTGATCAATATTAAAATTCTAGAAACACGCGAGGACATCATGGGGATTTTGCAGATTACGTTCCAAAATGAAAAAGACCGAGAACGGGCAAAGCGTTGTATCGAGAAATATAGCCATTATCAATGCCATTTTTAAAGGAGGATCACGATGCAGTTAGTGACGAATAAACAAGGATTACATGGGACGATTCGCGTTCCTGGAGATAAATCGATTTCCCACCGAAGCATTATGTTTGGCGCACTCGCAGAAGGGAAAACGACGGTGACCAACTTTTTAAAAGGGGAAGATTGCCTGAGCACGATTGGCGTGTTCCGCGCGCTTGGTGTGTCGATTGAAGAGTCTGAAAACCAAATTGTGGTACATGGAAAAGGTTGGGACGGCTTACAAAAACCAACTGAAAAGCTCGATGTGGGTAATTCTGGGACAACGATTCGCTTGATGTTAGGCATTTTAGCAGGGCGCGCGTTTGAAGCTACCATAGCAGGGGATGCGTCGATTGCTAAACGTCCGATGGGGCGCGTGATGACACCACTTCGCGAAATGGGTGCTGTTTTCGAGGCAAAAGAAGCAAATTTTGCGCCGGTGAAAGTAACCGGTACGACGCTTAAACCTATCGAGTATACGCTTCCTGTTGCGAGTGCCCAAGTAAAGAGTGCTATTATTTTTGCGGCGTTACAAGCAGAAGGCGAAACAACGATTATCGAAAAAGAAAAAACACGCGATCATACCGAGCAGATGATTCGTCAATTTGGTGGCAAGATCGAGGTCGACGATTTAACCATTCGTGTTTCTGGCGGTCAGAAATTTAGCGGACAAACCGTGGTTGTTCCTGGAGATATTTCGTCTGCTGCATTTTTCATCGTTGCCGGTTTGATCGTTCCAAATAGTAAAATTCGTCTGGAAAACGTGGGCATTAATCCAACGCGTACGGGTATTATCGATGTTGTAAAAGCCATGGGCGGAAAAATTACCGTGGAAGAAACGAGCGCGGTTGGTGATGAACCAGCTGGAACGATTACCGTGGAAACGAGCGATCTAACAGGTATCACGATTGGTGGCGATATTATTCCGCGACTTATTGATGAACTTCCTGTAATCGCGTTATTGGCATCCCAAGCAACCGGGCGGACCGTTATTAAAGACGCCGAAGAGTTGAAAGTGAAAGAAACGAATCGCATCGATGCTGTTGTAGCGGAGTTGTCGAAAATGGGCATAGTGCTTGTTGGAACTGAGGACGGCATGATTATCGAAGGACAGCAGAAATTACACGGTGCAACAGTCCAAACATATGGCGATCATCGTATGGGCATGACATTGCAAATTGCGGCGCTCTTAGCGGATTCGGATGTGACGCTTTTAGATGCGGATGCCGTCAAGGTTTCCTATCCAACATTTTTTGAAGATGTTACTTCTTTATATTGAGTGAATGAGGAATGTGTGCAGATTTTGCACATGTTCTTTTTGTATGGGAATTGTTTGATTGGATGGAACTTGCGAGTAAATGAGTGGAGTATGTGAGAAAGACTGTTTGACTTGTTTTGACCTTTCCGTTATAATAAGCCTACGAAATGCGAGTGAGATGTGAGGAGATGGACGATGAAATTTGCAGAGCAGATGTTAGCGGCTTTAGAGCAGGAGAATTTGCCGGAAGCACAGAAATATTTTCAGCAAGCCTTACAAGATGGAACAGATGAGGAGCAATATTGGTTGGCCGAACAGTTGATGCAGCTTGGTTTCTTAGAGGAAGCGGAAGATTTGTATGAACTTTTATTAGCGAAATATAAAGATGAAGGCGAGCTGTTAGTCAGGGCTGCTGAGGTCGCGATTGAAAAAGATGACATAGAGGCTGCGATGGAGTATTTGGAACAGGTTCACACGCAAGATGATGCGTATCCAGAGAGCTTGTTGGTGCTAGCGGACCTGTATCAAATGCAAGGACTTTTCGAAGTGACGGAGGCGAAGCTACAACAGGCGAAATCGTTGTTGCCAAATGAGGCAGTGATCGATTTTGCGCTAGGTGAATTTTACTTGTCTACGGCACGATTTGCTTCGGCAGTACAAAGTTACCAGGCTGTGCTTGACGCGGGTATGACAGAAATCGCAGGTAGTCAAATTTTTGAGCGGATTGCGGAGAGCTTGGCGAGTAGTGGTTCTTTTGAAGAGGCGATGGGTTATTATGAGAAGGCGCTTGCGGAACAAGTCGATGTGAATACGTTATTTGGGCTCGGTTTGACGAGTTTTCAGGCGAAGGATTACACGAAGGCGATTGCGGCTTTAGAGCAGTTGCAGGAACATGATCCTGGTTTTACGACGCTTTACACGTATCTTGCGAAAAGCTATGAGGAAAATGGCGAACCGGAAAAGGCGCTGGATGCCTTGGTGGATGGCTTGAAGCAGGATGAATTTAATAAAGAGCTATTTTTTGAAGCTGGGAAATTGGCGTGGAAAAATGACCGTACACAAGATGCGGAACATTATTTCCGTCAGGCGATTGCGCTTGATCCAGAGTTTATTGAGGCAATTTTAGAAGTGAATAAGATATTGCTGAAGAAAGCGGATTATGAGGGTGTTGTGGAGCTTGTGGCGTCGCTGGAACGAGAAATTGTGACGGAACCGCAAATTTTCTGGGACGTAAGTGTTGCATATCAGGAACTAGATCTCTATAATAAAGCAAAAGAAAACTATGAACTGGCGCATCCCCATTTTGCGGGAAATGCGACGTTCTTGAAAGAATATGGTTTGTTCTTGCGTGAAGATGGCGATGTTGCTAATTCAGAGCAAGTGTTGGCGCAGTATTTGACGATGGAGCCAGGTGATGAAGAAATTTTAAGTTTATTAGGTTATTAATCCCCATTTTGATGGGAAGGAGTGAGTGATATGAAAGCATCAATTAGCATTGAAGATAAGAAGGAATTTGTTAGATGGCTGTTAAATAAGCATCAAATGAAGATTAGAGAATCGATGTGGATTCTTAATTATATTGCTGGGCACGATCAAATCATGAAATACGTTCACTTCGTTGATAATGCAGAAGGTTGCCCTCGTGGACTTGTGCTCACTTCTCTCGGAGTGGATGACGAGCCGTTTCGTTTCTTTAAAGGGAATATTGTGACGACCGATCCAGAGAAGGCGTTTCATGATATTCGTTTGAATTGGGATGAGGACATTTATATTCAGTTGCATTTCCCAGAGGCGTTGACTTCGCCACGTTATGCGTTTGTCCGAGAAGATAACCCGTTCCAAGAATTGCTTATTACAGATAAAGAAAGGAAAATGGCGGCCCAATTTTTAGATACCGTTGTCGAGCATTTTTCCAAAGAGAAATTGTTGCAAGAAATCGATGAGGCACTAGATGCGCATGACGAAGAGCGATTTCAAATCCTGATGGAACAGTTTAAGCAATATAGTTAGTTTGTAGCACACCTGTCTTTGCTGGCAGGTGTTTTTTGTTTCAGTTTTAGTTCGAACTTTGGTATGATGGAAAAAGAGTGCTTGGAATGGGGGAACAAGATGTATCGATACTTAGGGAACAGATCATTTTTACGGCTGCTGTTCATTGTTAATTTATTGGGAGCGGTGTATGGATACATTTGGTATATGCCGCAACTGAAAATTACGGAACCGCGGTTTTGGATTTTTGTACCGGATAGCCCAACAGCCATTTTATTTTTTGTGTTTGTATTGATGGCGTGGCTTGCGAAAAAGCATTGGCCGTTGATGGAGGCGCTCGCGTTTGTGTGTTTAGTAAAATATGGACTCTGGGCTGTGGGAATGAATATCGCGTACATGATGAATCTTGGCTTCCTCGATATGATGAGCCTGATGTTGCTCACTTCACATGGATTGATGGCTATACAAGGGCTCGTTTATGCGCCATTTTATCGCATTAAGTTTGGTCATTTTGCGATTGCGGCGATTTGGGTGTTACATAATGATGTGATCGACTACTTATTTGGGCAGATGCCGATCTATGGTGGGCTCGATCAGTACATTACGACCATTGGTTATTGGACGTTTTGGCTGACCATCTTTGTATTGTGGACGGTTTATGAAAAAACACTGAAGAAGAATGCGTTTAAATTAGAATTTCCTCATGAAGCTTAAAAGTGGTTGAGGTTTGGCGTTTTCTCCTTTATAATTAAGGTAATAAGTTAGGTGTAGGAGGATGACGAGTTCATATGAGTATTCAGATGTATATTATTTATTTTTTAATCGTAGCGCTAATTCCTTTGTGGGCGCAGTATCGTGTAAAGAGCACATACTCGCATTACTCAAAGGTAGCGATTCGAACAGGGTTAACAGGTGCGCAGGTGGCACGCCAAATTTTAGATGCGAATGGGTTGCATAATGTGCCTGTTCAAGAAACGGGCGGCGTGTTGAGTGATCACTATGACCCGCGTAAGAAAGCTGTTTTCTTGTCTTCTGCAAACTATAATGGTCGTTCGATTGCGGGTACTGCTGTCGCGGCGCATGAAGTAGGGCACGCGATTCAGGATGCGCAAGATTATGCGTTCATGCGTTTTCGTTCGGCGCTTGTTCCAATTACAATGTTTAGTTCGAATGCCTCATGGGTGTTCTTAATCATCGGGATGTTGGCGACAATACCAGGCCTGATGTTAATTGGTATTGTTTTAATGGCGATCGGTGTCTTGTTCCAATTGATTACTTTGCCAGTTGAGTTTGACGCTTCTAAACGCGCGCTCGTGCAAATTAACCAATTAGGACTTGTTGAATCAGACGAATTACCGCAAGCTCGAAAAGTGTTGAGTGCAGCGGCAATGACATACGTTGCAGCAATGGCTGTAGCTGTTCTGGAACTTTTGAGATTAATCTTAATTTTCACAGGTATGAATCGAAATTAGTTTTAAAAAGCGCTCTGTAATGGGCGTTTTTTGATGGGGAAAAGGATGGGATATGATGGATTTTGATGTGATAGTAATTGGTGGTGGGCCATCGGGGTTAATGGCTGCAATCGCTGCGGCTGAGAAGAATAAGCGGGTTTTACTCGTTGAAAAAGGACCCAAATTAGGCAGGAAATTGATTTTGTCCGGTGGTGGTCGCTGTAATGTGACGAATCGCAAACCTGCGGATGAGATCATCAAAAATATACCGGGAAATGGGCGTTTTATGTACAGTCCGTTTGCGGAATTTAACAACGAAGATATCATCACCTTTTTTGAAAAATTGGGTGTGGCGTTAAAGGAAGAAGATCATGGGCGGATGTTTCCTGTGACAGACAGCGCGCGTTCGGTGGCGGATGCGATGATTTCGCGGCTTGATAAGCTGAACGTAAAAATTTATATGAAAACGCCTGTAAAGCGTGTAAACTATCAGGACAAAGAGGTTGTGGGCATTACGCTTGCGGATGGCCAAGAAATCGGTGCGCCGGCTGTGATTGTGGCAGTTGGTGGGAAATCTGTACCGCGGACAGGCTCAACGGGAGATGGTTATGCATGGGCAAAAGAGGCAGGCCATACGATTACGGAATTATATCCAACAGAGGTTCCGATTACATCACGTGAATCCTTCATTAAGAGCAAGGTACTACAAGGTATTTCTCTGCGTGATGTCGCGCTCTCGGTCCTAAATCCAAAAGGAAAACCAATCATTACGCATCAAATGGATATGATTTTCACGCATTTCGGCGTATCAGGTCCAGCAGCATTGCGCTGTAGCCAGTTCGTGATTCAAGGCTTGAAGAAATTCGATGTGGATGAATTGACTATGATGATTGACTTTTTTCCAGATAAATCAAAAGGCGAGTTGGAGCAAGAAGTGATGGGACTTGTGAAAGACAATCCTAAAAAGGCCGTCAAAAATGCGTTGAAATCGGTGATGCAAGAGCGGATGTTATTATTTTTATTGGAGCGTGCGGACATTGATAGCGATGCAGATTGTATTTCGGTGGCGCAGAAAAAATGGCAGGCATTCATCGAAACATTGAAGAAATTCACATTCCAAGTGAGTGGAACGCTTGATTTTGAGAAGGCCTTTGTGACGGGTGGCGGTGTATCTGTGAAGGAAATTACGCCGAAAGAAATGCAATCGAAGTTGATGCCTGGTTTATTTTTCTGTGGTGAAATACTAGATATTAACGGGTACACGGGTGGCTATAATATTACGTGTGCACTTGTGACTGGGCGCTTAGCTGGAATAAACGCAGCATTGCGCTAATCTGGAAAGGTAGAGAGAGTTATCTCTGCCTTTCTTTTTTTGTACAAAGGATAAGTTGTGCGGTTGAATGCAACGATCTTTCTTAGAAAGGAAACAGATAGATAACAAAACAATAAAAATTATTTTTCTACTTGTTCTCTATGGGCAGTTCGGTAATTTTTTGGGGAACAGTGGAAGGTTGAAGTGAATTTTTTATAAAAAAAAGTGAGATTTCTATAACCTATTTGCTGACAAATTTCTTCGATAGAATAAGTTGAATTTTTCAGCAATACACAAGCATGGTTGAGGCGTATGTCTTGAATCATTTTCATGAAGGTTGTACCAGTTTGTTTTTTTAGATAGCGACTTAGATAACTAGCATTAAAATTGAAGTAGGTTGCGACATCTGTTAGCGAGCATGTTGCGTAATTTTTTTCAATGTATTGAAGGATATCGCCAATGTACTGCTGATTGGAACTACGGCATTCAAGTGATTTTTTTTGTGTATAGGACTTTAATAACTCAGAGAAAATGATAATCATGTAAGCATTGATAACATCTAGCGAGTAGGATACGGGATCCAAGTAATAGACTAATAAGCCACTGATCGCATCTTGTAGTATTTCGCTGTCTCCGGTAGTGAAAATAATGTATTGGTCATGGCTATGCGTTTCAGAAATGGATCGAACAGCAAATTCTGCAATGATATTATTAGAAGCCAGACGATTTAACATATTAGAGGAGAAATATTCTTTTTTCATTAAAATATTAACTAAAATATCAGCATCGGAAGTATTGGAGATTCGATGTACTACGTCCGTATCCAAAATACATAAGTCTCCTTTTTCTAATATAAGTGTAGTATCGTCAATGGTGATATGAGCCTGTCCACTGTAGACATAGTTGATCTCGATAAAATCATGAGAATGTAAAGGTGTATATGCATAACGATTATGCTTAAATACTAAAAGCGGGGAACTGTGCAGGTGTGTTGATATATGAGTGTGTGACTCAATAGCCTTTTGCAAGTGTTTCTCAAACGTATATTTAAAAACACATTTTCCCGCATGATTTGTGTACACATCAAAATCAGCATAATCATCTATGGATTCAGATGCTAGATTGTTTTTATATAGTTCTTCTCGCTCACTTAATTGGTGAAGGTAACTATTTATTTCGCTTTTTTTCATCATAAAATCCTTTCTATGTAAAAAACGGTTAGTTAATTTGTCGTAAAATGATATTATAAAGCATGGAGGTTTTTGCTACAATTAATTTGTTAGCGTTACCATTACTTTAATTCCTTCATCTGAAAATGTCAATGATTTGTAATACGGCAGTGCATGAAATGATATATTACATCGATTTTCAGAGGATTTAAAAATAACGAAAAGTGAGAGGTTTGAATTTGAAAAAAATAAACAGGGTGAAAATAAATGGTTTGAACACACCGCTCGCCATCGATGTCCATGCAGAAATAGTAATTGATTGGAGCAGGGAGACTGTTTGGCAAAAGCATTACCGATTAGAAGTCATTCATGATGGGAAGTGCGTGTATCAAGAAGAAAAGCCAGAGGAGGCAAAGAAGATAGCGTGGATTCACCTCCCATCTCAGTTAGCGTACACAAGTAGGAAACAATTTACTGTTAAATTATTCATTGAAGATGGGAATGGTCGAGTAATCGAATTAGAAAAAGAGTTCTATTCAAGTAATCCACATATCGGCGCTGCTGGTTGGATTACTCGCTTAGATAATCCGATTCAAAAAGAGTACGAATACTTTAAAGAAGAACGAACCATTATTTTAGAACGTTTATTTGTAGTAGAAAAAAAGCCGCAAACTGCTTTTATGGATCTTTCGGGATTGGGTTATTATACGTTAAAGGTTAATGGTAAGCGTGTACATGATTCATATCTTACGAGTGACGTAACGAATTATGATCGCATGGTTTACTACGATACTTTTGAAATTAGTAACTATCTTCTTCAAGGTGAAAATGTGATTCAAGTGGAATTGGGAAATGGTTGGTATAATCCAGCGCCTATTCATATTTTAGGTAAGTACAACATTCGAAAACATTTAGCCGTTGGGAGGCCATGTCTCTTAGCTCAGCTAACCATAAATTATGGAAACAACGAGACAGAAACGATAAACACAGACTCAGACTGGCACGCGAAGTTTGGTCATTTGTTGGCTAATGACATCTATATTGGGGAGACTTATGTTGATACAAATGAAAGGAGAAAAGCAGAAACAGTTATTATTCATGGTCCAAGTGGTCAATTAATGCCAAGTAAGATACCTAAAGTTAGACGAAAGAAAAAGTTTAGGCCAAAACTGATGAAGCAGCAGAGAAATGTGCAAATCTATGACGTGGCTGAATTGATTTCGGGGCAAATTTCTATGGATATTAGTCCATCATTTTTAGGAACATTAAAGGTGAGCTATGCTGAAAAAGTGGATGCCGATGGTGAGCTTGATTTTACTACAAGCATTAGTGGAGTCTATGGCATGAATCACGGACAAGGCCAAATAAGTCACGATGATCCCATCATTCAAGTGGATTGTATCCACAAAACGAAAAACAGAACGCTTCACTTTGAAAATCAATATACCTACCATTCTTTTCGCTATTTAAAAATCGAGGCAGAGGGTTTTGAAGATTTTCCAGATCAGTTGATCAGCGATTTAGTCGCCTACAAAGTTCATACTGATTTAGAAGAAATAGCAGCATTTACATCATCTAATCAGCAATTGAATCTGTTATGGCAAGCTGGGATTAATACGAAATTAAACAATATACATTCTTACTTTGAAGATTGCTCGCGGGAGAGATTCGGTTACGGTGGGGATATCGTAGCTTTACTGAATTCACAAGTAGCCTCATTCGATGTGAGAAATTTATTGGAAAAGGTTTTTATTGATTTTGCGAATAATCAGACGGTTCATGGCGGGATTACTCAAACAGCTCCCTATGTTGGAATAATGACTCACGGACCTTCTAACGGTGTAGGTTCTATTGGCTGGCAGTTAGTTTTTCCAGAAATTGCGCAGGCATTACTGACTAAATATCAAGCAATTTCATTTGTTAAGTCACATCAAAGCAAGTTAGAAATGCATATAGATTATTTACTAAGCTTTGATTACGATTACATTAAATATTGTTGTTTAGGAGATTGGGGTTCAAGTGACACAATTATCAAAAATAGTAAGGTACACACCCCAGATCAACTATTCTGCACGGCTACCATGTATGCCATTATTTTGCAATCGTATCTGCGTTTATTTGAAAAACTGAATCAAGACAACACTCGTATAGAACGATTGCGCTACAAAATAGCGACTGTAAAGGATAGGATTGTGGAAGCGTTTTATCATGAAGCAGGATTTTTTGCTTCTGGTACGCAATCGAGTTACATTTTTGCATTATATGGTCAATTAGTTGACGAAAATAAAGAGCTGGTAGCGAATAATTTGCTAACCTTACTTGAAGAAAAACGGTGGATTTTGACGATGGGAATTTTTGGTATGTCATGGGCGTATGACATATTGCCAACATTAGAGCAAAATGCGAATATTTATAGCTGGTTAACACTGGACTCCGAAGCAAGCTACCAAGGCATGCTAGAAAGCGGAAATCGGGTTCTTAGTGAATATTTTCCTGTGACGCCTACTACTGCGGGTCAAGAAGAGTCATCCATTAATCATGCGATGTTTTCCTCGTTTAGCGCATGGTTCATTCAGGATTTAGTTGGCCTGGCGTTAAATGAAAATCATAGCTTTCTAACGATTCAACCATTTTTTGCTGACGGGTTGAAAGATGTTAGCGGGAAAATCGAGTCGAATTACGGTACAATAAGCTTGGTGTGGAAACAACGGTCTGCAGGCACATATATTGTTAAGGTTAACATGCCAATAGGTCTTGACTATGTAGTAAAAGAAAATGAAGAACAAATAATTATGGCACAAGAAGGAAAGTCTGTAGAAGGCATTCACGAATTAACGATCTGCTACCAGTTAGTGACGAGGGGGGGATGACAAAAATCGTCTGTCGTTCGGAATTGATTTTACTATAACAAAGAGGGGGAGAACGCTAAATGAACGAAGAAATAGCTTTAATTTTAGCCAGTCATGGAGATTTTGCGAAGGAGGCATTACATAGTTTAGAGATGATTGTTGGGCAGCAAGCTAATATTGCCACTCTTTCATTGCACCCTGGAGAAGATTTGCCAGATTTCACAAAAAGAATGGATGATGCCTATACAAAATTAGATCACGTAAAAGGTGCCATTATTATTTGTGATATTTATGGTGGAACGCCGAGTAATGCAGCTATGGCCACGTTGATTAAATACAGAGAAGAAAAAATCGCTGCCTACTCGGGATTAAATTTACCAGTTTTGTTGGAGTTATCTACATCTAGAAATCAGGAGTATGTTGCAATCAAAAAAATTATGGAAAAAACAGCTAAATTAAGCTGGATGGAGCTTAAAAATAATAAACACAACAAAGTAATGGAAGGTGGGCTCTAAGATGGGGATTGAATTAGTAAGAATTGATGATCGCTTGATTCACGGGCAAGTAGTGACAACGTGGGTAAAGCAAAAAGAAATTGAGCAAATATTAATTATTAACGATAAAATAGCGAATGACGAGGTTCAAAAATCAGTATTTGATCTGATGGCACCGCAAGATGTAAATGTTAGGACTTTTGGGGTGGAGGAGTTTATTCAAATAACTAAAAAGACGCAGATAAAGAGAAAGACACTGTTATTATTGACCAATCCAAAAGATGTATTGGAGCTGAGGCTAGGCGAGGTGCATTTTTCAAAATTAAATCTGGGTGGAATGAAGTATACGCCTGACCGAAAACAATACACCAAATCCATTTCTTTAACCGAGGAAGACAAAGCGAATTTGATGAAATTATCAGAATTAAATGTTGATATATCAGTTCAAATGATTCCTTCAGACAAACCCATTCTCCTTTCTGAGTTGTTAGGAAAGGAGGCGTAATTGATGCTTTTTGAATGTATCTTATTAGCTTTATGGGCTGGAATTTGTACTGTTGATGAAAGAACTTTTTGGTTCGGTACTCCAAAAGCTCTCATAGCGGGATCTGTGGCTGGTATTATTATGGGAGATATAACGACGGGTTTAATTATCAGTGGCACATTACAAATGATGTGGTTGGCTAATTCTGCTATCGGAGCTTATATACCGCCCAATGAAGCTACGGGATCCATTATTGGTGTTGCGATAGCTATTATGTCTGGTGGTGGGCTTGCAACGGGGCTAGCGATTGCTATTCCAACGGCACTACTCTGTCAACAGATCATCATGCTAACTAACACGTTAAATATTATTTGGATTCATAGAGCGGACAAGGCTGTAGAAACAGGAGATTTTGATAAGGTAGCACGTTATAATTTATTAGGGATTCCTTTAAGTTTTGTTGCTGGAGCGGTTCCTGTATTTGTAGCTTCTTATTTCGGTGGACCCGCAGTCGAATCAGCGCTAAAGTTTATTCCAGAGCAAGTCTTTGATGGCTTAACTGTTGCAGCTGGTATTATTCCGGCAGTCGGTATGGGGATGTTACTAATGATGATGATGGGTAAAAACATGTGGATATTTTTACTTTTAGGATTTGTATTTGCAGCATACCTAGATTTAGGGACAATCGCAATATCCATAATAGGTATTTGTTTTGCGGTATTATACGATCTAATCATTAACAAAGATGACGAGCATAAAAAGCCTGTGAATACAACAGTAGATGAGGAGTATGATCTTTAATGAATGAGTTACATGAAAAAAAAATCACTAAATCTGATTTAAATAAAGCGTTTATCCGGTCTAATTTTTTGATGGCTTCGAGTAATTTCGAAAGGATGCAAGCTCTTGGCGCATATTACTCGGTAGTTCCAGCGTTAAAAAGAATCTATGCAGATCGGCCAAAGGAAGAACGGGTAGAAGCTATTAGAAGGCATCTGGAATTTTTTAATACCAATCCGTATGTGTATGGGCCGATTTTAGGGATAACAATGGCGATGGAAGAACAGACAGAAGAAACAGAAAAAGAGCCTGTTATTTCTGTGAGAACTGGCTTGATGGGGCCATTTGCGGGACTGGGAGATAGTTTGCTTGCCATGACGGTTGTGCCTATCTATATGAGTATTGGTGCAGGTCTAGCTATTGAAGGAAACCCTCTTGGACCTATCCTTTTCCTGTTATTGTTTAGTGTCACAATATGGCCGATAAAATACAAAGGCTTGTTTTTAGGTTATAAAAAAGGATCGGCATTATTAACAGGGGATAATAGTAATAATATTTTAAGAAGAGTTTCGACGATGGGAAATGTGGTCGGAATGATGGTAGTTGGTTCGCTCATCGTTTCTACTGTTAAAATAAAGACTCCAATTGAGTATTCTGTTGGGAAGTCTACCTTTAAGGTGCAAGAAATGATTGATGGCATCATGCCAAATCTCTTTCCATTATTAGCGACTATATTAATCTATCTATTATTAAAAAAGAAAAATGCTAGGAATGCAGTGGCTATCATATTGGCAATTATGGTTATTGGGATGGTTCTCTCCATGTTAGGAATTTTGGGATAGTTCATAGTGTAAAAAAGGATATCTAAGTTATGACAGGTTCATCATAGCTTAGATATCCTTTTATTTTTTAATGGTTGTTTCGTATTGTCGAATCCAATCGTCTACTGTGACTTTACTTGCTAGCTCGCCGATGAGTTCGTACGGAATTTTCTTCGGATTGGTGAATCGGATACAGCCTTTGCCCATATTGAGCTTGGTTGTCATATGTTTCGGATACTCGGCTTGGAACCATTGTAAGAGGGCTTCATCGCCGAAAATTCCCATGTGATAGACTGCGATGTGTTGTTTTTGTGCTGCGATGGCGAAAAAGGGAAGCGAAAGATTCGAATCGCAGTGGTAGCCATCGGGATAGCGTGATTTTGGAACGACGTAGGAAGGCATGCCGTACTGGATTTCTTTTTCGAAACCAGCTGGAATGTGGGCATCTACTACGTGCATGAGTTTGGCAAAAGCTTCTTTTTTATCGGGTGCTACGTCATCTAAATATTCTTCGATTGTCATGTTTTTCCTCCTAAATCTTGCATGAATTGTTCTACGATTTCGTCACGACGCTTTAGAAAAACGGCATTGTCACGGCTTGGATGAACGCGGTTCGTGAGGGCGATCAGCGCCGTTTTTTGTTGTAAATCAATGACGATGAACGTTCCTGTAAAGCCGGTATGGTAGATGGCGAAATGATCCGTAGACGGGACTAGATCCCAGCCGAGGCCGCGTGAACGGTTTAACCCTGATGTGTAGTTTTTGGCAATGTTGGCGATGCTTTCTTGGCTGAGAATTGGTTCGCCATCATGGAGTAGTGCTTTTGTAAAATGAATGAGGTCTGGGAGATTACTGAATAAGCCAGCATGTCCTGCGACGCCGTCCATTTGCCACGCTTTAAAATCATGGACGATACCTGTGATGACACCGCGATCTGGGTGATCTTCGGTTGGGACGCAGGATAGCGGTGAATCGGGATGGTAGCCCGTGTGCCGCAGAGCGAGTGGCGTCAGGATATTGCGTTTGACTTGTGTTTCTAAATCACCACCAAGTTGCTCAACGATATAACCGAGAAGTAAAAAATTAGCATCGGCGTAGGTCACATCAGTTCCCGCAGGATTGGGTTGCGGTGTCGCGATGCAGTAACGATAGACGTCCTCTTTTGACGCGATGGTGTACGCAGGAATGTTTTTTGCCAAGCCGGAACTATGCGTTAAAAGTTGCAAAATCGTGACTTCGGGGTACCTGAAATCTGGCAGAAAATCGCACACTTTGTCGGATAGTTGCAAGTTTCCTGCTTCGATATGTTGCAAAACGAGGGTTGTTGTTGCCACTACTTTCGTTAAAGAGGCGATATCATACACTGCGTCCGGTTCTAATATTACTTTTTCAGGGGTTAGTTGTTTCCTACCAATCACGTGTTGTTTTGTGCGCTGAGGTGTGATGATTGCATAAGAAATGCCAGGCACAATGCCATCGGTGACTAGTTTTTTTAATCGCGTATCCAACATGGGCGTTCACTCCTTATATTGAGGAAGCCAAATTGCGTCATTGACAGCTTCCAGCGGATTCGAAATCGTTCGTTTGTTTAGTCCAAGTTCGATGGTTTTCTGAGTAACGGCTAGCGTAACGGCATGTGATGTATCGCGTAGTGTCGCAATCGGCGGGAGTAAAGCGGCACCAATCGTGTTAACATCGCGAACTTGTGTCGCAACCGCGTGACTGGCAGCTGCCAACATGTCATCCGTAATTTCGCGTGCTTCTGTAATCACTGCTGCGAGACCGAGTCCGGGATAGAGTAGCGCGTTGTTGGCCTGTCCAATATAATAGGTATTTCCATCAAACAAAACAGGCTCAGAAGGACTCCCCGTCACAACAAGCGCCTTGCCTTTTGTCCAAGTAATTAAATCATGCGCCGTAGCTTCAGCCAGCTTCGTAGGGTTCGACAACGGCAAAATGGCAGGGCGCTCTATATGGCGACTCATTTCCAGTACGATTTCTTCCGAAAAAGCACCGGTTACGCCAGAACAACCAATCAGCATCGTCGGTTTCACGTGTTGCACAATTGCGAGTAAGTCCGTTAACTTCTGGGTAAAATCGCCAGCATCACGCGCGTATTTTTGCTGTCCAGAAGTAAGGTCTGGTAAATCCGTGGTCACTAAGCCAGGACGATCCACCATATAAAAACGTGATTTTGCTTGCTCGGCGGTCAAGCCTTCACTCACGACCATTTCCGCGACCAATTGATCCGCGATACCGATGCCCGCCGTTCCAGCGCCAAAAATCACAATCCGTTGCTCGCTCAGCGGTAATTTAGAGACGCGTGTAGTAGCTAGTGCTGCAGCAACGACCATTGCGCCAGTTCCTTGAATGTCATCGTTAAATGTGCATAATTGTTGACGATATGTCTCCAAAATTCGACTCGCATTATCTCGCCCAAAATCTTCCCAATGAAGCACAGCTTTTGGAAAACAAGTTTTGACAGCAGCCACAAAGCGGGCGATAAAAGCATCATAGGCGGGTGTTTCCAAGCGTGGCGTCCGACTTCCTAAATAGCTGGCATCGGTGCGCAAGGCTTCATTATTCGTGCCAGCATCTATGACAATCGGCAAGACACAATTTGGCGCAAGTCCAGCCGCAACCGTATAGACAGCCAGTTTTCCGATTGCAATGCTGACGCCATTCAAGCCCCAATCGCCAATTCCTAAGATACCTTCCCCATCCGTCACGACAATCATCTTAATTTTCTCATGGTTCGGAACATTGTTCTGGAAAATGGATACCAAATCAACCATACTATCTGCCTGCAAAAAAAGCGCATCTTGCGGATTTTCCCAGTTTTCATGGTAGCGCATCACTGCATCTCCAATCGTCGGCGTATAAATAATCGGCATCAATTCCGTCACGTGATCAATCACTACTTTATAAAATAGCGTCCGATTCTCACTGTAAAGCGTCATCAAAAACAAATGTTTCTCGAGGGGTGTTGTTTTTTTATGTAAAGCCGTATAGACACGCGCTGCCTGCTGTTCCAATGTCTCGATTGTCGCTGGGATCAAGCCATCTAAGCCCCATTCTGCGCGTTCTGTAGCTGTAAACGCCGTGCCTTTATTTGTAAAAGGGTCATTTAATCGTGCATATCCATTCATCATTTTGCATCCTACTCCTTTCGTTATCCTGTCTATATTCTACACCAGAAGTGGCTAAAAAATCGACTAATTGCCCTGCACTTGTCAGAAATGTTCGGAATTTGTATAATGAGGGGAGTGAGATGGGGTGTATAAAATGGAAAAAATCGTCATTATTGGCGGAGGAATTGTAGGCATGACGGCCGCGTATTTGCTTGCTAAACAACAAAAAGAAGTTATCGTTATCGATAGAAAAGAACCAGGTCAAGCGACGGTTGCAGCAGCTGGGATTGTGTGTCCATGGCTGTCGAAACGCCGCAACAAAGTATGGTATGAATTAGCCAAAGATAGTGCACGCTATTATCCGACGCTCATTGAGGAACTGGCGCAAGACACAACGCTGAATACAGGCTATAAAATGGTCGGCGCACTTTGTTTACGAGAAGACGAGGCAAAACTTTCGGAACTGGAACAAATCGCTGCTAGTCGTCACGTGGAAGCACCAGAAATTGGCGAAATTACACAGCTGTCAAAAGCGGAAACGAAAGCAAAATTTCCAATAGTAGACCCAGTGTTCGGAGGTCTTTTTGTGAGCGGAGGCGCACGGGTGGATGGGAAATCGCTCGTTTTGGCGTTAGCAGACGCAGCGAAGGCGCATGGTGCTAGGATTATTCGCGATAAAGCGCAGCTCGAAAAACAAGGAGAGGCAATGACCGTTTTGGTAGGGAACGAGAGGATGCTGGCCGACAAAATCATCCTCGTAGCAGGGGCTTGGTTGCCAGAATTGCTCCAACCACTCGGACTCCAAGCCGCGATTCACCCACAAAAGGGGCAGCTATTACACCTTCAATTGGAGGGCGTCGACACGAACCATTGGCCAGTCGTTTTGCCACCGAGCGCGAAAAGTATCGTACCATTCGATGATGGTCGGGTAATCATCGGTGCCACACATGAGAATGAAGGCGGTTTTGACCTGGAGCCAACCGAGGAGGCTATCGAAGAAATTTTAGAGGAGATTGCGCGTTTTGCACCGGCTGTAAAAAACGCAAAACTGGCGGAAATCCGGGTAGGTACGCGACCATTTACACCAGACTTCACGCCAGTTATTGGAGCCTTGCCAACTGCAAAGCATATTTTTGTAGCGAATGGGCTAGGCTCATCAGGACTCACAACAGGCCCTTACGTCGCCAAAATTCTCGTTGATTTGATTCAAGGAAAGACACCAAAAACCGATATTACTGGTTTTGATCCGAGCAATTCGATTACTTCATGATGCGACGAAGCTGTTTCAAGTATTGGTGTTTCACGAAGAAATAATAGACGGCTTGGACGACGATGAAGATGCCAATCACGATGCCAACATTTTTCCAAATATTGAAATCAAGTAAGTTTTGCAGGGCGAGGAAAGCTACGAGTGAATGAATCACTGCCACGAAAAGCGGTAGGAAAAACATAACCCGTAGTTGCCTCGCTACGATTTTATGCAGTTCTGGTTTCGTTAAACCAATTTTGAAAAGCATTTTGTATTGTTGTTCATCTCGTTTTAAATCGCTGTGCAGGCGTAAGTAGATGAAGCCTGCCGAGAAAGTGTAGAATACAGCACCACATAAGACGGTCAGCAAGAGAAGAAGGCCGTTGACTTGCTGCATACTTTGCCACTGTAAAGCGAGTGATTCAAAACCAGTATAGATGCCTTTGTTAATATTTTGATTCTTATCATTCCAAATATTGATGTAGTCCGATAGTTTTTTCGCTGTGGTTGTGGTATTTTCCCAATCATCCGTATGAAAAATGCTGTACGGGATTTTCGCATTATAGTTATCCTCTGCGTTTTTATAACGCGCCTCTGATTCCTGCCACAGCATGTCGATATCCGCTTGATTGGCAAGCAACGTCACATTTGGCATACCGTTAGAACCAGACCCATATGGAAAGCGATTAATCGGCGCTACTTTCTCAACAGGTAGCGTTATTGTTTTATTCGAAAACTGGAGTTCGAACTTTTTCGGAGCATCCTTTTTTAGTTTCGTTTCGCTGAGGCTATCTGTTGGTAGCAAGACAACGGTTCCAGTTGGTATCTTTATCTCCGCTTCATCTCGCAAGCCCATCAAGGCATTATAATCGTTAATGGACATAAAAGAATAGAAAACATCGGCATCATCAGAAAATTGATAGAAATATCCATCTGCTCTTTTGTAAGAATCGTTATGGAGCGTTTTTTCCGTATAGGAAATGATGTCCTTACTAACCTCGTCCTGTCCGTAAGCTTTATAAGTAATCGCATATGGATTCTCCGACATCTCTGCAAGTCCGCTACTACCAATTGCTGAACTTGTTCCCATCGCTGTAATTGCGGTTGCAGAAACGATTGCCACAATGAAGAAAGTGCTCACATTATCACGCATTTGATAAATTAACTCTGAAAAAGTAAGAAGATTCGTGCGTTTAAAAAAGAAAGATTCTCTCTTACGCAAACGTGTCAGCACAAAAACAAGCAACTGACTAAAGAAGAAATAGGTTCCGATGACGACCAAAATGACACCAGTGAAGAGTGGCGTGAGAGCAAACGATTCGAGATTTGTAAACAAAAGAACGACGCTATATCCTGTTCCAATAAGGACCAAAGCAAGTAGGGCGATATACCAAGATGCCTTGATTTCCTTTTTCGGTTCTTTCTGTGAGGCCAGCAAAGCTTTTAGATTATTGACACGAATCGTAAAAGAAGTCACCAAAGAAATGACTAAAAACATTAAACCAAAAACACCAAATGTAAGCAAAATTGGTTTCCAAGGGAAGTAAAATGGCAATGTTTCCGTTAACGCTAAAATTTTAGAGCAAATCAGCAAAATGACCTTCGAAAAAATAAAACCAAAGATAACCCCGCAAACGACTGCAGCAAGACCAGCCAACATGTTCTCCCAGAAAATCAATTTAACAAGCTGTTTTTTATTGATTCCTTGAATGAGCAACAGGCCGAATTCTGCTTTTCGAGTCTTCAGAAACGTACTAACGGCATAAAAAATCGCAAAAGCCGAGAATACAACGATAATCACCTGTGAGACTTGGAAGCCAATCATCGCGAAATAACTCATTGTTGTACTAGAAGAATCAATATTATTCTTAAATTCGGGGTGAAAAACGAGTAAAGCATAGACGAAAAACATCGTCACAGCGAAAAAACTAGTAAAGAAATAAGGGCCATAGACTTTCGGATTACGGCGAACATTATTAATGACGAACTGGCGGAATGACATGTTGTTTTCCTCCTAGTAGCGTCAAAGTGTCCATGATTTGCTGGTAAAAAACAGCCGTGTTATCGCCGCGATAAATCTCATTGTACAGCGAACCATCTTTAATAAATACAACACGATCGCAGTGGGATGCAGCTTGCGGATCATGCGTGACGAGCAATATAGTAGCCTCTTCGTCCTTATTCAATCGGCTGAGTAGCTGCATCACTTCCTCACTATTTTTAGAATCCAAGTTTCCCGTAGGTTCATCCGCTAAAAATAATTTTGGTTCATGAATCGCAGCACGCGCAACGGCTGTTCGTTGTGACTCACCACCGGAAATTTGATACGTGCGTTTATCTAAAATTGGCGTGATGCCAAGTTTTGCGGCGATTACATCTAATTTTTCATTCATCGTTGCTAGTGGGGTACCATCGAGCGTGAGTGGTAGCAAGATATTTTCACGTACCGTCAGCGTGTCCAATAGATTAAAAGATTGGAAAATAAAACCGAGTTCCTTCCGCCTGAATTCGGCAAGTTTGTCAAAAGATAATGTATAGGGGTTCGCATCATGTATTTGCACGGTGCCGCTCGTTGGTGGATCGATAGTAGCAATCATATTGAGCAACGTTGTTTTCCCGCTACCTGAAGGGCCCATAATCCCAACAAATTCTCCTTTTTCGACCGATAAATCCAGATTAGAAATCGCTTGGTATTGCACATTTCCTGTGTATATTTTATTGACTTGCTCTACTTTTAAAAGCGTCATAACAAGACCTCCTCTTTCGTTGATAGGACTAGTGTAGCAGACAAAGTGGGAAGGGCGGTATCGATTCTAATGACAAAATCTTACGTTGTTGTAAGTTTATTTTTGAATAGGAATCCGAATAAGAATGGTTGTACCAGAGCCAATTTCAGATTCGATGGAGAGCTGATACCCAAGTTTCTGACATATTTCTGATACGAGGAAAAGTCCCATACCTGTGGAATGTTGGTATTTCCGACCGTTTTCTCCTGTAAAAAAAGGACGGAAAACGCGAGGAAGATCTGATTTTTCGATGCCAATGCCATAATCTTGGATGGTCAGCAAATAGCCGGTCGCCTCTGTTATCGCTGTTATTTCGACATTACTTCCTTTTTGTGGCGAGTATTTGATCGCGTTAGACAGGAGTTGACCCAACAGGAAGACGAACCATTTCTTGTCTGTTTCTAAAAATAGATCTGGATCGATTTCGACTTTTGGATAGAGGTGATGCCTGATGAATAGCCGTTTATGTTCGTTGATTGCTTCGGTGGCGAGCGTTTTTAAGTCTGTGTGCTCGACAACGAAATCATTTTCAAACGTTTCGAGGCGTAGCGTATAAAGCACTGTGTCAAGGCCTTGCTTGATTTTATCAGTCTCCTCTTGAATGCTACGAAGTGTTGGATCGGATTGATTTTGTGTCATGAGTTCGATGACCGATACAGGTGTTTTCATTTGATGGACCCACTGATTGATGAAGATGTTGCGATCGGTATCTTTTGCACGCCATTTTTGAAGGTCAACTTGATAGGCGTGGTATTGTTGTGCTAAATAGCTTTCGAAGGCTTGACTAAACGATGAACCTTCGTTGGGGTGGAATTCGGATGCTATGACACTAGCTTGTTCTAAGCGTTTAAAAACACGGCGATATCCGAAGTAGCGGATAGTTAAGAACAAGGCGCCAAGCACTACCCAGAGGAAAAGGACATAGATGATGAGACGAACACTTTTGTAGCCATCTAGCCAAAAGAGGCCTATAGTAAAAAGGGACAAGATGAGTGTAAACAGAAGAAAGGACAGGTGACTGCGAAAAAATAAGCGCATCAAGATTCCTCCTTGTAAACCCACTGATAACCGTAACCACGAACAGATTTGATCGAATCTTGGACACCAAGATCCAGTAATTTTTTGCGAAGTCTAGCAACGTTGACACTTAGGGTATTATCATCAATAAAAGTGACTTCATCCCAAATTTCTTCATACAAGAGATCGCGATTTGCAATGTTTGGAGCTGTTCGCCAAATGACTTCGAGCAATTTCGCTTCATTCTTGCTTAGTTCGAGCGTTTTTCCAGCACGTTCTATCGTGAATTTTAACGGGTAAAAAGAGAGGCTACCTTCATGAAATGCAGGTTCTTGATATTGATTGGCAAAATCGCCATAAACGCGTCGCAATTGGGCGCGAACTTTCGCGATAACGACTTGGTAGGAGAACGGTTTCGTTATGTAGTCGTCCGCTCCATTTTCAAGTGCCATAACTTGGTCGAGTTCTCCGTCACGCGCAGAGATGAATATAATGGGACAGACCGAGATTTCGCGAATTTTGCGACACCAAAAGTAACCGTCATATTTGGGCAAGTTGATATCGAGTAGGACAAGATGTGGCGCAAGCTCTTCAAAAAGAGGCATCACGTCATCGAAATCGGTAGTGATATGGGCGTCTAGATTGTACTTGCGTAGGTAATCTTGTAATAAAGTGGCGATTTTTGGATCGTCTTCAACGATTAGTATTTTTTCCATGGTTTTAGCTCCTTTATTGTTGTTGTTGTTGTTGTTGTGGCTCTTATGAAGCATCCCTTGCTGAATTAGAGCCTCAATATGAGTGCGAACACAGTGAGCATTCGTTCATTAAAACGGCGCTTAGATGCAAAATAAGACTTAATATGAAACAAAATGTAGAACTTTTTTAGTAAGTCGTGCTGGTCTATGTTTTGTTGCGGTTCTTATGAGGCATCACTCACCGATTTAGAGCCTTAATACGGGTGTAATGAAACTGCCTTCCAATTCCCAACTCCTTGAAAACTTCGTGGCCGTTTCAGCACTTCATCAGATCCGGCTTCAACGGCCAGACTCTCGAAAATTTCGTGGCCGCAATAAAAGTCAAAAGAGGACTTTTTCTGCAGCCCCTAACAATTTTTTTCGAGTCTAACGGGCCGTTTCAGCACTTCATATCAAAGGTTTCTTATCCTCATCCAACGTAAACCCTTCTCCCATCACGTCATGCACGACGGAAACGGAGACGAAGGCGTGCGGGTCAGTCGTGTTGACTATGTTTTTCAACTGTACTATTTCATTCTTCGCAACTACGATATACAAGACATCTTGCTCTTTTTTCGAAAAGCCTCCACGCCCTTCAAGCACTGTTACACCGCGATTCATCGCTAACATCACATGCTCGGCAATTTTGTCATTGTGGGCGGAAATAATGAGGGCGCCGCGGGCAGCGTAGGCTCCTTCTTGCATGAAATCAATTACACGAGCGCCGATAAAAACAGCAACGAGAGTATACATCACTTGCCGAACATCTAAATAAGACAGCGAAAGCGTCAGCACGACGGCGTCAATCGCAAACAAGGTCCGGCCCATACTCACGCCTTTTTTGCGATGCAACACTTGGGCCATAATATCGCTACCACCAGTTGTCCCACCATATCGGAAGACAAAACCAAGCCCAATCCCCGTAAAACCACCAGCAAAAAGCGCCACGAGTAAAAGATCATCGTGTAGATCCAGGCGATAAGGAACGCGCTGGAATACCCAAAGCGATAGCGATAGGCCTATCGTGCCAATAATCGTATAGATAAGCGCACGGTTGCCGAGAATACGCCAACCGATGAAAAAGAGCGGAATGTTTAAAATAAGGTTTGAATAGGCGGGATCGATACCTGTAAAATGAAGTAATAGCAAGGTAATCCCAGTTAATCCACCTTCTCCAAGATCATTTGCGATATTGAAATTGACAAGCCCAAATCCATAAATCGTTGTTCCAAGTAAGATAAATACGATATTTTTAACACGAACATCTTGCCACATAGACCTTCACTCCCTTTTTTAGTGCTTAAATGAACGAATTCCTTTTTATAGACGTAGCAAGGACTTCTTAGCTATAATGATTATAACAGACGTAAAATGGGTAAATAAAGTCTTACGTTAGTTTACCACAAAAGGAGCGAAATAAAGCATGGGAAAAACGATGCAGCAGTTGCAAGATGAGGTAGACGCGTTGATTGGTCAATTTGAAGAGGGGTATTTTTCTCCTTTAGCGATGATGGCGCGTGTGACAGAGGAAACAGGAGAGCTTGCTCGCGAGATTAATCATTATTACGGCGAGAAGCCGAAGAAAGCTAGCGAACCGGAGAATACGGTAGCTGCGGAACTCGGAGATGTGTTATTTGTCCTTATTTGTATGGCAAATTCGCTAAATATTAGCTTAGAAGAGGCCCACGATACGGTCATGAAGAAATTCAAGGAACGTGACGCCGATAGATGGACCAAGAAGGAGGACAAATAGATGAAAGTAGCAGTATTAGGCTTTAAAGGTAGAATGGGGCATGAGGTAGTGAAAACGGTCCTCCGTGAAGCAGATTTGGAACTTGTTGCAGTACTCGATCATGCGCCGAAAGAGAAAAACATCTCTGAGATTGCTGATTTTTCGGATTTAGATGTACCAGTATTTGATGATTTGGAAAAATTGCTGACGGATGTGACATTGGATGCTGTTGTTGATTTTACGACACCTAAAGTCGGTTATTCCAATACCAAGCTGGTCTTGGCACACGGCGTAAGTCCAGTGGTTGGAACGACTGGATTCACACCAGAACAAATTACAGAACTAACAGAGCTTGCAGCCTCGAAAAAAATTGGTGCGATTATTGCGCCTAATTTTGCGGTAGGTGCGGTGCTTATGATGCAGTTTGCGCAAAAAGCGGCGAAATACTTCCCAGACGTGGAAATCATCGAATTGCATCACGATAATAAACTAGATGCGCCAAGCGGTACCGCGGTAAAGACAGCCGAAATGATGGCAGAAGTTCGCGAGCCAAAACAGCAAGGTGCGGCAAATGAAGAGGAGATAATGAAAGGTGCACGAGGCGCAGATTATGAAGGAATGCGGATTCACAGTGTTCGCTTGCCTGGTCTTATCGCTCATCAACAAGTACAATTTGGCGCGGAAGGTCAGGGTCTCACGATTCGTCATGATTCTTACGACCGAATTTCTTTCATGTCAGGCGTCGCTTTTTCCATCCGAAAAACAGCAGAGCTCGATACGCTTGTTTATGGTTTAGAAAATTTAATTTGATGAGGAGTGGTTATACATGAACATTGCCTTAATCGCACACGATCGTAAAAAAGAATTGATGATAGAGCTTATGCTAGCTTATAAACTCATCTTAGAGCCGCACAAGTTATTCGCAACAGGAACGACTGGCTTGCGAATCATGGAGGCGACCGGACTTTCGGTATACCGTTTTCAGTCAGGTCCGCTCGGTGGCGATCAACAAATCGGTTCTCGAATTTCTGAGGACAAGATGGACTTGGTGATCTTCTTACGCGATCCACTTACAGCGCAACCACACGAACCAGATGTGACCGCGCTCATAAGATTATGCGATGTTTATGAAATTCCACTTGCGACTAATGTCGGAACAGCTGAAGTATTATTGCGCGGTTTGCAAGAAGGATTCATGGATTGGCGCGACTTAAGACGCAATGAAGAATAGGAGCAACTAGTTATGAAAGACATTTTTAAAAAGGCCGTGCCTGTTTTAGCAAAACTAGAACAGGCTGGTTTTGAGGCTTATTTTGTAGGTGGTTCGGTGCGTGACACGTTGCTTAGGCGACCAGTGGCAGACATTGATATTGCGACGAGCGCATTTCCGGAGGAGGTCAAACAGGTCTTCACGAGGACATTTGATACGGGCATTGAGCATGGAACGGTTTCGGTGCTCGAGGCAGGAGAAATATATGAGATAACAACGTTTCGGACGGAAGGGACTTATGCGGACTTCAGGCGACCGGACGAAGTGGTGTTTATCCGTTCTTTGGAAAAAGATTTAGAGCGCCGTGACTTCACGATGAATGCGATTGCGATGGGATTGGATGGCCGTTTTATCGACCCTTTTGGAGGGCAAAAAGACATGGCGAAAAAACAAATTCGTGCCGTTGGTGTCCCTTTCGAACGATTCCATGAAGATGCGTTACGGATGATGCGTGGTGTTCGTTTTGTGAGCCAATTATGTTTCGATTTGGAAAGAAATACATATGATGCGATATTGCAAAACAGTGAGCTTTTAGAAAATATTGCGGTGGAGCGGATTGCAGTAGAGTTTGTGAAATTAATGCGCGGTGAGGCTGTGAAAGTAGCGCTTCCCTTACTTCATGAGTTAGGCATTTTGCCATTTTTGCCAGGGTTGAAAGGTCGAAAGGATGCGTTAGAGCGACTAGATAAATGGGATTTAGCAGCTGTCAAAGATGAGACTACGATCTGGTTTGTTGTCGTATTGGCCGTACAACCGGTGAACGTATCGATTTTTCTGCGCGCATGGAAATTGCCGAATAAGCTGATTCGTGATGTGACAAAAGCGTATGCATTAGCTGACAAAACAGTGTGGAGTGACTATGAGTTGTTTGTAACAGGGATGGATACGGTCGCACTGATTGAAAAAGGACGCTTCGTTCGAACAGGAATAACTGTATGGGACGCTTTATATACGCGTTTTGCCGGTTTTTGTGTACAGTCTCGTAGTGATATAAAAGCAACGGGAAATGATATTATGGCTTGGACTGGCAAAAAGGGCGGGCCATGGTTGAAAGTATTACTAGCACAGCTTGATCAAGCAATTATTGAAGGCGATATCGCTAATACACCAGAGGAAATTAAAGGATGGGTGAAACATGTTATCAGTTAAACGACGCAAATTATTAGATGTTTTTCGAGCGGCAGAAGGCGGTTTGGTTTCAGGGCAAGAACTGGCAGACGCATTGAATTGTAGTAGAACCGCTGTATGGAAACAGATTGAGGAATTAAAAAAAGCTGGTTTTGAAATTGATGCTAAACGTGGAAGTGGCTACGCGATTAGGCCAACAGAGGACGCATTTGCAGAAGATATATTGTATTTTCATGCCAAAACAAAATTTATCGGACAACAGGTAGCTTTTTATCCAGATGTGACATCGACCCAGATTATTGCGCATCAGCTTGTTGGAGAGGGGGCACCGAGCGGAACTGTCATTGTCGCCGATCAGCAAACGGCTGGAAAAGGTCGTTTAGCGAGGCCCTGGAATTCCCAAAAAGGGACAGGTATTTGGATGAGTACGATTTTGCGCCCAGAAATACCAATGCAGCAAGTTCCTCAGTTTACTTTCATTGCTTCCCTAGCAATTGCAGAGGCGATAGAGAATGTCACAGGGCTTGAACCACAAATCAAGTGGCCCAATGATTTATATATTGACAAGCGCAAAGTATGCGGAGTTTTGACCGAGATGCAGGCGGAAGCGGAGCAAGTTCACGCGGTTATCATTGGCACAGGCATCAATGTGAATCAAGATGCCTTTCCAGAAGAATTACGTGAAAAAGCGACATCTTTAGCTATTCTAGCGGGACATCCGATTTCAAGAGGTGCCTTATATGGTGAAATTGTCAGTCAATTGGAGAAATACTACGAACTATTCTTAAATCAAGGTTTTGCTCCAATCAAGCTACTATGGGAGGCCAGGGCGATTCCTTTTAGTGAAAAGATTATCGCGAAAACGTTAAAAGGTGAAATTCGCGGTACCGTCAAAGGTATCTCCGATGAGGGTGTCCTCATTGTGCAAGATGCTGTCGGGGAAGAACATGCGATCTTTTCTGCAGATATTTTGTTAGGATAGTAAATTTCTTTTTTCTTGAGAAAAGGGATTTAGAAAAGAGCTCATCAGCTATGAAAAAATACGGATAGGCTTTTAATTTTATTTGGGAGCTAGGCAAAATGAGAAATAAAATCTTTTTTGGCGTTTTTTCTTTTCTTAGGTACTCATGTATACTAGGGAAAACCGCCAAAAAGGAGCGTTGTAGATGGAGTTTAGATGGTTGAGTCGCAAAGAGTTGTCTCTGTTAAAGGAGATTGATCGCAAGGAGTTAGTGGATGAAGTCTACTACATTCGAAATCACGAATTACGATTAGTAAAGGAATATTATGATATCGATGGATGGTTAGAAAGTGAGTTAGCGCTTTATACGCAGCGCCTAGAATCTATATTTGACCGAGATGGCATTATTATTGGTGCATTCGAAAAGGATCACATTGTTGGTTTGGTCTCACTAGAGAGTTATTTAATTAACGGCCGAATAATGAAGTTAGACATGCTCTATGTTAGTCATGACTATCGACATAAAGGGCTTGGCAGGCGCCTTGTCGATATTATTTCACAAGAAGCGAATGAACTTGGAGCGAAGGAATTATATATATCCGCCACACCAGTTCGGAATACGGTTGATTTTTATTTAAGATTGGGAGCAGAGTTAGCGAATCCACCAGATATTTACTTATTTGAGTTGGAACCGCTAGATATTCATCTGATTTTACCGATATAAAAGAGGAGTTTTGAAGGAATGAAGAGATTAATTTTTTTAAGTATCGTAGGTATTATGTTGGTGCTCACCGCATGTGGCAATACATCGACAGAAGATAGCAAGCAGTTAGATAAGATTACGATGGCAGAATTCCAGTCAAAAGTGGACAAGAAAGAGAGTGGCTTTGTTTACATCGGTAGACCAACATGCCCAGATTGCCAAGCTTTCCAACCAACATTGGATAGTGTTTTAAAAGACAAGGATATGCGGCTTGCGTACTTTGATACAGATGCTGCACGAGAAAAAGACGAAGAGAAGACAAAAACGTTTTTACAAGATATGAAAGTAAAGACAGTCCCCGTCATCTATTACTTGGAAAATGGTAAAGAAGTTGCGCGGTATGATGGGAATGATGATAAAGCTGCATTAAAAGCATGGTTTGAAAAATATAGCAAATAGTTAGAAGAAACGCATGGTCACGAATTCATTCGAGAATAGCATGCGTTTTTCTTGATAAAAGCTTTATTTTCCGCGGGTTTAAGAACTTTCGAAATGCGTCGAAATGTGTTACTATAGCATGGAGGAAGGCAATCATTGACTGTATCTAGTAAAGAACGGTACATGCTTTCTTTTAAAGAAAATATTTTGCTTTGATCCGCTTTTTTGGACAGAGACAAGAGGAGAAGATAATGATGAAAAAACCTGTTGATTTTTTGCAAATGAAAGCGATACAGGAAAAAGTAACAATGTTAACGGCATACGATTATCCGTCCGCAAAAAACGCGGAAAAGGCGGGAATCGATATGATTCTCGTTGGTGATTCGCTCGGAATGGTTGTGCTCGGCTATGACTCGACCATTCCAGTTACGATTGCGGATATGATTCATCATACGAAAGCGGTGCGACGTGGTGCTCCAAGTACGTTTGTCGTCATGGATATGCCTTTTTTAAGCTACCATGGTTCTGTGGAAGAAACCATTCGGAATGCGAGGCAGATGATCCAAGAAACTGGTGCCA
This sequence comes from Listeria grandensis, assembly GCF_014322885.1. Taxonomy (NCBI): domain Bacteria; kingdom Bacillati; phylum Bacillota; class Bacilli; order Caryophanales; family Listeriaceae; genus Listeria; species Listeria grandensis. The sequence continues at coordinate 397,131 of NZ_JAASUG010000002.1, read as the reverse complement.
ATGCGCTGAAAGTGGAAGGTGCTGGTGATGTCTTTGAAAAGATCGCACATCTAAGTGCTGGTGGTGTAGCAGTTGTCGCGCATCTAGGTTTAACCCCTCAAACGGTAGGACTGACTGGTAGCTATAAAGTGCAAGCTAAATCACTTGGTGCCGCGCGTGAATTACTTCAAAATGCGAAGGAGGCGGAAGCGGCAGGAGCTATTGCTCTTGTTTTAGAAGCAATCCCAAGGCAGCTTGCTAAAGAAGTAACACAGGCGGTCTCCATCCCTACGATTGGAATCGGAGCAGGAGTGGATACTGACGGGCAAGTGTTGGTTTACCACGATGTAATTCAATATGGTACCGATCGTGTCGCTAAATTTGTCAAAACGTATGCCGATGTAGATGCTACAATCGATCAAGCGCTTGGGACCTTCGTCCGTGAAGTAAAGGCAGGAACATTTCCTATGCTAGAAAACACGTTTACTATGAGCGACGAGACGTTGCAGGGCTTGTACGGAGGTGAATGAGATGAAAATTATTCGTAGTAGGGAGATGCTTGTCGCTGAAATAAAAGGTTATCAAAAGAAGCAACAAAGCATCGGTTTTGTTCCGACCATGGGTTATTTACACGAAGGCCATTTAGCGCTTGTTGCAGCGGCCAAGCAAGAAAATGAAATAGTTGTTATGAGTATTTTTGTGAATCCAGCGCAGTTCGGGCCGAATGAAGACTTGGAAAGTTACCCGCGCGATGAGGTGCATGATAGAAAATTGGCGGAGGCGAATGGCGTAGATCTCCTTTTTATACCATCTGTTGAAGTGATGTATCCAGAGAATTTAACGGCTGAGATTCATGTGAAACAACGAATTTCCGTGTTAGACGGTGCGGCTAGGCCTGGTCATTTTGATGGTGTCGTAACGGTGTTAGCGAAGTTATTTCACCTCGTTCAGCCTACGAATGCCTATTTTGGTCAGAAGGATGCTCAGCAAGTAGCTGTGGTGGAAGGTTTTGTTGCTGATTATTTTTTCCCGGTAACGATTCGTGTTATACCGACTGTAAGAGAGCAGGACGGACTAGCGAAGAGTTCACGAAATGTGTATTTAACAGCACAGGAACGTAAAGAAGCAGCTGTTATCCATGAGGCGCTAGTTAAAGCACGAGAGCAATTGTCGAAAACTCAAGATAGAGAGGCTATATTAGCAAATATCAGAAGCTTCATTGATAAGCAAACGACGCATCATGGAATGGTATATCTGGATATGTATCAATACCCCTCGTTTGAGCCTGTAACCGATTGGGATGATCCGATTATTATTGCCATTTGCCTACAATATTCGAAGGCGAGATTGATTGATAATGAAATAACTACGGGGGTGCAAAGACATGATGCGTGAAATGATGCATGCCAAAATTCATCAAGCTACTGTTACCGAAGCCAACCTCCATTATGTTGGTAGTATTACGATTGATCCAGCGATTTTAGAAGCTGTAGATATGCTTCCAAATGAGAAGGTACAGATAGTGAACAATAATAATGGTGCTCGCTTAGAGACATATATTATCCCTGGGAAGCGAAATAGTGGTATCATTTGTTTGAATGGTGCTGCCGCGAGGATGACGCAAGTTGGCGATACGATTATTATTATGGCATACGGCGTTTTTAATGAAGAAGAAGTCAGCAAGCATCAGCCTAAAATAGTAGTTTTAGATAAGGAAAATAAGATCGCGCAAGTTTTACCAGAAGAAAAAGCGCAGACGATGTTGTAAAATATAGAGGCTAGGTTCTTGGATCCTAGCTTCTATACGTTAAGGGGATGGATGACCATGAAGAATAGACGATATATTGTTGTAGATCTGGAGACCACTGGAAATCAAGCAACGAAGGCAGATAAAATTATTCAATTTTCAGCATGTATTGTGGAAGGCGGGAAGATTGTGGATCAATTCTCTACCTTTCTAAATCCAGAGAAACGTATACCTCCTTTCATAAAGGAATTAACCGGGATTGTGGACAAAGATGTAAAAGATGCACCTTTGTTTGAAGATGTCTCTTCGATTATTCATTCGTTGATTGATGGCGGTATTTTCGTGGCGCATAACGTGAGTTTTGACTGGACATTTCTCCAAAAAGAAATGCGGGAAGCTGGGGAGGCACCATTAAAAATGAAACTGTTAGATACAGTGGAACTGGCTCGAATTATGTATCCCACTGTGGATAGTTTTAAGCTTCAGGATTTAGCAGATGAGTTTGGGCTAGGACATGATGCCCCGCACCGAGCTGATAGTGATGCGCGGGTGACGGCAGAATTACTTTTACTTTTCTTGGAGAAGCTCGAGTCGTTACCGCTTGCGACGATTAGGAAGTTAACCACCTTAGCACAGCATTTGACAGGCTTCCTTGCAGAATTGCTCTTTGATATAGAGATGCGTAAGGAGCGGGAGATGGAGCATTTAGATCCCCAATGGTTGGAATATAGAGGGATTGTGATACGCCAAAAGGATGTCAAGGTTGCACAATATAGTCGGGCGGATAAGTTGACTTATCCAAGTAATAATGATGATAAAATCGCGCTTTTCCAGATGGCGGATGTGACGCTTGTACCACGTGTAGGGCAATTTTTGATGATGGATACAGTGATGGATTCATGGAAAGCAGAAACCGACACATTGATAGAAGCTGGAACTGGGATTGGTAAGACATTGGGCTATTTTTTACCAGCCATTTATTTTGCGAAAGAACGGCAAATTCCAATCGTGATTAGTACATATACAAACCTTTTGCAATCTCAAATATTTCATAAAGATATTCCGTTGCTGGCTACGCTTACGGGTTTTGACATACAAGCTGTGGTGTTAAAAGGCAGGGATCATTATATTAACCTGTTTAAATTTGAGCAATTACTTACGGAAGTCGATAAAACATATGATGTTGTACTTACAAAAATGCAATTACTCGTTTGGTTAACGGAAACAACGACGGGGGATATTGATGAGGTCAATTTGTCTGGTGGCGGGCAATTATTTTGGAATCGTATGAAACATACGGGATGGTTTCTGTCACCGACAAAGGATCCATGGCTCGCATACGATTTTTATCTCTTTAATCAAAAGCAAGCCAAGGCAGCAGACTTGATCATTGTGAATCATGCTCTACTGTTACAGGATCATTTTGGGAAGGGACAATGGTTACCTGATTATGAGTATGCGGTCATCGATGAGGCACATCACTTCACGGATGCAGCACGTGCACAGAAAAGCTTTGTTTTCTCTTATCGACGCATGAAATTTTTTATGAATAGATTGGGAACGTTAGGAAAAGAGGCAATCCTTAAACGATTAGAATGGATGTTTCCCGAGCAGCACCAACTTTTTGATGTAGAGATTGCGGTTGTGAAACTAGAAGAAGCATTGGATGACTTATTTAGGCTACTTGCGCAAAAGTTATTGAAATCAAATAAAAATACAACAGAACTAATATTGGTGGAGAATGTGATCGATGAGAAATTGGATGCGGCGCTATTCTTCGCTGGTGAAAAAGCATTGCTTCTTATGCGTGAAGTTAGCGCTGCACTAGACTTGATTTTGACAGAAGGAAAGCAGAAAGCCGAGGTATTCGATGAAAAAGAATCTGCATTTTTGGAAGAGGTTTATTCTTTTGTCATAGATTGGAAAAAATCCGAAAAACAGTTAGCGACGATGTTATACGAAAAAGAAGAGGCGATGATGCTGTATATTGAGTCAGATCGGCATAAATCGCTGGGGAGTATGAGGCTTCGGGCGGATATTATACAAGTGAATCATACACTGCAAAAAGATTTTTTCGATACGAAAAAAGCGGTTGTATTAACATCAGCCACGCTCACTGTGAATGATTCTTTTGCCTATATTCAAGCAGAATTGGGACTGGATGCGGATATCATAACAAGACAAATTAAATCACCGTTTCATTATGATGAGAATGCAAGAATTTTAATCCCATCCGATATGCTTCCGGTAAAAGGGACGTCTTTAGATGATTATACGAGCCGGTTAGCCAGTTACCTCAGTGCGATTGCAAAAGAAACCTCGGGACGGATGCTTGTGCTTTTTACGGCCAATGATATGCTACAAAAAACATATCGGAAGATGAATCAAGATGCCTCGATTGCAGAATATCGTATTTTAGCGCAAGGTGTATCATCAGGAAGCCCTGCACGATTAACCAAACAGTTTTTGGCCTTAGATAAAGCGATTTTACTGGGAACCATGACTTTTTGGGAGGGTGTTGATATTCCGGGAGATGATTTATCTTGTCTGGTTATTGTACGTCTGCCATTTGCGCCACTGGAAGATCCGTATACAAAAGCCCAGATTGCTTTGCGTAAAAAAATGGGACAAAACGCATTTCAAACATACTCCTTACCAGAGGCTGTACTTCGCTTTAAGCAAGGGTTTGGTCGCCTCATTCGCAGGGAAGCAGATCGCGGTATTGTATTTGTTTTTGATAATCGAGTGGACACGACTAACTTTGGAAAGGCCTTTTTGCACTCGATTCCTGAGGTTCCTATTGTAAAAGGCCGGGAGCAGGAATTGCTCGAAGAAGTGAAGAAATTTTTTGAATGACCGTTTTTTACTTCAAATATGGTGTTCGTATTGCTATAATAAAGCTATGCCTGAAATGGGCGAACACAGCATAAAAGCTAATAGAAATGAGAGTAGATATTTTGCGAAATCGTAATCAGAGAAGTTACTGGAAATGGATTTGGATCAGCATAGCAGCAGTTATCGTTGTGGTAGCAGGGTTCTTTATCTTTTTCTACAGTGCCCAGAAGCCAATTCGCACGGATAAGGAGACGGCGCTTGCCCGCATTGACGGTAAGGTGGATTTGAAAGAGCAGAAGGATTTTTATCTGTATAACGGTGCGAACGGTGTTTATTACGTACTGACTGGTAAGAATAGTAAAGGCAAAAATATTATTGCGTGGGTTCCAAAGAGTAAGAAGGGAACCGTAGTTGTCAAATACGCAGCCGATGGTATTTCAAAAGAAGATGCAATTGCAAAAGTGAAGCAAGAAAAGAATCCGGTAAAGATTCTAAATGTGACACTTGGTATGGATAAAGGGGTACCGATTTGGGAAGTTTCGTATTTGGATAAGGCGAACAACTTAAACTATTACGATTTGGACTTTGAAACAGGTGAATGGTACCGAGCAATTGAGAATTTATAAGATTTTTTAAAATTAGGAGGGAACGTGCATGGACCTACCGCTATCGAAACGAGTCCAAGAAATTGCTGCATCGCCTACACTTGCGATTACAGCGAAAGCAAGAGAGATGAAGCAAGCTGGAGTAGATGTGATTGGGCTTGGAGCTGGGGAACCGGACTTCAATACCCCGCAGAATATTATTGATGCCGCTGTGGATTCGATGAACAAAGGATTTACGAAGTACACGGCAACAACAGGAATACCAGAATTAAAGCAGGCGATTATTGGCAAGTTACAACAAGATCAAGATTTGGCGTATAAGCCAAACCAAATTTTTGTTGGAACGGGTGCCAAACATGTCTTGTATTGTGCGTTTCAGGCTATTTTGAATCCTGGTGATGAAGTAATCGTACCTGTCCCTTACTGGGTGACGTATCCAGAGCAGATCAAGCTTGCTGGTGGTGTACCGATTTTTGTTGAGACTGGTTTTGAGGCGGATTTTAAAATCACAGCTGCTGACTTTGAAAAGGCAGTGACGTCAAAAACACGGGCGATCGTGCTGAATTCTCCGAACAATCCAACGGGGATGACCTATTCCAAAGCAGAGCTCGTTGCGATTGGGAAAGTAGCGGAAAAACATGGAATCTATGTCGTTTCCGATGAAATTTACGAAAAGTTATATTATGGTGATAAAAAGGAACTCGTGTCCATCGCGTCGTTGAGTGATGCGCTGTATCAACTAACGATTGTCATTAACGGCGTATCGAAAGCTTACGCAATGACTGGCTGGCGGATTGGTTATGCAGCAGCGGCTGAACCGATCATTGCTAGCATGGGAAGGTTAGCGGATCATATGACGAGTAATCCAACCGCGAATGCACAATATGGCGCGATGGAAGCTTACAATGGGGATCAAGCGGTCCCAGAAACGATGTACCAAGCGTTTGAGGAGCGAATGGAGCGTTTTTATCCGATTTTGGAATCCATTCCAGGTTTTAAACCGAAGAAGCCAAGCGGTGCCTTCTACTTCTTCATCGATGTGGCCGAAGCCGCACAAATGAAAGGTTTTGCAGATGTGGATGCTTTTGCAAAAAGCTTGTTAGATGATGCCTTTGTTGCGGTTGTTCCGGGCTCAGGTTTTGGAATGCCGGACTATATCCGAATTTCCTACGCAACAGACCCAGCGCTATTTGAACAAGCATTGAACAGAATAAACGATTTTATGAAAAATTAGGGAGTGTAAACATGCAAATTACGATTAATCAAGCAGCAAATTATGTGGATAAAGAAGTAAAGATTGGCGGTTGGCTGAGCAATAAACGTTCCAGTGGTAAAATTGCTTTCTTACAATTACGCGATGGTACTGGTTTTATGCAAGGTGTGGTCGTGAAAGAAGAAGTCGGCGAAGAACTTTTCCAAACCGCGAAAAGCGTGTCTCAAGAAACAAGTCTGTACGTTACAGGGATTATTCGTGAGGACACACGCTCTCCGTTTGGCTATGAGATGGCGGTAACGGGTGTTGAAGTTATCAGTGAATCTGTAGATTACCCGATTACACCAAAAGAGCACGGTACAGAGTTTTTGATGGATCATCGTCACCTATGGCTGCGCTCTAATCGGCAGCACGCGATTATGAAGATTCGTAATGAAATTATCCGCGCAACTTATGAGTTTTTCAACCAAGAAGGCTTCTTAAAAATTGACCCACCCATCCTGACTGGTAGTGCTCCAGAAGGTACAACAGAATTATTCCATACGAAATATTTTGAAGAGGATGCCTTTTTATCACAAAGTGGCCAGTTGTATATGGAAGCAGCAGCGATGGCTTTTGGAAAAGTTTTCTCATTCGGTCCAACTTTCCGGGCAGAGAAATCTAAAACACGTCGTCATTTGATTGAGTTTTGGATGATCGAACCAGAAATGGCCTTTTATAAACTAGAAGATAGTTTGAAAGTACAAGAAAACTACGTGGCATTTTTAGTATCTGCGGTACTGAAGAACTGTCGCTTAGAATTAGATCGCTTAGGTCGTGACGTGTCTCATCTTGAGAAAATGGTAGCGCCGTTCCCAAGAATCACGTATACAGAAGCAATCACCTTGCTCAAAAAATTAGGATTCGAAGATATTGAATGGGGAGACGATTTCGGAGCTCCTCATGAAACAGCTATTGCTGACAACTTTGAAAAACCGGTATTTATTACGCACTATCCAAAAGCAATTAAGCCTTTCTACATGCCGGAAGATCCGGATAACAGTGAAGTGGTATTGTGTGCTGATTTGATTGCTCCAGAAGGATATGGTGAAATTATCGGTGGATCAGAGCGTATTCATGAACTGTCTGTACTGGAAGCACGTATGAAAGACTTTGGTTTAGATTTGGAAGCCTATAGTTGGTACCTAGATTTAGCACGTTACGGATCCGTGCCACACTCAGGATTTGGCTTAGGACTGGAACGTACGGTTGCTTGGATTTCAGGAACCGAACATGTCCGTGAAACCATCCCATTCCCAAGATTACTGAACAGATTATACCCATGATGCTAAGGCGGAAACGGCTTGTCTGGCTCTGAAAAGCTAGATCCGGAGGCGCTGAAGTAGGATGCAGACTTATCATATTGCTTCCTGTTAAGCTCTATCATCCGGCAAATACGTGCCACAAAACAAACCCGAGTAACCGCTATTTTCTTTTACACGAAAAAGCGATTACTCGGGTTCTTTTTGCGTTAAATCTCATCTTACAGCGCTAAAATCACTAAAAATCTCCCAAAAAAGTTTTTTCATCGCGATTCATTCATTTTTCATGGTATAATTTCTAATGAGGTGTTTCGTGATGGATAATAAAATAATGCAAAAATGGTTAGCTGCCGGAAATGTTACGCTACCACAAGTGCTGGTTGAGAACTACGCTAAAATTGGAATGGACGAACAAGAATTTGTTGTCGTTTTACAGCTTCAATCATTTCTTGAGAAAGGAATCTATTTTCCATCGATGGAAGAGATTGCTGGGCGTACGACACTTAGCACAGAACAGGCTTTTCGAATTATACAAGCGCTTGTCAACAAACAGTTTCTAAGAATTAAACAGCAAAAGGAAGGGGAGCAGGTTTTCACAGAAAGCTATACGCTTGATCCGCTTTGGGAAAAACTGATGATCTTTTTCGAAAACCTGCATGAAGAAAAGAAAATGCAGTCGCGGGAAACGGAGCAGATGAGCTTGTATTCGCAATTTGAGCAAGAATTTGGGCGTCCGCTCTCACCGATGGAAGCAGAAATGCTCTCTGCTTGGGTAGATCAAGATCATAATAGCCCGGAATTGATTCGTGAAGCGCTCAAAGAAGCTGTCATTTCCCAAAAATTGAGCTTCCGTTATATGGACCGCATTTTGTTAAACTGGAATCGTAAAAATATTAAAACACCAGAACAAGCCCGCGTTGCATCCACGGCTTTTCATGAGCAGGTGGCAACGAATACCACGGATAAAAGTAATACAACGCGCGTGAAAAAGAGCGAAAACTCGATTCCGCTCTATGATTGGCTAGATAAGAGAAAAGGGTGAAGACATGTTAACAAATAAAGAAACCGTGATGTGCATCGAGAAAATGGCAGAAATGTTTCCAGCCGCCCACTGTGAACTCGTGCATAAGAATACATTTGAATTACTTGTTGCCGTTGTTCTTTCCGCACAATGTACCGATGTTTTAGTAAACCGTGTGACTGCTTCACTTTTTGAAAAATATCAGGAACCAGAAGATTACATTCAAGTGCAGTTAGAAGAACTAGAAAATGATATCCGCTCGATTGGTTTATATCGCAACAAGGCGAAGAATATTCAAGCGCTGTCCCGTAAGATTCGTGATGAGTTCGGTGGCAGAGTACCAGAAACGCATGCAGAGTTAGAGAGTTTACCAGGTGTGGGGCGAAAAACAGCGAATGTTGTGCTCTCCGTTGGGTTTGGCGTGCCTGCTATCGCCGTCGATACGCATGTAGAGCGTGTCTCTAAACGACTTGGGATCTGCCGTTGGAAAGATTCTGTGACAGAAGTCGAAAATACGCTGATGCGCAAACTACCAAAAGAGATGTGGTCGGATGCCCATCATGATATGATCTTTTTTGGTAGGTATCATTGCAAAGCAAAAAAACCAGAATGTTCTACTTGTCCTTTATTATACCTTTGCCGAGAAGGTAAAAAACAAGCGAAAGCGAGAGGTTTTGATGGTTGATTTTCAGTATGCGAAAGAATTAGAACACCCTTTATTTAGGACGCCACATGTTGCCGTAGAAGAAGTGGACGCTGCGTCGATTTTTGTATCGGGTTTACCATTTTGGCAAGAACAGCTATTTTATACGCGTGGGCGTGGGGAAATGCCGTGGCATACGGATCCAGAGCAAGCTTGCCGACGGTTAGCCAAGCAGTGGAAGAATATTGCGCAAGAGCTAGACGCTGCGTTTAAGCTGCGTGAGACGCCGGATATGGCGATTATTTGTGATGGGATAGGGATTTATCTATCTATGTTGTTTTGGAGTAATAGACGCCCTGTACAGTTAGACCGATTGGATGCTTATATTGAGACACTGGATCTTGTGCCGATGAACTTGCAGGAGCGCCTAGCTTTTATTATGAAGCGACCGGACGGTTATCCTGCTTTTAAACAGTTAAATGAACTTGTACAGGAACAGCGGAAATTGGTTTTAAAAGGCCTGTAGTGAATATATGAAGCGGACTGTAGAAAACTGTATTTCATGCAAAACTCTGTCCGTTCCTCCAAATCGCCGCGTGTCGACAAATGCGTTTTTTTATATGTTTCAAGACAAAAAACTAAAAGGCCGGGACAAAAGGGTCTCAAAAATGGAAAATAAGCAGGAATCTTGTGTACGCCACTTTATTAAATGGCTTTATACAAAGGTTCCTGCTTATTTTTGTCATCTATTGAGTTGGTGTTGTATCATTTTGCGTCCCATCATTTGTTCCGCCGTTTGATGGGGTCTGCTGATCCTGATCAGGTGGAATGATAATGGTGGTCGTTGCTGGCGAGCCGCGTTTTCCATCTTTCACTGGTACGACCATAATCACCACACTTGAGCCGGGTGAGCCGCCCCTCACGGTAATCGAAGTGACTCCATAGTTCTGAGTCTGCCCATTTACGCTGACGTCGTAGGTGACACCCGGACCGTTTGAAGCCCAACTTGCAGAGATTGTTTGATTCGTTCCATTATAGGAACCTGTTAACCCAACAGGAGCTTGTAATGCTGTTTGTTCCGCCTGTTGTTCTGCAGCTTTTCTGGTAGCTTCTTCTTGCTTCGCTTTGTCAGTTTGCTCTTTATCTTTTTTCGCTTTTTCTTCAGCGGCTTTCTTTGCAGCCTCTTCTGCTGCTTTTTCCGCATCCGTCTTATCTTCAGTTGTATCTTTTTTCTTCTCAGCAGCGGATGATTTCGTTGGAATTGTGCCATCTAAGAACAATTCGTAGGAAACATTGCTACCGCTAGAGCCGGATGGGGCACGTGTAATTGGATTTGATCCAATTAGAATTGGAATCTCATTTACATTGCTAGGTTTCTTGAAGTCTGGATTTTTCTCACCAGAGACAAGATGCTCCATCGTTGCTTTAAACATGTAAGCCGCGATGCGTGTCTCGCTTGGTGATAGATAGTATTTATTTGGCTCATCATACCCTGTCCAAATGGAAACGGTATAGCGAGGAGAGTAACCAACAAACCATGAATCTGGGGTACCATCGCTTGGAATACCATTCTTGATACGTACATTTTCGTCGTAGTTTGTAGTACCAGTTTTACCAGCAATGTTCCAACCAGGGATATTTGCACGTGTACCAGTTCCTTGGGTCAAGACATCTTTTAGCATGTCACTAATCATGTAGGCCGTCGATGCCTTCATGGCTACAACAGATTCTGGCTCCATGTTGATTTCTGTTTCGCCATCGGAAAGGACGATTTTCGTGATTGTATGAGGCTTGTTATAGACACCACCATTACCAAAAGCTGCAAAAGCACCAGCCATTTGAACAGGCGAAGCTTCACCACTACCAATAACGGTTGATTCGTATACTTCTTTATAGTTCAAACCAAGATTATTCGCAAAATCACGAGCACGATCGTAGCCAACTTCTTTGGAAGCTTTCACGGCTGGGACGTTTCGGGATTTATAAAGAGCCTGGCGCATTGAAATCTCACCTAAGTAGCTAGAATCGTAGTTTCGCAGTTCTTGACCACTTGAATATTGATACGGGGCGTCATCTAAAATATGCGCGGTAGACCAATCTAAATATTCGATGGCTGGGGCATATCCTAAAATTGGTTTCATCGTAGAACCAGGTTGGCGTTTAATATCTGTTGCGCGGTTTAGACCACGAGAAATTTTCTTATCACCTGTTTCACGGCCGCCACCAAGCGCTTGAATACGCCCTGTTTCTGTATCCATGACAACAACTCCAGCTTGGAATTTCTTATCTGGATAGTTAATCACGTCATCTGAGTTCAACATTTTTTCTGTGTATTTCTGTGCACTTGGATCAAGCGCAGTATAAATGGTTAGTCCGTCTGAAAATGGGTTGTATTTGTCACCAATTTCATTAATAACTTGATCGACATACGTATCGTACGCGTATGTTTTTTGCTTGCGAGTAGCTTCATCTACTAAACCATCTGCAATAGCAACAGATTGTGCGGCTTCCATCTCTGATTTAGAAATTTTGTCATTGTTATACATCAGAGTCAGCACGATGTCACGACGTTTTTTTGCTAAATCTGGATTTTCAAATGGATTAAAACGGTTAGGACTTTGAGGCATACCAGCGATTAAAGCTGTTTGTGCTAAATTCAAGTCTTTTAGTTTTTTGCCATAATAATGTTCAGCGGCGGTCTCCATACCATGGATGCCATCGGATAAATATACTTTGTTAATGTAGATTTCAAGTAGTTCATGCTTGCTATATTTTTGTTCCAGTTGAACGGCCATCCATGCTTCTTGTGCTTTACGATCTAGCGTCTTGTTCGTGTAATCAAGGTAGGACATTTTGATGATTTGCTGTGTTAGTGTACTTGCTCCTTGTGAACCAAAGCCACCAGTGATATTACCAACTGCGGCACTTGCAAGTCGGATAGGATCCATCCCATTATGCTCATAAAAGCGGGAGTCCTCCGTTGATAGTACAGCATTTTCTAGCTGTTTTGGGATATCTTTATACTCAATATATTCCCGGCGTTCTGTACCGATTTCTGCATAAACGTCCCCGTTTTTATCTAGAATCTTAGATGAAAGGGGGTCACGCAATTTGGAATCTGTCAGTTTGGGCGCTTCTTTTGCATACGAATAAAAAGCGGTTGCGCCACTAGCAATGCCTGCAAATGCAAGGAATAGCGCTGTGAAAAATACCACTTTAACAACATTGCCAGTGATACGACGGCCTTTCCCAGTTGATTTTTGCGTCTCAGGTTGTTTTGCTTGGCTATTGCGGTACTGAGATCTTGTCTGCGGTTTATCTGCCATAGAAAATTTCTCTCCTTTAATGTTGAGTTAGACTAGCTTAAAAATAATATTTCCTAATGATGTTTAAATAGTCTAATCTCGGATTTAGACCATAAGGAATCAGGTCTGATACTTGCCTTAATTCTTGGAGTGTCACTGATTTTCTCCCGCCATCGATCATTCGTTGCCAAAAGGGTTGAAAATGTTCGAAACGGATGAAGTAGACCTCACCAAGTGTTTGAAAAGCGATAATAACAAAAACGATACCGTTTTGTTTTAAGACGCCTTCCATATGTGTTAGCTGATGTTGATGAAAGTTACTAAGAGGAAACGAGCTAGTATTTTTAGTCTCCTTTGCTTCAAAGTCAATATACTTTCCTTGATAAACACCATTATAGTCCGTGGTAGATGGCGTTTTGAAATAGGCTTCTTTTATTTTGGCGCTACTTCTTTTTGGATAATCGACACCAACAATTTGTACAGGGGTGGGCTTCTTGTGGATAACGGCAAGCTCGTGGGTTAGGTAGTACGCGTTCGTATCATTGAGGTCTTGCTCAAGAGACATACCGCGTTTTCCATAGGAAACCGTCTTTTTTTGTGTGGTGGAGGTTAAAAGGTTATTCGGCTGATACTTTTTTCCGTTCGGATATCGTATGGCCATCTATTCTTCACCTCTTTAATCGATAGAACGGCAGAACTAGCCATTCTTAATTTTGGACTAACATCTATTATAACAAATAAAAATGAAAATGATAGGGGAAATCTGCCTAGGCTCCTTTTATCAGGAGAGCGAAGGAGGACGAAAACCAAGATAGAACGTACCTTCGCATCCAATTGAACGATTCGTAAAAAAATCAATTTTTTTTTCGTCTTTGCTATTTCTCCGTCGTTTATAATACCATTTTAATGCGAAAAGTAGGTTATTCCCATGAAATATGGTATGCTGAGTCTATACTTTTATATAGAAGGAATTGGTTTTTTATGAGTGAAATACAGGATGTGACGTTGGTAATGTTGCGACATAATGAGGCTATTTGGGAACTTTACTTGGCCAATCAGGCGGAACAGCAGACGTTTGACTTTTATAAAGATATGAAGCCGTTTGTCGATGGGGTGAAAGAGACATGTGATTTGTGGCTTTCGCTTGTTATTCCGTGGGTGAGGACTGCGCGGCCAACCTATCTGGGTGAATCGCAACTACAGCAAGTAGCAGATAATATCCAGATGATTGCGGTCAGTGCGTTCAACGGGAAATCGTTCTACAAGCATTTTAATGATCACTATCAGTCCGTAGATTATACTTTAAAACGAGTGCTGGAGAAGGCGCCATGAAATCGCTATTTGTTTCTGGCTACAAAAATTTTGAGTTAGGTATTTTTAAGCGAGATGCGCCGGAAGCTGGGTTTATTAAAGAAGCAATTAAACGGCGCCTTGTTGGGTTAATGGACGATGGGTTGGAGTGGGTTATTATTTCGGGTCAAATGGGTGTAGAGCTTTGGGCGGGAGAAGTGGTTATGGATCTCAAAAAAGAGGACTACGCTTTGAAATTAGCCGTTTTAACACCGTTTTTGAATCAGGAGAGTAATTGGAATGAGGGGAATCAGCTGTGGTATAATGAAATCGTAGGTGCAGCGGATTATGTGGCTGCTGTCACGAAGCGGGAATATGAGAACCCGAGACAGTTTCAATTGAAGGATCAGTTTGTGATGGATCATACGGATGGGGCGTTATTGGTGTATGATACGGAGCGAGAAGGTGCGCCAAAGTTCTTTTATGAAAAGGCAAAGCACTATGCTGAAAATGGGGATTATCCGATTTTTTTGGTTGATTTCTATGAGTTACAAGAGGTTGTCGATTCCTTGCATGCTGATTTTTGATGTACTTTTTTGGACGAATGAGGGATTATAAATTGACAAATGACGAGAACTTTGAAAAAATGGAGGTATGTAACGGAAAAGTTAGGATAGACGAAACTAGATATAGAGGTGAAGTTAAATGGCTTCTGAACAATTTGAATATAATTTGACTGGTAAAGAGATTTTAGAAAAAGAATTTAAAACTGGACTACGTGGCTATAATCCAGAAGACGTCGATGAATTTCTAGATAAAGTAATTAATGATTATAGTACTTTTTCCCAAGAAATTGAGGCATTACAACAAGAGAACTTGCGCTTGCGTGCCGAATTAGAAGATGCACCAAAAGCCGTTGTAGCACCAACATTCCAGCAAGCAGCACAACCTGCAGGAACAACAAATTTCGACATTTTAAAACGTCTGAGCAATCTTGAAAAACACGTTTTCGGAAATAAGCTGGACGGTAACCAGTAAACATGGTAGAATAGTTGAGGTTCATCAAGAACGATAATGAAATTCCAGCGCACCAGAAAAAATCATTTTCGCCAATTTCTCGACGAGTCGCTAGCATGCCGACGGATGCTTAAATCCTATGGCACTGTTTGAGCGAACGACGGCAATGAATGTTGGTTGGCACGCTGGGAGCTTGATAGCGTTTGGGTAATTGCTGTTTTCCCTATGAAAACAGAGGAAAGTCCATGCTCGCACGGCGCTGAAATGCCCGTAGTGATCGTGCCTGGCCAAACAATAAGCCAGGGCACTCCGGTTTATCCGGTTTGACGGCAGGTGACGCACCTAAGTCTTCGGATATGGTGTTCGAACCTTGAAAGTGCCACAGTGACGAAGTTTCATCAGAAATGGTGGAAGTGGAACGAGGTAAACCCCACGAGCGAGAAACCCAAATATTGGTAGGGGCACTTTTCCCGAGGAATAACAACGAGGGACGAGGTATGTAGTTTAAACGCTACGTGCAGATAGATAATTACCACTTTTGTGTGATCCTGTAATCACAGAAGTACAGAACATGGCTTACAAAACGCTATTATCAGGATGAATTAAAAAAGTGAGGGCTGTTTCAAAGTCGGACGTATGGCGAATTTCTTATATTAAGAGATGCCATAGCTAGTGCACTATGTGTGACTAGGACGTGTGTCTTTTGGAATGGCTCTTTTTTTAGATATTAAGTAAGGTGAGGATGGCGATTATGAGGGAATTTGAGTTAGTAGCAACAGCTGCGGCTGGACTTGAGGCGATTGTGGCAAAAGAAGTGCGACGCCTTGGTTATGAGTGCGAAGTGGACAATGGAAAAGTGTATTTTAAAGGAGACGAGATGGCGATTGCGAGGGCTAATCTTTGGCTTCGTGTGGCGGATCGTGTGAAAATTGTGGTGGGGCGTTTTACAGCGACTACATTTGATGATTTATTTGAACAAACAAAAGCGCTACCTTGGGAGGATTTATTGCCACTAGATGCGAATTTCCCAGTTGCTGGGAAGTCTGTCAAATCGACGTTGTTTAGTGTGCCAAATTGTCAGGCGATCACGAAAAAAGCGATTGTCAGTCGACTGAGCGAAAAGTACCGCAGACAGGGACGACTTATGGAATCGGGAGCACTTTTTAAGCTTGAAGTGTCTATTTTGAAAGATGAAGTGACGATAACGCTTGATACGAGTGGGGCTGGATTACATAAGCGCGGTTATCGTGTGGGTCAAGGTGGGGCTCCGCTGAAGGAAACAATGGCGGCGGCTTTAGTCCTACTTACAAGTTGGCACCCGGATCGACCGTTTTATGATCCGGTATGTGGTTCGGGAACGATTCCGATTGAGGCAGCTTGGATTGGTCGGAATATAGCGCCGGGACTCCGTCGTGATTTCGTGTGTGAAACGTGGGACTGGATGTCTGCGGATATTTGGAAACAGGCACGTGCGGAGGCGGAAAGTGAAGCCAATGATGACCAACCACTCGATATTGTCGGGACGGATATTGACCATCGGATGATTGAGATTTCGGAGCAGAATGCGTTTGAGGCAGGACTGGAAGATGTGATCGAGTTCAAGCAAATGCAAGTGGCTGATTTTACAACGGAAAAAGAGTACGGTGTCATTGTTGCGAATCCGCCTTATGGTGAGCGCTTGGAAGATGAGGAATCGGTGCGAGAGTTATATCGCGAAATGCGTGCGGTGTATCGGAATATGCCGACTTGGTCTGTATACGTGTTGACGAGTTATGAAATGTTTGAGGAAGTGTATGCAAAACGAGCGACGAAGAAACGCAAACTATATAACGGTTATTTGCGGACGGATTTGTACCAATACTGGGGACCAAGACCGCCACGCAGAGATTAAGGAAAGCGGGGAATCAGGATGTCGGAGAGTTTACAAGAGCTAGAACAAGAATTTTTGGATTATGTGAAGAAAATTAGTGCGTTTGAAGAGGCGCTTAGCTTAGTTTATTGGGACCTGCGAACAGGCGCACCGGAAAAAGGGGCGGAAGGACGCTCGGAAGTGATTGGTACACTTAGTGGTGAAATCTTCAAAATGAAGGTTTCTGAGGAAATGGCGGCTTTTATCGCTGGGCTATGGGTACAAAAGGAAAATTTATCGGATGTCACGCGTCGCTCTTTGGAGGAGTGCAAAAAAGAGTATGACTTAAATAAGAAAATTCCAGCGAAGGAATACGAGGCGTATACAAAACTAGTGGCGCAGGCAGAAACAACTTGGGCGACAGCTCGTGCCAACAATGATTATGAGCTATTCAAACCATATTTAGAGAAGATTATCGCGAGTAAGCGCAAGTTTGTCGAATATTGGGGGTATCAGGATAATCCTTATGATACGTTGCTAGATCAATATGAGCCGGGCATAACGGTTGCTGTGCTAGATGAAGTTTTTGCGAAACTGCGTGAGGCGATTATTGCGTTACGTAAAAGAGTGGAAGCGGCGAGTTATCAGCCGGATGCAACGCTACTGCATAAAAAAGTCTCAAAGGAACAGCAAAAAGCATTTAGCTTGCGAATCTTGAAGAAAATGGGCTTTGACTTTGATGCTGGACGTTTAGATGACACGATACATCCGTTTGCAACGGGCTTAAATATTGGGGATGTGCGGATTACGACGCGATACGACGAAGCGAATTTTAAAATGGCGGTGTTCGGTATTATTCATGAAGGCGGTCATGCCATTTATGAACAGAATATTAGTCCGAAATTAGCAGGAACACCACTTGCAAACGGGGCTTCGATGGGAATTCATGAGTCACAGTCGTTATTTTATGAAATTATTCTCGGCTCGAGTTTCGAATTTTGGCAGAGTAATTATAAGGACTTCCAAGAGATTACGGCGCCTGCTTTTGATGATGTTTCTGTAGCGGAATTTTATCGTGCGGTGAATATTTCGGAAAGCTCGCTCGTCCGGATTGAGGCGGATACGTTGACGTACCCACTGCATATCATGATTCGTTATGAACTTGAAAAGGCGATTATGAATGGTGAAATCGGTGTGGATGCGTTGCGCGATGCTTGGAATGATAAATATGAAGAGTATTTAGGTGTTCGTCCAGAAAGCGACGCGGATGGTATTTTACAAGATGTCCATTGGTCTGGTGGGGATTTCGGCTACTTCCCTTCTTACGCGTTAGGATACATGTATGCCGCTCAGCTTTTTGCGACGCTTTCTAAAGAGGTTCCGAACGTTTCGGAGATTTTGGCGAGCGATGATTATTCGGTCATTCGTGCGTGGCTGACGGAGAACGTGCATCAGTATGGTATGCTCAAAAAACCGCTAGCTATATTGCGAGATACGACAGGGGAAGGTTTGAATCCAGATTACCTGATCCAGTTGTTAAATGATCGTTATGACTTCATTTATAAATTAAATGAGTCATGATGGCGTTTTCATTCGAAAATAAGGTTGACCATTGATTAGCAGAAAGCTATAATGATGGAATAACAAGAGCTGTATAGAACGATGTAGCAATTATTCTATACATTGCAGAAATTCACTTATATAATCGGCTGTAATATGGACAGCAAGTTTCTACCCAATTACCGTAAATAATTGGACTATGAGTGAGAGTAACGTTTAAAAGAAAAGGTGGCGCTTCTTGCCGCCTTGTTTACGTCTACTTCTCATCATAGTATGAGTGGTGGGCGTTTTTTCGTTTCCACATTGTTAAATCAAGAGAGGGGTCACAAACTGTGAAATTATTGGAAGAACAAATCAAAACACGAGGGACGGTTTTACCGGGAAATGTCCTGAAAGTGGATTCTTTTTTGAATCATCAAATTGATCCGGTTTTAATGCAGGCCATTGGAAAAGCGTTTGCGGACCGTTTTCAAAATCTAGGCATTACAAAAATTGTAACGATTGAGTCCTCAGGCATTGCTCCAGCCGTTTTTGCGGGGCTTGAACTCGGTGTCCCGGTCGTTTTTGCAAGGAAGAAAAAATCATTGACGTTAACGGATAATCTATACACGAGTAGCGTCTATTCCTTCACAAAAAAAGAAACAAATGATATTTCCGTATCGAAAAATTTCCTCATGAAAGAGGACAAAATCTTGTTAATTGATGATTTTTTAGCGAATGGGCAGGCTGTTCTCGGTTTACTGGAAGTAGCAGAACAAGCGGAGGTGGAAGTGATTGGTATTGGTATCGTGATCGAGAAGTCATTCCAGCAAGGTCGTTCGTTGCTTGAGAAAACAGGGTATCCAATTTATTCATTGGCGCGGATTGCGTCTCTTGAAAAGGAACAAATTCGTTTTGTAGAGGAGTCGTGATTAGAATGCTAGGAAAAGGGAGAATTGCGGCGCTTGGTTTCCAACATGTGTTAGCGATGTATGCAGGGGCTGTAATCGTACCGCTTTTGATCGGTGGTGCGCTTGGTTTTAATTCAGAACAAATGACCTATTTAGTGTCGATTGATATATTTATGTGTGGTATCGCCACGCTTTTACAACTGACGATGAATCGCTTTTTTGGCATAGGTTTGCCGGTTGTATTAGGATGCGCGGTGCAGGCGATTGCGCCAATTATTTTGATTGGAGAACAGTACGGGATTGGTGCGATTTATGGTTCGATTATCGTGTCGGGATTATTTGTTGTTTTGATCGCTCCATTTTTCTCGATGGTTGTAAGGTTTTTTCCGCCTGTTGTGACAGGTTCGGTGGTGATGATTATTGGATTGACGCTGATTCCAGTTGCCATCAATAATGTAGCTGGCGGACAAGGCGCTGCTGATTTTGGCTCGCTTTACAATCTAGGGCTTGGTTTCGGAACACTGTTTGTCATTATTTTAGTGTATCGTTTTGGTCGCGGCTTTAGTAAAGCGATCGCGGTTTTGATTGGACTTATTGCTGGTTCGATTTTTGCTGCGGTGTATCGTGGGATTTCGTTGCAGCCTGTGACGGAAGCTCCGGTGTTTCATATGCCGACACCGTTTTACTTTGGGATGCCGACATTTAACTGGGCGGCCATTTTGACGATGATTTTGATTGCTCTGGTAAGCATGGTGGAGTCGACGGGCGTTTATTTTGCGCTTTCAGATATTACGAAGCGAAAACTAGAAAAATCAGATTTGACAAAGGGATATCGCGCAGAAGGCCTGGCTATTATTTTAGGCGGAATTTTCAATACATTTCCGTATACAGCGTATTCACAAAATGTTGGCTTAGTGCAACTTTCAGGTATTAAGACGCGAAAAGTAATCTACGTGACGGCAGGTATTTTAATCGTGCTAGGATTATTACCAAAAGTCGGTGCGGTGGCGACGATCATTCCAACGCCGGTGCTTGGTGGAGCGATGGTGGCGATGTTTGGCATGGTTGTTGCGCAAGGCATTAAAATGTTAGGGAAGGTTAACTTTACTTCCCAGGAAAACTTGTTGATTATCGCGTGTTCAGTCGGTGTTGGATTAGGTGTGACGGTCGTTCCAGATCTTTTTAAAGCATTACCAGACTTCGTGCAGCTGTTTACGAGCAATGGGATTGTGGCAGGAAGCGTAACGGCGATTGTCTTAAATATCATTTTCAATATGATACCGCATCGCAAGGAAAAAGAGGCGACGGAGCAAGCAACGATGGAACTGTAAGCAGTCGTTTGTCGCGGATTTCTATGGTACAATGTAGGTTAGGAATTCCATAGAGATCTAGGGGGAACAAAGATGACGAATCAAAAAGAAAATTTACTAGTCGTGGATGGCATGGCCTTGCTATTTCGTGCCTTTTTTGCAACGGCTGTTTCGAAGCAGTTCATGGTGAATCAGCATGGCGTGCCAACAAATGGCGTGCAAGGATTTATGAAGCATTTGTTTGCAGCGATCGAGCAAAACAACCCAACGCATACCCTTATTTGCTGGGATATGGGCTCAAAAACGTTCCGTAATGAGCTCTATAATGGCTACAAAGCGGACCGGAAAGCACCGCCAGAAGAGATGCGACCACAATTTGATTTGGCGAAAGAAGTCGCGGCATCCTTTGGTTTTGTGAATGTGGGTGTTCCAGGCTTTGAAGCGGACGATTGTATCGGGACGGTCACGGTGCAAATGGCCAATACCGGGATCAGTACTACGGTATTAAGTGGAGATAAAGACTTGCTACAACTCGTAGCGCCAACAAATGATGTATGGATTTTGCAAAAAGGATATGGCAATTATAAGCAGTATAATGAGCTTGTTTTTGCAGAAGAATGGGGCATTACACCAACTCAATTTATCGATGTGAAGGCGCTGATGGGTGACACGAGCGATGGCTATCCAGGTGTTCGTGGTATTGGTGAGAAGACGGCACTTAAATTAATTCAGGAATTTGAAACGATTGATGGTATTTTGGCTCATATCGACCAGTTAAAACCTGGTCAGCAAACGAAGCTTAAAGAGGATCTGGAAATGTTGCGTTTATCTAGACAATTGGCAGAGATTCATACAAGTGTACCGCTAGAATTTGATATTGGTGCCTGTGTGTATCAAGGCATAAATGAAGATGCGATAGATGTTGTCGAGCGTTATGGTTTGAAAACATTACGCCGAGATATTCTTTTATAAATAGTGAGCAAGAGAGTCGTGCAAAGACGTAGCACGGCTTTTTTTGTGGTTTTGGTTAACCGAATTTGTGTTATATTTCCTGACGTAATAGATATTCGATTATTTTTGTTGCTAGATGTAAAAAAACGGACTAGGAAAACAGGTGCCCCTATGATAGACTGAATAGCGAAACGGACAATACATAAAGGGGGAGCGGTGAGTAAAAGCGTCGGAAGGGATGGATTATACCTAAATAAGATGGTAATCCAAATTTTCTTTCTAAATAATATATGTGACTTAAAAAAGGAGATGCGCAATGAAAAAATATATGTATATGTTGCTAGTAACACTTATTTTTGTGGGTGTTTTGGTTGGAACGGTTGCCAAAGCAAATACGTCAGGATCAGAGGAAGCAGTAAAGAAAGGGAAATTTTCTATTGCTCTGCAGGTACATGATAATCCGATTGTTAGTTCAGGAAAAGTGACGATGAAAGTGACGCTAGATGCTTCAGCGGATGCAATTGTAGACTCAAATGGACTTATCGAGGTTAGTATTCCTAAAGAGATTTATTCCACGGGAAATTTAACAAATTTAAATAGTGATGCATTTTCGATAGACCATGTAGATAGAACGTCAAAACCAGATCAAATACTGTTATATGTCAAGCCAGATGCTAGTTTTAATGTTGGGCAAGCTTGGTCTGCCTCTTTTTCACTTTCATTCCAAGCACCGTTAATGCGAGCGAACACGACGATTGCAAAGGAGCAAACGTTTAAGGCAACGTATGTGGGGCAAGAGTCAGTACAGACGTTAGAAATAGAGCCACAAACAGCAGGAAACCCTGCTCTTTTTGAAAAATGGTGGCATTCAAGTGTGGATCAAGATGGTTTAGGTTTGTTAAACCCGACGGAATCGCAATACAATGTGTTTCAGTTGGCGCTAAATATTTATAAAGGTGTGGAATTAAATCAAGTCGTGATTACGGATCAAATGCCAGATGGCCTGGTGGTGGACCCTGATCCGACGCTGACTACCGGCGTTGTTGCAACGGACACGTCGACGGTGAAAGGAATTCGAGTAATCAGTTACGATATGGACGGAAATCGTACGTATGTTACTTCTAAATATGCTGGGAACATTCACTTCGATGAGGCTACACAGAAACTAACAGCAAGCTTTGACCACATTGCAAAGGATGAAATGCTTGTTATCGAGTATAAGGTGGAAGTGGCGCATGTTTATGATTTGTATACCAATACAGCAACGCTAACGAGCACGGAGGCAACCAAATCGGATAGTATCAACTTACGCATTGATGGGGACGGCAATTTTAACAAAGTCTTGAAAAAAGCAGTGGATAAAAAAGTAATTACTGTGAATGACAAAAATTTGCAGTATTCACTGACTTTAAATGCGATTACGGGGACGATTAAGGCTGGACAAACCTTTGTGGATCGCCTTGATGAACGATTGACGTATAAGGATATCGTGGATTCGGCGGATGGAACGTTTGCTATTCAGGCGGATGGAAATATGCTTACCTTTACGGTGAAAAAGGATATACAGATTGGTGAAGGCAGGACCGTTATTTTTAACGTAGATCCAACGCGACTTTCAGCTGGGGACACCGTGCAAAACACATCATCGATTGATTTACATGGGGAATATTATGATTCTAACACGGTTTCAACAAAGAAAATTAGTGGAGAAGTCGTGCTGACAAAAGTGGATAAAGATAATACCGCACAGAAACTGAGCGATGCACGCTTTGATCTTTTGAATGAGGCTGGGAATATATTATATTCTGGGAAAACGAACGCATCTGGAACGTTAGCACTTCACGGTTTAGCGCCAGGTAATTATCAATTGGTGGAAACACAAGCGCCAACGGGCTACAAGCTTGATAGCACACCGATTTCTTTTACGGTCACGGAGAATGCCACACAAACCTTATCATTACTAGCTAAAAATGAAAAAATAGCTCGTGGCTCGTTGACGATTCAGAAAGTAGATGAACAAACCGGTGCGAAATTGGAAGGCGCGACATTTACAGTAACGGCGAAGGCTGGGACGGCTACTGTGCTTTCGGGAGTAACGAATGCTAATGGTATCGCGACGTTTACAGATTTACTTCCAGGCACGTACACATTACTAGAATCGGAGGCACCGAAAGGCTACGTTCGAAGTGATGTAACGCAGGAAATTACCATTACAGAAGCGCCTTCTAATCGGGATATCTCTTTAGTGGTAACGAATAAAGCGATGACAGGCGCTGTCGTGCTGACAAAGCGAGATGCCCAGACATTACATGCGCTACAAGGAGCTGAATTTACATTACAAAAATCGGATGGAACGATCTTACAAACAAAATTAGTGACAGATGAAACTGGGAAAATAGAGGTAGCGGGATTGCTTCCTGGGGATTATCAATTGGTGGAGACGCTAGCACCAGAAGGTTATCAATTGGATGGCATTCCGGTTTCCTTTACCATTGAATTTGGAGACGCGACTGTGGTGATGGTAGAGAAAATGAATCAAAAAATACCACAACCAATTATAACTCCACCGGTTGTAGATCCACCAGTCGTAGACCCACCTTCAGAAGGCGGAACTCCACCAACTCCACCGGCCAATCAGGTAACCCCACCAAAGAAAACGGATTCGGGAACACCGAAGCATGAGAAACCATCCGTTGTAGAAAATGGAGGGCAAAGAGTATCACCAGAGAATCCTGTATCACAAATCAAATTGCCAAGTACTGGTGATTCAAGCAGGGAAGCTATAATAATGGTACTATCTGGTCTGGTATTATGTTTCGCAGTATTGCGCAGAAAAAGATGACAAACAAAGATCAGCTGTAGGCATCTAGCTACGAGCTGATCTTTGTTTTTGTATGGCTTGTCGCGCCAGGTCATCTGCTTTTTTATTGGAGGCGCTTGGAAGCCACTGGATAAAAAATAACTCGAGTGAGGCTGTTAAGGCGAGTATTGCATCAAGATGAGGTTTGAATAATGGGTTTTTAGCGTGTTTTTTTTCGATGGAATCGATGGCAATCTTGGAGTCGGAATACAAACGAATAAAAGTAGGAGAATAAGAGAGCGCGATTGTTAAGGCTTTTTCAATCGCGATAAATTCAGCTTCGTGATTGCTCATAGTGCCAAGCGGAATACTGATTTGCTCATAGATGCCTTCTGCGATAATCACAATACCCGCGCCACTTAAACCTGGGTCACCAGCACTTGCACCATCTACATAAATTTCCATAGCGGTTTACACTTTTTCGACGTTTGTGGCTTGTGGGCCGCGGTTTCCTTCTACGATTTCGAATGTGACAGATTGCCCTTCATCGAGAGATTTGTATCCATCGCCTTGAATGGCAGTGAAATGAATAAAAATGTCATCGCCGTCTTCTCTTTCTAGAAAACCATAGCCTTTTTCATTGTTGAACCATTTTACTTTTCCGTTTTGCATGAATGTAAATCCTCCTAGGGTCTCGGCTGAATCGCTAGCTTGGAAACACGAGTGTAGCCTTTTTTGTCATATTGCTATGTAAGGTAAGCGAATACGATACATTTATAATAAACCCGAAGCGTCTACTGCGTCAAGTTAATCTTTAAAGCGGTTACATGATATTCCGTTTTTTTCAAAATTACAACCCATATCAGAGGCTAATTTTGGCGGGATATGTTAGAATGAAAAGGTGAAAGAAATCAAGGTTGGAGGAAAATACAAATGCCAACACCAAGCATGGAAGACTATATCGAGAAAATCTATTCATTGATTGAAAATAAAGGTTATGCTCGAGTATCAGATATTGCGGAGGAGCTTTTAGTGCATCCGTCTTCTGTTACAAAAATGGTTCAGAAGCTAGATAAGGATGAATATCTGGTCTATGAGAAATATCGCGGTTTAATTTTAACACCAAAGGGAAAGACGATTGGGAAACGCTTGTTAGAACGGCATGCGTTGCTGGAGAGCTTTCTTGGTATTATTGGTGTGGAAGAAACGCGCATTTATGAAGATGTGGAAGGAATTGAGCATCATTTAAGCTGGAACTCAATTGATCGGATTGGCGATGTTGTCCAGTTTTTTGAAGAGAATCCAGACGCACTTGCCAAGCTTCAAGGAATGCAGCATGTGACGCGGTACCCAGAAGAATAATTTTTTGTGAAAAGATTTCCTGTCGGTGCTGACGGCTTTTACGCGCAATTTTGTAGAAGGCTCTCAGGTAGTACGAAACCGGGTTTTTTCCGGTGCAACAAAAAGAAAGCCGTTACATTTGCAGGAGTTTTTTATAATGTTACATATTTGAAAGGGGAATGGAAATGGCAAACAAAGTTAAATCTGACATTGAGATCGCATCAGTAGCGGAAATCAAACCAATCACAGAGGTAGCAGAAAAAATTGGATTAAGTGTGGAGGAGTTGGAGTTGTTCGGCAAGTACAAGGCGAAGCTGAGCTACGACACGATCCATTCACTCGTGAACAAAGAAGATGGTAAATTGGTTTTGGTTACCGCGATTAACCCAACGCCTGCGGGTGAAGGAAAATCAACCGTAACGGTAGGGCTTGGAGATGCGCTTGCTAAACGCAAAAAAACGATGATCGCGCTTCGTGAACCATCGCTTGGGCCAACAATGGGGATTAAAGGCGGGGCAACTGGTGGTGGTTATGCCCAGGTTATCCCGATGGAAGATATAAATTTACATTTTACAGGTGATTTTCATGCGATAACGGCGGCAAATAATGCTTTGTCTGCGTTTATCGATAATCATATGCAACAGGGCAATGAGTTGCGTATTGACCAACGTCGTATTGTTTGGAAACGCGTGGTTGATTTGAATGATCGGGCACTTCGTAAGGTCATTGTTGGTCTCGGTGGACCGGTTCAAGGTGTGCCGCGTGAGGATGGTTTTGATATTACGGTAGCGTCCGAGATTATGGCGATTATTTGTTTAGCGAGTGACTTGAAAGATTTGAAGCATCGCTTGAGTGAAATCGTGATTGGCTATAACTATGATCGGGAGCCGGTGACGGTTGGTGAGATGGGCTATGAAGGTGCCTTGACATTGTTACTGAAAGAAGCGCTAAAACCAAATCTTGTGCAGACGCTGGAACATACACCGGCGATTGTGCATGGTGGACCTTTTGCGAATATTGCGCATGGTTGTAACAGTATTTCGGCAACCAAAACGGCTTTGAAGTTAGCGGATTATGTCGTGACCGAGGCCGGATTTGGTGCTGACCTTGGCGCGGAGAAATTCCTCGATATTAAGGTTCCAGCGCTTGATAAAGCACCAGATTGTGTGGTAATTGTCGCAACGATTCGGGCGCTGAAAATGCATGGTGGCGTGGCAAAAACCGAACTTGGTGCTGAAAATGTGAAGGCGCTAATTAAAGGCTTTGCTAACTTGCAAAAGCACGTGGATACGGTAACCCAATTCGGACTTCCTTATGTGATTGCGATTAATAAATTTATCACGGATACCGATGCTGAAGTGGCGCAATTAGAAGCGCTATGTAAAGAATATAATATCCCATTCTCTTTGACGGAAGTTTGGGAAAAAGGTGGAGCTGGTGGCGCTGAGCTTGCTGATAAAGTTATCGCGGCTGTAGAAAGCGGGCAAGCGAACTATAAGCGTATGTATGACGACGCGGATTCGATGGAAGAAAAATTAGAAGCGATTGTGACTAAAGTTTATGGCGGAAGTGGTATAGAACTGTCGAGTAAAGCACAGAAACAAATCGTTGAGTTCAAAAAATATGGTTGGGATCGCTATCCGATTTGCATGGCGAAGACGCAATACTCGTTAACGGATGATCCAACGATGCTTGGACGACCAACGGATTTCGTGATTCACATTCGCGAGTTTATACCAAAACTTGGTGCAGGATTTGTCGTTGCTTTGACGGGGGACGTGATGACAATGCCAGGACTTCCGAAGAAACCAGCGGCGCTCAACATGGATGTCGATGAAAAAGGAAATGCGATGGGATTATTCTAAAATGTATCATAGGCTGGGAGATCTGAATCTGGATTTCTCAGTCTCTTTTTTTTGAGGTAAATTCTTTGATTGCTTCCTTGCGCAAACTTCGTTAAAATAGAAGAGACTGATACGGAATGGATGGGAAGTAATGAAACAATTAAAAGTGGAAAATTTGACGAAGACATATGGCGAAAAAAGCCTTTTTGAAAATGTAACGTTTGCGATAACGGAAGGCGAACGGATTGGAGTTATTGGTGTTAATGGAACGGGTAAGTCGACGTTGCTCACGATTATTGCAGGCATGGAGGAAGGCGATAAAGGTGTGATTACGAAGGCGAAAGATTACACGATTGGTTTTCTTGCGCAAGATCCTGTTTTAGACGATGAACGTACGGTGCTCGAGGAAGTTTTCCAAGGGGAGACACGGGCGCTACAGGCGGTTCGCAAGTATGAACAGGTATTGCTTGAAATGGCGATAGATCCCGATGATACAAGGCTTCACGACCGTTTCACAGAGGCGCAACATGAGATGGACGCGACGAATGCGTGGGATGTGAACACGGATGCGAAGACCATTCTCGATCGTTTAGGAATTACAGATTTGACGGCAAAAGTGGGCGCTTTATCGGGTGGGCAGCGCAAGCGTGTCGGGCTTGCCAAAGTCATGATTGAAACGCCGGATTTACTAATCTTGGATGAGCCTACCAACCATCTTGATTTTACGTCGATTCGTTTTTTGGAAGATTACTTGAATCGGTTTCGTGGCGCGGTTTTGCTCGTCACGCATGATCGCTATTTCTTGGACCGGGTGACGAATCATATGTTGGAGATTGATCGTGGTACGGCGTATCGCTACGTGGGGAATTACGAGAAATTCATGGAATCCAAGGCTATTCGGATGGAAAATGAGATGCGTGAAGGTGAGAAGAACCGCAATTTATACGTGAAGGAGCTAGCTTGGATGCGTCGTGGGGCGAAGGCTCGTTCGACAAAGCAAAAAGCGCGTCAGGATCGGTTCGCAGATTTAGAGGGCAAAGTGAAGGCGAAGACAGACGATACGGAATTAGAGCTTGATTTCGCGACATCGCGTCTTGGAAAACAAGTTTTTACGCTGGATCATGTCGATAAACGTTTTGGTGAGAAGCACGTGTTGCAAGATTTCAGCTTGATTATTCAGCCAGGAGAACGGATTGGGATTACTGGGAATAACGGGACGGGGAAATCGACGCTACTAAATATGTTGGCAGGACGCGTGACGCCAGATGCTGGTGAAATTTTGACGGGGCAGACGGTTCGCATTGGTTATTATACGCAACAAAACGAAGAAATGGACCCAGATCAGCGCATGATTGCGTACTTGCAAGAAGCAAGTGAAACGGTGAAAACTTCGGACGGTGAAGTAGTGTCGGTTTCTAATATGTTGGAACGATTCTTATTTCCACCAATTACGCACGGCAAAAAAATCGCGAGTCTATCTGGTGGCGAGAAGCGTCGTTTGTTCCTGCTTAAAATTTTGATGGAGCGTCCGAATGTACTGATATTGGATGAGCCGACGAATGATTTGGACACGCAGACGCTTACGGTACTTGAAGATTATTTGGAGACGTTTAATGGTACGGTGATTACGGTCAGCCATGATCGCTACTTTTTAGATAAGATTGCTCGGAAATTGCTCGTGTTTACAGGAATCGGGCAAATTGAGACGTACCTTGGTGAATACAGCGATTTTCTGGCAGAATACGAGTCGAGAAAAGGCAAATCGAAAATGTTTGCAGCGGAAATCGAGCCGGAAGTCGTGGTCGAAAAGCCGAAAGAAAAAGTGAAGCACACGTTTGAAGAAAAGCGTGAATGGGCAGAGATTGAGGGCTTAATCGAAGCGCAGGAAGCGGGAATTACGAAACTGAATAAAGCGCTGGAAGTCGTAGGCGCGGATTTCACGAAAGCGAATGAGCTAAATAGTGCGCTCGTGGAAGCGGAGGCAGAACTGGAAAGATTGATGGAACGCTGGGAATATTTATCGCAGTTTGCGGATTAAGATAGAAATGGGGCACGTGTGATGAAACAATATCTGGATTTAGAGCGATTTGTGCTGGAGAACGGCACGCAAAAAGGAGACCGGACGGGGACTGGTACGATCAGTACATTTGGTTATCAAATGCGGTTTGATTTGGCGAAAGGTTTTCCAATCATGACGACAAAACGTGTTCCTTTTAAACTGGTCGTTAGTGAGTTGTTGTGGTTTTTACATGGGGACACGAATATTCGCTATTTGCTAGAGCATAACAATAATATTTGGAATGAGTGGGCATTTGAGCGTTGGGTGAAGAGCACGGATTATACTGGCCCAGACATGACGGATTTTGGATTGCGAGCGGAGTCTGATGCTGCGTTCAAGACGGTTTATTTGGATGAAATGGCGCGTTTTAAAGAGCGAATTTTGGCAGATGAGGTGTTTGCGAAGCAGTACGGAGAACTTGGGAACATTTATGGGAAGCAGTGGCGAGAATGGCGTACTTCTACGGGGCAAACGATGGATCAGTTGGCGGACTTAATCGAGATGATCCGAACGAATCCCAACTCGCGACGCTTGATCGTGTCGGCTTGGAATCCAGAAGATGTCCCAACGATGGCGTTACCACCGTGTCATACGCTATTTCAATTTTATGTGGCGGATGGGAAACTTAGTTGTCAGTTGTATCAACGCAGTGCTGATATTTTCCTGGGTGTTCCGTTCAACATTGCTTCTTATGCGCTACTGACACACTTGATTGCGCGTGAAACAGGCCTTGAGGTTGGTGAGTTTGTGCATACGATGGGGGACGCGCATTTGTACAATAATCATATCGAACAGGTGAAGGAGCAGTTGTCACGGATGCCTCGTACGTTGCCAAAGCTCATGTTGTCGGATAAACCGGTTTCGATTTTTGATTTTGATGTGGAGGATGTTACGCTAGAAGGCTATGATCCACATCCAGCGATTAAAGCGCCGATTTCAGTTTAAGGAGGATGACGATGTTAACTTTTATTTGGGCACAGGATAAGGACGGCTACATTGGTAAAGATAACACAATGCCTTGGCGCCTCCCAGCCGATTTGCAACATTTTAAAAAAGAGACAAATGGACATACTATTGTGATGGGCCGTAAAACTTATGAATCGATTGGAAAAGCATTGCCGAACCGAGAAAATCTCGTTTTGACTCGCGATCCAAACTATTCGTTGATGGATGCGAGCGTCGTGAATTCAAAAGAAGAAGTGCTAGAAATCGCGCATGGAAAAAATGTCTATATCACTGGTGGCGCTGAAATTTATCGATTGTTTCTAGCCGATGCCGATGCACTTGTGGTGACACATGTCGAGGCGCATTGTGGTGGAGACACGGTTTTTCCAGACTTGAATTGGCAGGACTGGCACCTCGTAAAGCGCGAGGATGGCATTCGCGACGAAAAAAATGATCTGGATTACTGGTATGGCTGGTATGAGAGAAGCAACAATGCGTGAGGAAAGGAAACAAAGCGTCTCTCTTTTTTTGCTTGGTATATTGTTCTTTTTGTCGCATATTCGGGTTTCTTATAAGTGTTATTTTGACAAGGGTGAGTTGATTTCATCCTTGTTTATTTCGGCTAACAACAGGTGGAATATTGTCCGAGATAGCTAATTACAAACTTTGAGTTATGTGTTAATTTAGAAGAGTATATATAGACTAATTATTTTGATGGCATCACGCAAAAAAATAGGGGGCTAGAATGAATGTTTTTTAAAAATACAAAATGGCGAGCTAGTGGTACGGTCTTGGCGTTATTGTGGCTTTGTTGGTTACTCTCTTTTTTAGACCGTATGGTGATTACAGTTGCGCTACCATACATAGCAGAAGATTTCAAATTGACTTCGACCCATCAAGGGCTTATTATTAGCACATTTTTCATGGGTTACGCTTTATTTCAAATTCCAGGTGGTATGCTTGCAGATCGGTTCGGTTTCCGCAAAATGACGAGTATTGCTGTCGGTTTTTGGTCATTATTTACAATGCTGACAGGCTTGATTGTGTACTATCCGTTGTTTTTGGGCGTGCGTTTCTTCTTCGGTCTTGGTGAGGCACCACTGCCTGGTTCTTCCTATAAGGCTATTGCGACATATTATCCAAAAAGATTGCGCGGACGAATGACGAGTATTCAATCGACAGTAAACACGATTGGGCCTGCATTTGCGAGTATTTTAGCGGCTTATTTTATTAGTGTTTTTGGCTGGAAGCATTTGTTTATTTTTTTAGCTATCCCAGGTTTTGTAATCGCCTTTTTATTTTATCGATTAGTGCGCGATAATCCAAAAGACAATCCACGTATGAGCGCCGAAGCACTGCAGGAGCTAGAAGATGATGAGCCAGAGATACAAACTGATAAAAAGAAAGCAAACATTTCGACCATTTTTAAAAATAGTTTAGTGTGGAAAGCTGGATTTGTATGGTTTTTCTTTGATTTAACATTTTGGGGCTTCACGTCTTGGCTACCGTCTTATTTGATGAATGAACGAGGCTTGAGCTTGCAGGCTACAGGGTTTTACAATGCCTTGCCGTACTTAGTCGGAACGGTGGCGATGTTGATCGGTGGGGCGATGTCTGATCGTTTTAAAGATCAGCGCCGTTTCATTTTTGCTGTCGCGATTTTTGCAGCAGCAGCCTCACTTGCTCTTATCATCAAAGTTCCATCGATGGAGCTAGCCTTGTTATTGCAATGCGTCACGGCACTGTTTCTCTTTTTATCACAAGGTATTTTTTGGGGAATCGTGGTTGACATTTTACCTACTAATCAAATGGCAACGGGTTCATCTGTCGTTAACTGCCTCGGCTCGATTGCAGGCGTTATTTCACCCATCGTTATTGGAAAGCTACTAGATATTTCAGGAGGCTCCTACGCGACGACATTCACATATTTAGCGATTTGTCTCGTGTTAGCCGGACTTATCGTTCCCACACTACGAACTAGGAAAGCTATGTAACGGGCATTCTTCCCCTTGGAAGGTGTCTTTTTTGTATTTATAAGGAGTGCATCTAACCAAATTGCGAAACTTACTTGAATGAAGAAGGGCTGAAGAGCGATACTTATAGTAGTAAGTGAATAATAGATGAAAAGGGGATATATGAATGAAAAAAAATTCGAAAAGTAGATTAAAAAAAGCAGTTGGAAGAGTGTTACTCTGTACGGGATTTTTCCTGATTATCTCAGGAGGTATAGATCAACATGTAATCGCTAAAACGCAAGAAAAGAAAGCGTATACTAAAAATATGAAGGCAGAAGTGTATATTCCAGATGAACAAATTCGCGATAATATCAGAGAAATACTATACCTGCAACCAGGAAGTCCGATAACACAAGAAGATATGATAAGACTGACAAGCTTTTCAGGAATATTTGCTGGTAAAAAGGTGAACTTAGAAGGGCTACAATATGCTGTTAATTTAACCAGTGTACACTTTCGATATGCGGAAATAGATGATTTTACACCACTACAAGGATTGAATAAATTAGCATCAATGACGATATGGAACAGTAGTAAAGTTAGCGATTTATCAGGTCTCCAAGACTTACCTGCCCTAAAAGAATTGATTATTGAAGAGGCGGGGCTTAATGATTTAACTGGTATAGGTGGTTTAACATCGTTAACAACAATAGAATTAAATGGTAATAACATTTCTGATTTGCGACCATTGTCCAACTTACCTAAGCTCAAGTCTTTAAATTTAAATGATAATAACATCAGTGATCTAACACCGCTACGTACCATTCCTTCACTAACTGAGCTAAAGTTAATGAATAATGAGCTTAAAAGTTTAACAGGATTAGAATTAAGTAATAAACTGGAAATTTTATTTGTACCAAATAATAAGATAACAGATTTAAAAGCTTTGGAAGACACAACCATGCTTCAAGAATTGCATGCCGGTAATAATGAGATCAGTAGTACTGTAGGTTTGGAGAAATCTAACAGAATCTTTCTTATTAGTTTATCGGCTAACAAGATTCAGGACGTATCTGGTTTGATAAACAAGCCGCGATTACGATACTTATACCTGGAGGAGAATGTGATTTCGGATATAGCACCACTTCATGAATTGCGGGGAGTATTAGATATTCGCCTCACAGATAATAATATTACGGATGTTAGCCCGTTGCGAGAAGTGACGGTTATGGAATCCTTAGTTTTAAATGGTAATAGAATTTCGGATATTAGTCCTTTGAAAGAAATGGGTGTACCACACTTACTTATACTAAATCAATCCATTCCACTTCATGCTAATTTAACAGACGGTCAGTCTAGCTGGACAGCGAAAAATCCTATAATTGGAAAACAAGGAGTGCCATTGATTCCAAATGCTATTTCTAATCTAGGAGTATACAATGAGCAGAGCAATGAAGTAACTTGGCAAGGCTTAATTCAAGAAACTGGAATTAGAACGTATAAATTTAGTGAGACGGATGGTATTTTATTTACCGGTACGGTTACATTGAATTACGAGAATGATATGCCATCTTATTTCGTTGCTAAACCATCAGCCTTTACTGTTGGGACCTCGACACATATAACAGGAACCTACAGCGGAGCCGAGGCAGTTAGAATGCTATTATTTGTAGATGGGCATTGGTATTATGATGCAGAGGTGGGCAACGGTAAATTTAGTATTCCAGCACAAGGGAGGATTAATTCAGATAGTAAACATGTAACTGTTGCCCTATACGATGCTTATGACAATACTACCGGAGCACAGCAAGTCCCGCTAAACCCAGCGAGTATTGTTCCAGATAGTGCATTGCAAGCGTACATCAAAAAGGAACTGAATTTAGGTAAGGAGGAACAGATTACAACCGATAACATCAAAAAATTAACCAAAATAGATTTAGAAGGCAAGCAAGTGAAGAGTATGGAAGGCTTACAATTTGCCACAAATGTAGAAAGCATTAATTTAAATGGCAATCAAATCGAATCTATCCCGCCATTAAAAAATTTGACGAAACTTACCTTCCTTAGTTTAGAAAATAACCAAGTGAAAAATGTATCAGGCTTGTCCGAGTGTCAATCACTTATCCTTGCATGCCTTAAAAATAATCAAATAAAGGATATAAAACCTCTCGCTACGTTATCTGATGACATGTGGATTCTAGATTTAACAAATAATAAGATTCAAGATGCGAACCCACTAGTTGGAGTAGCTGCGATAACTACCCTATTAGACAGAAATCAAATTAGTGATTTAAGTGGTTTTGCGGGTATTGTTCCGCCTTATGCGAGAAATCAAGTCATTACTTTACCAACCATGAAACTAACTGAAGATCGTTCGTTAAGTATTTCTAATCCAATAAAAAATAGCGCGACGTATTCGAGTAATATCGTTTCCCCCTTGACTATTTCTAATGGTGGGGTATACGATGTTGCAGGTAATAAAGTTAAGTGGGAAAAAATAAAAGAGGATGCAGGCGTTCTGGAGTGGACATTTGATTTCAGAGCGGACAGTTTATCGGGGATTGTAAAACAGCCGTATACGATAGAATAAGCAATATGTACCAAACAAAGACTGGTAAGGGAGCCTAATAATGGGTGGCTTCTTACCAGTCTTTGTTTGATATCCATATGAATGATGAAATAATAGATTCCAGTTAAATTTCCTCTGCTAATGTTTGTTCTTCCTGTTTTAATTCGCCGGTCGCTTTGCTCGTGACGATTCCTGCAACCATGCTATCACTTACGTTTAGCGCTGTACGGCCCATGTCAATCAGAGGTTCAATTGAAATCAAGACGCCAGCAAGACCAATCGGCAAGTTCAGCGTAGAAAGCACTATAATCGCGGCAAACGTTGCGCCACCGCCGACACCAGCCACACCAAACGAACTGATCGCAACAACAAGGACAACAGTTAAAATAAATTTCCAAGAAAGTGGATCAATACCCGCCGCAGGAGCAATCATAATCGCCAACATTGCTGGGTAAATTCCGGCACAACCGTTTTGCCCAATCGATAAACCAAACGATGCTGCAAAATTAGCAATCCCTTCAGGAACACCAAGTTTCTTTTGTGTATCAATGTTTAATGGAATGGCTCCAGCACTCGTTCTAGAGGTAAAGGCAAAGGTAAGTACTGGCAAGGCCTTTTTAATATAAGTTACTGGACTTGTGCCTGTAAATCCAACAATAACAAGATGAATAATAAACATGGCAATTAATGCTGCGTAGGAAGCAATAACGAAATTACCCAGTTTCAAAATGGCTGATGTATCGCTCAGTGCCACAGTACTTGTCATAATCGCGAAAACTCCATAAGGCGTGAGGCGCAAAATTAATTTCACGATGCGTAAAATAATCGCATAAATCGCGTCAACCCCTTTAGCAAAAACCGCGGCTTCCTCAGGTTGTTTTCGTTGAACACCAAGGAAAGCTGCGCCGATAAACGCTGCAAAAATAACGACAGCTACCGTTGAAGTGGCACGTGCGCCGGTAAAGTCAAGGAATGGATTGGCAGGCAGTAGCTCCACGATTTTTTGTGGGAAACTAAGGTCACTAATTCCTGCGAACTTATCCTGTAATTCTGTAGCTCGCGCTGCTTCTGTGGCACCTTGTGAAATATTGCTAGCATCCAAGTGGAATAGTAGGGCAGCACCAATACCGACAAAAGCCGAAATGGCCGCTGTGATGACAAGTGTACCAATAATCCACATCCCGACTTTAGCAATGTTCGTTTTTAACTGTAAGCGTGTAAAGGCTGTGACAATCGAAATAAAGATCAGCGGAATGGCAATCATTTGCAGTAGTTTCACATAACCACCACCGATAATACCAAGCCAATCGGTGGTTTGTTTCGTGACGTCTGATGCGGCCCCGTAAATAAATTGTAGAACAAATCCCGCGACAATTCCTATACCAAGCGCAAGCAACACACGTTTAGAAAATGAAACATGACGACGTTGTAAGAACATGAATAGAAAAATAATAAGTGCAGCAACAAGCAAATTAATGACTAAAAAAGTTGTATCCATCTAATAAAAATCCTCCCTTAAAATGTAGAATCATAAATGTTTATAATCCCGATAAGTTTTGTTGGTATTAGATTACATGGAAATGAAGGATTTGTCAAGAAGGCAAGCTCAAAGAAAAGACGCCCCAAAAAATGAGACGTCACGCGATAAAATTACACCTTCACTTTTTGCTGTTCTTCCAAAATCGAAGCCTGGGCGGCGGCAATACGCGCAATCGGAATTCGGTAAGGCGAGCATGATACATATTGCAATCCTAACTTATGGAAAAATTGAATGGAAGCAGGATCGCCCCCATGTTCTCCGCACACCCCCATTTTCAGCGATGGATTTGTCATACGACCACGCTGTACGGCAGTTGTCACAAGCGCACCGACGCCATTTTGATCAATCGATTGGAAAGGATCTATAGGCAAGATTTTCTGTTCTTGATACGCGTATAAGAACTTATTCACATCATCACGCGAGAAGCCGAACGTCAATTGTGTTAAATCATTCGTTCCAAAACTGAAAAACTGGGCTTCTTCAGCAATTTCATCGGCGGTTACACACGCACGCGGTATTTCAATCATCGTACCAATATCAAACGGTAACACAATTTGTTCTTTACGGAAAATGGTTTGGACGGCTTCTTTTAGTTGTTTTTTTATAATCGCAATTTCTTCTTTACTAGCAACGAGTGGTACCATAATCTCAGGGTAAACGGCAATGCCTTCGTCGTGAATGGCGATGGCGCTTTCGATGATAGCCTCGGCTTGCATCATGTAGATTTCCGGGAATGTAATCGCTAGGCGACAACCGCGATGACCAAGCATTGGGTTCGTTTCGGCTAAATCGTGCACGCGTTGTTTTATTTCAGCCAGAGGTTTGTCGATTTCTTGCGCTAATTTTGCGATATCAGCATCGGTTTTTGGTAAAAATTCATGAAGTGGTGGGTCAAGCAGGCGAATATTCACTGGTTTTCCGTCCGCAACGCGAAACATTCCAGCAAAATCAGCTTTTTGCATCTCTTTCAAATGCGAGAGAGCAAGCAGTCGCTCCTCTTTCGATTCAGCGATAATCATTTGCCGTACGTATGGCATCCGATCTTCTTGGAAAAACATATGCTCCGTACGGCACAGTCCAACCCCTTCAGCACCAAAATGAAGCCCTACTTCCAAATCATTTGGCGAATCTGCATTTACACGAACAACAAGTTTCTTGGTTTCATTTACCCAACACATCAGTTCCTCAAAATGACCACCAATTTCCGTATCAACCAGTGGAATTTGTCCCAAATAAATGTTTCCCGTCGCGCCATTTAAAGACAGGAAATCACCTTCATTTAGAGTGGCCGTCGCGCTTTGTAGTATTTTCTTCGACTCATCAATTGCGATAGCATCACACCCAGCCACACAACATTTGCCCATTCCACGTGCAACGACAGCCGCATGCGATGTCATGCCACCGTGTGCCGTCAAAATCGCGGTACTTTTCGCCATCCCCTCAATGTCTTCTGGTGATGTTTCATTCCGTACTAAAATCACTTTTTCGCCACGTTCAGCAGCACAAACAGCATCTTCCGCATGGAAATAAATTTGCCCAGTCGCAGCTCCTGGCGAGGCAGGAAGACCCGTTGCAAGCACCGAAGCACTGGCAAGACTAGTTTCATCAAAAGAAGGGTGGAGCAGTTGGTCAATTTGCGCTGTATCGATACGCATCACCGCATCTTCTTTTGAAATTTTACCTTCATGAACGAGGTCAACAGCAATATTAATCGCGGCTTGCGCAGTCCGCTTGCCGTTTCGTGTCTGCAATACGAACAGTTTCCCTTTTTCAATCGTAAATTCAATGTCTTGCATATCTAAATAATGTAGCTCTAGTAGGGCCGAGACATCAAGTAGTTGTTGATAGACAGTGGGCATCGTATCTTCTAAATGCGAAATTGGTTCCGGCGTCCGAATCCCAGCCACAACATCCTCTCCCTGCGCGTTTAATAAATATTCACCGAAGAACAAATTCTCGCCTGTCGACGGATTTCGCGTAAAGGCAATTCCCGTCCCACTCGCATCCCCAGTATTCCCAAACACCATGGACTGAATATTGACAGCGGTTCCAAGTTGATTATCAATCCGGTGCAATTTACGATAAACAGCAGCACGCGGATTTTCCCAAGAATCAAATACCGCCGTGATGGAGAGTTTGAGCTGTTCAAACGGATCTTGAGGAAACTCCCGTCCGGAAGCGGATACATAAAGTTCTTTATAGGTTGCGATTAATTCCTGCCAATCTGTGGCAGTTAGCTCTGTATCTAACGTATAATGTCTGCGCTCCTTCAAATCAGAAAGCTTCTGTTCAAAGCGATGGCTTGGAATTCGAAAGACAACATCGCCAAACATTTGAATAAAGCGACGGTAGCAATCGTAGCTAGAGCGAGCATCTTGCGTCACACGTTCCAGCCCTTGCACCGACTGATCGTTCAGCCCTAAATTAAGAATCGTGTCCATCATCCCTGGCATCGAAAAAGGCGCACCAGAGCGAACCGAAATCAGCAGTGGGTTATCCGCATCGCCGAATTTTTTTCCTGTTTCTTGTTCTAAAATTTCCATGTGTATCATCATTTCTTCATAAATGTCATCGGATAAGTATTGATGGTGCTCATTATAATCTTTGCAAGCCTCTGTCGTCATCGTAAAGCCTGGCGGAACAGGAAGGCCGATATTTGTCATTTCTGCTAAATTGGCGCCTTTTCCACCTAGTAGATACTTCATTTCCTTCGAACCTTCATTAAAATGATACACAAATTTTCTCAAAACGCTCACCTCTATTTTAGATTTTGTCAAAACAAGGGCTATTTTACTTTTTCGATAATCAGTGCGGCAGTTTCTTCAATAGCTTTATCTTCCACTTCAATAACACGACAACCGAGCTGTTTAAAAATCCGATAACCGTAGTCAAGTTCTTCTAAAATCCGATTTTCACTGGAATAACTGCTTGTTTCGTCTAGCCCAATCGATTTTAGGCGGACTTTACGGATAGCGGATAGCTTTTCGGGACTATTTGTTAGACCAATAATCCGATGTCTAGGAATTTGTGTTAACTCGGATGGAATCGGTACTTCCGGAACGAGAGGAACATTGGCGACTTTGTAATTCTGATTAGCAAGATAACTGCTGAGAGGGGTTTTACTTGTCCGCGAAATGCCAATTAAGACAATGTCGGCCTCCAGCAAGCCGCGTGGATCTTTGCAGTCATCATACTTTACGGCAAATTCAATCGCTGCAATCCGATCAAAATAATGCTGGTCAAGTCGGCGCATGTTGCCAGGATCTTCTTTTGATTTTTGGCCTGTCTTTTGTTCGATAGCTGCGGTTAAATTTGAGACGAGATCGATGCATGGCAGGCCGTATTGTTCGCAAAATGCACTAGCAGCAAGAGCTAATCTTTTTTGAACCAACGTCTGGACAACAATCGCGTCCGCCACTTTTGCTTCTTTTAAAATTTCAAACAGGGCCTCCTCGTCGCGAACAAAGGCATGGCGACGTATATCAGCACCACTTTCTAGTGAAAACTGAGCGGTCGATGCCCGAATGAGGTGTTGCGCTGTTTCTCCAATAGCATCTGAAATAACATAAATGATGACAGTAGACTTCATTTTTACCTCCAATTTATTCATTTTTAAATGTATCTACGAAAAGTTGAACTAATCGTGTTTTGGAAACTTTGCCAATCGCTTTTTTGCCATTGACAACCGGTAAGGAATCGATTTGATGTATCACGAGCTCTTGCGCGGCAAAGAGAGCGGAATCCGTCGGCGCAATCGTTCGAATATTGGGCATCCGTGTCATGATGGTTGCAATGGGTGTAGCCTTTTTATCGGTATCTGCAAGCGCGCCTTTTAGCAAATCTTTTCGGGATACGATACCAATTAGCTCTGTTGCCTCGATGACATACAAGCTACCAGTGTCCTCTAGAAAAAGGCTAACGATCGCGTCATGAATTGAGGTTTCCTTTGTGACGAATATAGGAGTCGTCATAATAGCATCGACTTTCAGTTGTCGTATGTCCTCATATATTGTCGGATTAAGTTCAAGTCCTGAATAAAAATAACCGACTTTCGGACGAGCATCTAAAATCCCTGTCATCGTTAAAATAGAGAGATCAGCGCGAATCGTAGCACGTGTTAACTGCAATGAGCGAGCGATTTGGTCACCTGTTGCTGGTTCATGCGCTTTCACAAATTCGATGATTTTGAGTTGTCTTGTTGAGAGTTTTATTTCGGTCACCTCATTTCGATATAGGATATGCTGTTCATTATATAGTATGACATAATAGAATGCAAATGATTAATGTGTCATACTATATGAAGGGGAGTAGGACAGCCTTCGCTGCTTTTAGAACCTCGTTTCGCTATCATAATTAACAAGAAAAAAACGCCCCTCAAAAAGGACGCCTTTCCCCATTATACATAAAACAAAATACAGAAATACATAAACCCAGTTCCGGCAATCACAAACAAATGCCAAATGGCGTGCATGTAAGGGACTTTTGGGATACTGTAAAAGACAGCGCCGACAGTGAACATAATACCACCGGTTACTAACATCCAGAATCCGACTGGCTCTAGTGTCTGATAGAGCGGCTTAATCGCGATCATCACGAGCCAACCCATCAATAAGTAAAACAGTGTCGAAATGAGTTTCCATTTTCCGAGCAAGAAGCATTTATAGACGATTCCTGCGGCAGCAAGCCCCCATATCACACCGAACAATGTCCAGCCAAGTGATCCTTGCAATGTGATTAAAACGAGGGGCGTGTAGGAACCGGCAATCAATACATAAATCGCGACATGATCTAAAATGTTAAAGAGATCCTTCGCTTTTCCTGGCTTAAAACTGTGTAGCATTGTTGAACAAAAATAGAGTAATACGAGTGAGATACCATAGATTAAAAAACTAATTAAATAGATCGGATTGTCGCGCTGCACTGCAAAAATAATGAGCATAACAAGCGCTGGAATACTGAGCAAAAATCCGATGCCATGCGTCACTGCGTTAGCGATTTCTTCTTTCCAATTGTACGTTTCATGCATGTTTTATCACCAAACTTTTCTGAAAAATTAAATTTTCTATTCATGTTCTTATCATACGCTCTTTTTGTACAAATAGAAAGTGATTTAACAAACACAAAGTTTAAGATAATGTAAAGAATTGGAGTAATGCTGAAATCTAGGTACAACTTCCGCCGGATATTTAGCTATTAGAATAGTACTATTACGCTTTTCTTGCTATAATGGAAAAAAGAATACTAGAATTGGATGTGGAAATAATGACAAAAATCAAAATTGTGACAGATTCTACTGCCGGATTAACGCCCGAAGAAGTGGCGAAATATAACATTCATATTCTACCGCTGACCGTTGAAATTGATGGACAGACTTACGATGCAACGGAAATCGAGCCAGCCGACTTTATGGGAAAAATGGCAGCTTCTAAACAGCTTCCTAAATCATCACAGCCAGCGATCGGTAATTTTGTAGCTTTATTTGAAGCGTTGACGGCGGATGGTAGCGAAGTTTTAGCGATTCATTTGACAGAAAAGTTGAGCGGCACTGTCTTAACAGCGCAACAAGCGGCTGATATGGTGGATGGTAAGGTG
This sequence comes from Listeria grandensis, assembly GCF_014322885.1. Classification (NCBI taxonomy): domain Bacteria; kingdom Bacillati; phylum Bacillota; class Bacilli; order Caryophanales; family Listeriaceae; genus Listeria; species Listeria grandensis. The sequence goes on along the minus strand of NZ_JAASUG010000002.1, from coordinate 354,970 downwards.
ACTGTGATCGATTCGGAATACATCGCACGAGCGCTAGCTTTCCAAGTGATCGAAGCGGCAAAAATGGCACAAGACGAAACCAACACTGTCGACGATATTTTGACAAAAATCTCAACTATTCGCGCTAAAACAAAACTTTATATTTGTGTCGTGACACTTGAGAACTTGATCAAAGGTGGTCGCGTCGGCAAAATGCAAGGCATTATCGGCAGTCTTTTAAACATCAAATTGATTGCGAAATTACAAGATGGTGCGCTCATAGAAGAGGCAAAAATTCGTAGCAAGAAACAAACAATGAATTATTTAGTGGATTTGCTAAAAGCAGAAACGAAAAAAGTGAAAGAATTAAATGTTGTACACGCCAATGGTTTACAGATGGCGGAAGAGATCAGAGCACACGCGAAAGAAATTTTCCATTTGTCGGAAGTCAAGTTGTTAAATGCCGATTCGGTTATTTCAACACACGCTGGAAATGGCGCGGTTGCAATGATTTATTATACAGAGTAGGTTAGGTGAAGACATGTGAATAAGAAAAAATATTGGCTTGCGGGGATCGCTATCATCATCCTCGCGGCCATTCTTACCTTTTATTTTATCCAAAAAGAGCAGGAGCGAAAAAGAGAAGAAGCACGTGTTGCGGTGAATCTAGTCGCAATGGGTGATTCTTTAACAGAAGGTTCTGGCGATGAGGAAAAAAATGGCGGTTATGTGGGCATCGTGGCGGATAAGCTTGAGAAGCGGGACGATGTGAAGCGTGTGACGACGGAAAACTATGGTGTCGGCGGTAACCGGATCGATCAGTTGATGAAGCGACTGGATACACAGCCTGAATTTCGTCAAGATGTGAAAGAAGCCAACGCGATTTCGATCACGATTGGTGGAAATGATGTGATGAAAATCGTCCGTGCCAAGCTATTGGACGCGAAAAAGAAAGATTTCACGAAGGCGAATCAGACGTTTGATACGAACTTAGAGAAGCTGTTGTCAGACATTCGTGATTTGAATGCGTTGGCGCCGATCTATGTTTTCGGTATTTACAATCCGTATACGACGTATTTTAGTGAGATGAAAGTGTTTGACGAAATTATCGCTGAGTGGAATGCTTCGACGAAAGAGATACTAGCAGATACCCCTGATACGTATTTCATTTCGGTGAACAAGCAGCTAGAAGAGCGCGCCACAACTAAGGTTGGTAAAGCGAATCCGAATCTTGCGGGTGACATGTTTCATCCCAATCATAGCGGCTATGAAAAAATGGCGAATGCTTTGTACAGCAAAATGGTAACATCGATTCAAGATGGAAATTTAAAATAGAGAAGGTGACGGCTGTTGAGATCAAATGGGAAACAAATCAATTACTGGAAATGGGCGTTTCTGACTTTTGTCGGGGTATTGGTACTCTGTTTTGGTTGGATTTATATGTCGATTTTCTGGTTTTCACCAAATGTTCCGGAAGATGCGGGGCGTTTAGTGAGTACGAAGGATATGGTGGAATTCCAAACATCGACGAATAAAGCCGATTTGAATAAATTGATGGCGCATTATTTGCAGGAATTTCAAAAAGAGCAAGATGCAGATATCGCCTATGATGTTTATTTAGCGGATGATGTTGTTTTTAAAGCGGAGGCGCATTTTTTAGGGCAGCCAGTAGATATTAGTATTAATTTCTCGCCGACGTTGCGAAAAGATGGTGTGATTGTCTTGCAACAGGTGGATATGAGAGTTGGTGCATTACCGCTTCCGGTTTCTTATGTGATGCAATACGTGAAAAGTCAGTTTGAACTACCGAATTGGGTGACGATTTCACCTAAAAAGGAGAAAATCTATTTAGATGTGAACAAGTTGAAGCTAAAAGGTGGCATGCGAGTTCGTGTAGATGCGCTTGATTTGAAGAAAGATGATATTTCGTTTACACTGTTAGTACCAACGGAATAAGATGGGGAGGTAAGACGATGAGTGAGAAGGCAATTTTTGCAGGTGGTTGTTTTTGGTGTATGATAAAGCCCTTTGATACGCAACCGGGGATTGAAAGTGTGGTCGCAGGATATACGGGTGGTCATACGGTGAATCCGACGTATAAAGAGGTTTGTAGTGAGACGACGGGGCATACAGAGGCGGTTGAGATTACGTTTGATCCAGCTGTTTTCCCGTATGAGAAATTGGTCGAAGTTTATTGGCAACAGACGGACCCAACAGATGCGGGCGGCCAGTTTGTAGATCGCGGTTCGTCCTATCGCCCAGTCATTTTTTATACATCGGAGGAGCAACGGGTGGTTGCGGAGAAGTCGAAGGCAGACTTGGATGCGAGCGGTCGCTTCAAACGCCCTGTTGTGACGGAAATCGAGAAGGCTGGTCCATTTTATGTGGCAGAGGAATACCATCAAGATTTCTATAAGAAGGATCCGAATCACTATAAGAATTATCGTAGTCACTCGGGACGCGATCCATTCATCGATGCTAATTGGAAAGGGTGATCTGCCATGAATCAAGAGGAAAAAGCGAAACGATTGAAGGAACTGGATGATTTGCAATATCAAGTGACGCAGGAAAAAGGAACGGAGCGCCCGTTTGATAATGAGTTTTGGGATAATAATCAGCCGGGAATTTACGTGGATATCGTTTCTGGGAAGCCGTTATTTTCATCGCTAGATCAATATGATGCGGGATGTGGTTGGCCGAGTTTTACGAAGCCGATAGATCCACTTGAAGTACTCGAAAAGCGTGATTTATCACACGGCATGATCCGGACGGAGGTGCGGTCGGTGGATGCTGATTCGCATTTAGGACATATTTTTCCGGATGGGCCGCGAGCTTCTGGGGGGATGCGTTATTGCATTAATTCGGCGGCGCTCCGATTTATTCCGAAAGATGCGCTTGAAAAAGAAGGTTATGGCGAGTATTTACCGTTTTTCGTATAGCGATATGCATTTTTGATGGTGATTACGGCCAAATATTGAATACCCTTACTATATTATGATAGAATTAGTAGGGGTATTGATTTAAAAGTTTCTTAGCTAGGAGGAATGGGAATGCAAAAAGTTGCGGTACTTGGTTTAGGTGGAATTGCGCAGAAGGCATATTTGCCAGTTTTTGCGCATTTAGATAACGTGGAAGTGCATCTGTTTACGAGGGATGCGCAAAAGTTGAAGGCAATAAGCGAGAAATATCGGTTCCATAATACGCATTCTTCGATTGATTCGATGATTCGTGCGCAGGTGGATGTCGCGTTTGTACATACATCAACCGCAAGTCATCCAGAGATTGTTCGGGCGTTTTTAGAGGCTGGAATTCCAGTGTATGTGGACAAGCCGGTTGCGGATAATTATGAGGTGACGAAGGAATTGATGGAGCTTGCTGAGGCAAAAAATACATTGTTGATGGTTGGGTTTAATCGTCGTTTTGCACCTCGGTACGCGATGTTGGCGGAGAAAACGGATACGAATATGATCTTGATGCAAAAGCATCGTAAGGCTCAGGCAAGCGATCCGCGAGTATTTATCTTTGATGATTTTATTCATGTGGTGGATACGGTGCTATATTTATTGGATGCACCAGTTGAGCAGATGACGGTTTTCCCAACGATGAACGGGGAGTTGTTATCGGCGATTACCGTGCAATTTGTGGCAAATGGCCGGACGGCAACAGCGATCATGAACCGAGAAAGTGGGACGAGTGAGGAGCGTTTGACGATCTTCACACCGGAGGCGAAATGGGAAGTGGAACACGTGACGGAGTTGCATATGTATGAAGGGACGGGTCATTCCATCATGCGTTTTGGTGACTGGGAGACAACGCTTTATAAACGTGGTTTTGAGCCGATTATTACGACCTTTTTGGATGCGGTACGTGAAGGAAAGACGGAACCTGTTTCGAAAAAATCAGCGCTTGAAACGCATCGGATTTGTGAAGAGATTTTGCAATATGTGGAGCGTTGACAAAAGAGAGGAATGGACAGCTTGGGACGATCGTTTTATCACTATTTAATGACTTACCGCGATACGATTAAACGTGATGCGGCGACGAAATTTGCGGATGATGCTTTTAAAGATCATAGCTTTCCTAAACAGTCTACCGATTATTATGAGTTGTGTGAGTATTTGGAGTTGAACGCTTCTTATATTCCGAGCATGACCTTATTCGATGATGTATGGAGTAATTATATTTTGGATGAAGAAAAGAATGGGGGACGTTAAGTATGAGTATTCATATTGAGGCGAAACAAGGCGAGATTGCAGAAACGATTCTTTTACCAGGGGATCCGTTGCGTGCGAAATATATTGCGGAGACTTTTTTGGAGGATGTTAGTTGTTTTAATCAGGTTCGCAATATGTTTGGGTACACGGGGACATATAAAGGCAAGCGAGTATCGGTGATGGGAACAGGTATGGGGATTCCATCGATTTCGATTTATGTGAACGAGCTGATTCAAAGTTATGATGTGAAGCATTTGATTCGTGTTGGTACGATGGGTGCAATTCAAAAAGACGTGAAGGTTCGCGATGTCGTGATTGCACAAGCGGCTTCGACGGATTCACAAATTAATCGCAATACGTTTGCTGGTGTTGATTTTGCGCCGGTTGCGGATTTTGAACTGTTGAAAAATGCGTATGATGCTGGGCTTGAAAAAGGTCTAACGATGCGTGTTGGGAATGTTTTTTCATCGGATCGTTTTTATAATGAACAGTTAGATAAACAACAATTAGCAGATCATGGTGTGCTTGGTATCGAGATGGAAGCGGCGGCGCTGTATACGATTGCTCAGAAATTTGGACGTAAGGCATTGGCGATTTTGACGGTGAGTGATCACATTTTTACTGGGGAAGAAACAACGGCAGAGGAGCGTCAAACGACTTTTAACGATATGATTGTTGTTGCGTTAGAATCTACGTTGAAGTAGGGAGAATCTAACGAAGGAAGGTAACAAAACAAGATGATGCATTTTATTTCATTCATGATAGCGCTGAGTTTGGCGGGTTTTAACACGTCAGCGGATTATTTGGCGGGAAACATTGAGAAGCCAGCCGCGGAGACAGAAACGGCGACAACAAAAGCAGGAACGGAAGACGAAACGGGGACAAAACCCGAAAAAGAAGCAGAAGCGGGAAGTGAAGATTATCAAAATGATCCGCTTTATCCGTATATTGCCCAGCAGAATAAGTTAGTGGAAAAAGATGGCGTTCAGTATATTACGAATCCTGAAAATATACTGGTGCTTGCGAATAAGAAGTATTCTTTGCAATCGACGTATTCGCCGCCTGATTTGGTTCGTCCTAATGTGACCTTCTCGTTTGGTGATGAGCAGGTGGAAAAAGCGCAGATGCGTAAGGAAGCGGGCTCGCAGTTAGAGGCGATGTTTGCGGCGGCAAAACAAGATAATTTAACGCTGTATGCTGTTTCTGGATACCGTTCGTATCAACGTCAACAGGAGGTTTTTAGCGCGGAAGTTGCGGCGAAGGGGGAGTCCAAAGCGAAAGAAGCTGTGGCTGTTCCGGGAATGAGCGAACATCAGACGGGTCTTGCGATGGATATTTCGTCGCGTGATCAAGGGTTTAATCTGACGGAGGCTTTTGGTGAGACGCCTGAAGGACAATGGTTACAGAAAAACGCGCATAATTACGGTTTTATTTTGCGGTATATGAAGGGCAAGGAAGCTGTAACGCAGTATCAATATGAATCTTGGCATTATCGCTATGTTGGGAAGGATGCGGCGACGATTATTTATGAGAATGATTGGACGCTGGAGGAATTTTTCCAACATGTGCAGGCATTGCAGAAGAAAATTGATGGTGGAACGGCGAAATAAGATTGGGGAATCCTCACATGATGTGGGGGTTCTTTTTTTGTGGTTAGAAACAAGGGATTTGACTTATATACCCCCTATAGGTATAATGAGGTTATAAAGTGGAGTGAGGGAGTGTTGGAAATGACGCATGATAAACCGATTGTACCGCGTTCTAATGAGGATACGAAGCAGGTGTTGAATCGTTTGCGGCGCGTGGAAGGGCAAGTTCGTGGGATACAGCAGATGGTGGAGGAAGATCGTTACTGTGTCGATATTTTAGTGCAGATTTCGGCGGCTAATTCCGCGCTTAAGAAGGTTGGATTGCAGGTATTGGAGCATCACGCGAAGCATTGTGTGGTGGACGCAGCGCAAAATGGTGAGTCGGATGAGGTAATGGAGGAGTTATTGAAAGTGATACGGCAGTTTTCGAAAACGTAATAGGTGAGGGGGTATTTTTAAAATGGAAGCGAAGAGGCAGGATTTGAATGTGTTTGGTATGACGTGTGCGGCTTGTTCGACGCGTGTGGAGAAATCGCTGAATAAGGCGGTTGGTGTGGAGCGGGCGAATGTGAATTTGGTGACGGAGAGTGCGGCGGTTTATTATGATCCTGAGCAAATTGGGCCGGAGCAGTTGATCGATATTGTGAAGCATGCGGGGTATGATGCGGCGGAAAAAATGTCGAAAGAAGAGAAAGACGCGGTATTGGAAAAGCAGTTTAAGCGTGAGGTACGCCGGTTTATCTTGTCTGCAATTTTAGCATTGCCGTTGTTGCTTACGATGGTGACGCATATTCCGTACTTGCATCATACGGCGTTTGCGATGGGTGTGGATGCGGTGATTAGCCCGACGATTCAGCTGGTTCTTGCGACGGTGATTCAGTTTTATATTGGTTGGCGGTTTTACGATGGGGCGTATAAGTCGCTTCGTGGAAAGAGTGCGAATATGGATGTGCTCGTGGCGTTGGGGACTTCGGCGGCTTATTTTTATAGTTTGGCGGAGTACGTGCGGCAGCTGATTAACCCGAATATTGAAGCGCATTATTACTTTGAGACGAGTGCGATTTTGATTACGCTGATTTTACTTGGAAAATTACTGGAGAGTTATGCGACATCGAAAACGACGCAGTCTATTGCGGGTTTGCTGAAGCTTCAATCGAAGGAAGCGGTTGTTCTGCGCGAGAACCGGGAGTGGAAGGTACCTGTCGATGAGCTCGCGATTGGGGATGTGATCTTGGTTCGGCCGGGAGAGAAGGTTCCGATTGATGCGGTTGTGTTGACTGGTGAAACGAGCATTGATGAGTCCATGATTTCGGGGGAGCCAGTGCCTGTGGAGAAAAAAGCGGGTGATATGGTAATCGGTTCAACGGTGAACTTTGATGGGGTCATTCAGGCGGAAGTGACGAAACGAATGGATGAGACGGTGCTCTCGACGATTATTCAGCTCGTGGAGGAAGCGCAAGGCGTGAAGGCGCCGATTCAACGTTTGGCGGACCGGATTTCGGGGATTTTTGTACCAATTGTGTTGGCGATTGCGGTTTTGACATTTGTGATTTGGATGATTGCGACAGGCGGTGTGCTCGATCAGTCGCTACAAGTGGCGATTGCGGTACTCGTGATTGCGTGTCCATGTGCGCTTGGATTGGCAACGCCGACCGCGATTATGTCGGGAACTGGGAAGGGTGCGGAAAGCGGTATTCTTTTTAAAGGTGGGGAGCATTTAGAGCGGACGGCAAAAGTGGATACGGTGATTTTTGACAAGACTGGGACGCTGACGGAAGGGAAGTTGCGCGTGGTAAATATGTTGGAAGAAAACGCTAATTTCACGCGGTTTGCAGTAGCGATGGAAGGCCAGTCGGAACACCCGATTGCGAGGGCGGTTCTGGCTTATTTGGAAGATCAGGGCGTGCCACAAGTTCAAGCTGAGAAAATTCGAGCAAAAGCAGGACACGGGATGGTTGGCACGCTCGATGGTTTAAAAGTAGCGTTAGGTTCATACCGCTTTATCGCGAATACAATCACGATTCCAAAAGGCACAGATGGAGAAATGCAGACGTGGATGCAAGCAGGGCAGACGATCGTGGCGATGAGCGTGGATGATGATTTTGCAGGTGCGTTTGGATTATTGGATACGCCGCGAAAAGAGGCCAAAGAAGCGATTTTGCGATTACACGAGCTTGGTATTAAAACGGCGATTGCATCTGGAGATCAGCGCGTCGTTGTAGAAAACATGGCGACGGAACTTGGAATCGATCAGGTTTACGCGGAACAATTGCCAAATGATAAGAGTGATATTGTGGCAGATTTGCAGAAAAAAGGGCATGTGATCGCCTTTGTCGGAGATGGTATCAATGATGCACCAGCGCTTGCAACGGCGGATACGGGAATTAGTATCGGAACGGGAACGGATATTGCGATTGAGACGGGAGATGTGACGCTGGTTGGGCATCAGTTAACGCTTATTCCGCAAACGATTCAGCTAAGTCGCGCAACGATGCGAAATATCCGGCAAAACTTTTTCTGGGCTTTAGCTTATAACTGTGCAGGAATACCGATTGCCGCGATTGGCCTATTAGCGCCATGGGTGGCAGGTTTGGCGATGGCTGGAAGCTCTGTTTCCGTCGTTGCTAACGCCTTGCGTCTAAAACGATTGAAGTTAAAGTAAGAAGCGTATGGGAGCGCTCATAACTAAAAAAAGCTATCGATCTGTACCTTGTATAAATTTTATTCAAAAAAGGGTTGCGATTCCAACCTACGCAAAGAGGCCTTCATTCACTTGGATGAAGGAAGCCACTATATAAGTCCCATTTATCAAACCTCCGAAGAAAGAGATAGCACCGATAAATGAGCATCAATAAGAAAACAAGACTAGTTCCGAGATACAACCAGAAGAGTTGTTCGGAAACCTAGTCTTGTTTTGTGTTCGCTAGCCTGTTGTAGTGTAGTTAAGCTGCTAGCTGTTTTCTTACGTGTGTCGTTTTCTTAGTTCATCAAGTCCATCGTGTTGACTACTTGGTAACTAGCGTCTAATGCTAGGATTTCGACTTTATCTGTGGCATTTTTAACTAATCCCGCAATGTTGCCGAGGTTGTAATTAGTTGCGCCAGGCAGGAGGTTGATATTTTTCTTGATCTCTGCGGTGCCACCTTCTGGTGTGACACGTAGACGCACATGGGAAACGTTCGTACCGACTGTACCTGTAATCGCGGTGGTATCGCCAAACGTGTACGAGGCAGGCCCAGTTAACTTGTTATCCAATGCTGCGGCTGCTTTCACGGTTACCGTAATCGTGTTGATGATATTATAGCCTTTGTCGATCGCTACGATTTGCACGACGCCGGATGTATCTTTGACTAAACTGGAGATATCACCGAGGCTATAGGTGCTAGCACTTGGCGTTGTTTGGCGCACGACCGCCATGTTGTTCACATCGCTTCCTGTACGCAGACGAACAAAGGCTACGCCTGTACCCGTAGTACCAGTGACCGCTGTCTTATCGCCAACGGTGTACGAGGCAGGACCGGTTAGTTTATTGTCGACGGTTGGTGCTTCCACCGTGACTTTGACGGTGTTCACGATATTATACTTCGCGTCTACGCCTAAAATTTCGACGGTGCTTGTTGCATCTGTTACGAGTGTGGAAATATCACCGAGGCTGTAAGTACCGGCTAAACCAGTTGCTTGACGGACAATCGTTCCTGCTGTTTGACCTGCAGCTGTGACGCGGAGACGGACATACGCTACATTCGTACCGTATTCGCCAGTGATCGCTGTTTTATCACCAATTGTGTAGGTTGTTGGACCTGTTAACTTGTTATCGAGGGTGTTTTTATTGATTTCGACAACGACTGTCTTCACCACGTTGTATTTCGCATCGACGGCAATGATTTCAAGCTTTTGTGTCGTTGCGTCGACAAATGTCGAGATATCGCCAAGGTTGTAGGCGCTGCTTGTGGTCGTTGTGCTCACTTGTTTCTTGATCGTCACATCACCGCTTGCTCCTGTCACGCGTAGGCGGACATACGCCACGTTGGAACCGTAGGTACCGGTGATATTCGCTTTGTTATTCAGGTCATATTTTGCTGGCCCTGTCAATGCGTTGCCGGGGTTCGTGCCTTTTGGCGTCACGTTGAGAGTTTTTACGATGTTGTATTTCGAATCCACGGCTAAAATTTCGACTTTGTCTGTGGTGTTTTTAACGAATGTTGAGATGTCGCCGAGGTTATACGAACCTGTCACGCCTTTTAGCGCCGTGACTTGACGTACCACATTGGCAGATGTTGGTGTTTGTCCTTGTGGCGTCACACGTAAACGAACATACGCTACATCAGCGCCGTAGTTTCCTGTGATATTCGATTTATTACCAAGTTCATATTCTGCTGGCCCTGTCAATTTATAATCGAGAGCGACCGCTGTGACTGTCCTGCTTGCACTCGACGTTTTACCATTACTTGCTTTGGTCACCGTTGCAGTTATCGTCGTATTGGCTGGTTGTTTCGCGATCGCTAATTGGTATTTACCACTCCCGTCCACCCTACCGGAAGCAAGGATCGTCGCGCCCTTTGTGATAACGATGTCGCTGTTTGGTTCGCCAACACCAGACACAGTGGTGCTCTCTGTCGTCAGGGCGCCCAGCGTCGTTGGGGTGATCGCTTGGAATAGGGTGTTCGCTTTCGTGATATCGGCTTGCATCGTTGTTTTATCAGCACTGGCTGGTAGTGCGCCGACTTTCGTACTTGCCTCGTTGATTATCGCTTGCGTGGTGCTAGGTTTTAATGCGGTATTCGTTGGTGGGTTGGAAAAGAGCGCGTCTACGCTTGCTTTTGCCGCATTTTTCGCGTTGTTTGCAAGCTCTGCTTGCGCTTTATCCACGTACGTTTGGAGTTCGGCTTTCTTCGTGGCATCCGTCACAGCATCGACTTTGGTTTGCGCCGTGTCTATTTTTGCTTGTGTCGTGGTATCTTTGATGTGATTCGCTGGGTTGTCACTGATGAATAGTTCATTGACCGTAGTTTGTGCTATATCTGTTGCATTTGCTGTTACAGTGACTGGAATTGTTTTAGTCAAACTAGCATTCGCAGTTGACGTAACTGTAATCGTAGCGGTTCCTGTTGCTTTCGCTTCCCAATCACCAGTTGCATTTACAGTGATAATGTTGGCGTTGCTCGATGCATACGTTAGTGCTTGATTTGTCGCGGCCGGACTCATGGTAGCTGTTATTTTCCCAGTAGTTCCACGAGCAGCATTGATCGCGCTTGTATCTACATTTAGAGATGTCGGTACGTAAACGGATGTTTCGTTAACATCTGGAGCTGTGTTGAACAAAATTCCTGAATCATTTTCAACAGAAAGGCGTACGCGTGTAATACCATATGTTAGTGTAAATTTAAAATCGCCATTTGCATCTGTCGTAGTATACGATAGTCTGTCGGGTAGAGTACCAGTACGACCTATGACATAAGCGGCAACTTCTCTAAATGTGATTGCTTGTAAAGGGCGATTATCAAGGTGTCCAGTTATTTCTGTGTCGCCTACTTTTACTGGGTTAATATAACCTGTATTCGCTGTGTTTTTCGACATTTGGATGATCGTCTCTGCTGTTAAACCACTTGCAGTCTTAATCTTAACGGAATATGGATAATCTCTACGGGTGAATGTAAAAATGCTACCATAGTCTGTACCAAAATTTTCTGGATTTACACTATAGTTTCCATTAGCATCGGATTGAACTTTGCAAGTGTATCGTTTATAAGAGGTTATTTGTTCTGAGAAAGCATCCGCGTATTCCCACAAGCTAACTTCTATTTCTTGAGCGCCACCAGGAACTTTACCAGTAATCTTAGTATCTCCGTCTCTCACCGTATTGATAAGATTATTCTGACTCGCGCTTACTGTCGACGTTAATTTATTCTCCGCCGCGTGTGTTTCTACTGGTGGTAAGGCTGTTAATACTGTACTTGCCATCACATTCGTCGCAAGTAATGCGATGGCTACTTTTTTCATCTTTTTATTCATTGATGCAATTCCTCCATTTTTTTATTGTGGGTACATGGCGTTCCTTATTTCCAACCTTGCACACCTGCTAGTCTTGACTGAAGTTTCTAGGTATGTTCGTTCGACGCACCGCGCTGGTTTTGGAGAGTATGGTCGCCTCACTCGGTACCACTTCTTTTACTTTACCAGTTTTCCAAGCTAAAAAAATACATTTTTTCCCCTTTAAGAAGCGACATTGTGACTATTTTGTTACATGTTTCTACAAGTAGATTTCTTTCTTATTGTAAAAAATATAACTTTTATTCAGCTTGACATTTCAGTTGTTTTTGTTTAATATAATAAACAAAATGAAAGTTAGGAGCGATAATCATGCAACGTTATACATATTTAAAACTAGCTTTGAAGGAAAATGGGTTGACTTTGCAGCAAGCGGCAGATCGGATTGGCGTTACGAAGGGTTATCTCAGTCAGCTGATCAACAACAAAATCAAGGAACCAAGCGCTCAAAAACTACAAGCTTTGCATGAAGTTCTACATCTAGAATACCCCCCTCGCGAAAAAAATATCGGTGTTGTCTTTGGGAAATTTTATCCGTTACATACGGGGCACATTTACTTAATTCAGCGAGCCGCGAGTCAAGTCGATGAGCTTCACGTTATCCTTTGTCATGATGATGTGCGTGATTTCGAGCTTTTTCAAAAAAGTTCCATGACGAAGCAACCAACTGTTGAAGATCGCTGGCGTTGGTTGTTGCAGACTTTTAAATACCAAGATAACATTAAAATTCATGGTTTGTCGGAGGATGGAATTCCGCCTTATCCAGATGGTTGGGATGAGTGGGCGATTCGAGCGAAGAAGTTGCTTGATGATAATTATATTCAGGCGAATGCAATTTATTCAAGTGAACCAAAGGATGCGATTCGGTATCAGGAGTTGCTTGATGTGAACACGGTTGTCATTGATGCTGAGCGTTCGTTTATGAATATTAGTGCGACGCAAATCAGGCAGGAACCTTTTCATTATTGGGATTATATTCCGACCGAAGTGAAACCGTTTTTTGTTCGAAAAGTTGCGATTTTAGGTGGGGAATCAAGCGGTAAATCAACACTTGTGAATAAACTAGCAAATACATTTAACACAACGAGCGCTTGGGAATATGGACGCGATTATGTTTTTTCTCACCTAGGCGGGAATGAGAAGGCGCTTCAATTTTCCGATTATGATAAAATTTCACTTGGGCAGGCGCAGTATATTGATTTTGCGGTGAAATATGCGAACAAGGTGGCGTTTATTGATACAGACTATGTGACAACGCAAGCATTCTGCATAACGTACGAGGGTCAGGAGCATCCGTTTGTGCAGGCGATGATTGAAACGCAGCGCTTTGATCTTGTTATTCTATTGGAAAATAATACGCCATGGGTCAACGATGGGTTGCGCCATCTTGGTAGTAAAGCCAAGCGCAAGGATTTTCAAGACTTATTGGAGCGTTTACTAACGGAAAATAAGATTCCATATGTAGCTATTACATCAGGCAATTACGAAGAGCGTTATTTGGAAAGTATCCAACTTGTAGAACAATTACTGAACGACAAAAAGGAGAATTCAAATGAAATCAGTCATTATGAAAATCGGTCGGAATAAACTATATCCTTATATCTGTGTTTTGCTCGTTACTATTGCTTTTTTAGCGACGAATCCACTCGTCCATTTTGAATGGCGCTATTTATTATCGTATATTGGCGCGATTTGTGGCCTGATTTGTGTTATCTTACTTGCGAAAGGGAAAAATAGTGGAAATATTTTCGGCATGTTAGCGGCATTTGGTGAGATGAGCGGGAATTTTTTAGGGCGTAATGTGGGGGCGGCTTTGCCGAGTCTTTATTATTTTGTAACGCATATCTTCGGGCTGGTGACATGGAGGAAGCATCTGGATAGGGAGGCGACGCTTGAGCCACGGAAGTTGACGGAACGCCATTTTGGTGTCGCGGTTATTTTTATTATTGTAGCTTCGTTTGTCAATATGTATTTGACGGGGATTCTTGGCGTTGCGAATGATCCGTATCAGTTGATGTTGAATAATTTTATTTTCGCGCTGGGTGTGACGGCTCAATTTTTAATGATTGCGCGTTTTAGTTTTAACTGGTATTTATGGATTATTATGAATATCCTAGTGATCTCACTAAATATCTATACCAAAAATCCGATTATCGCCACGCAATATGCCATTTATCTTTTTAATGCGGTGTATGGTTTGTTAGAATGGCATGAATCAGAACATCGGAAGGGTAAATTGGCAGATGTGCAATAATTACCTGGGCGGGGTATAATGAAGTAGATGAGATAACAAAGGAGTGACAGAAAATGGCAAAACTTGTAGTAGCAATTGAAGGCATGAGTTGCGAACATTGCGAAAAGCGTGTGCGCGAAGCTATCGAAGCGGTGGAAGGTGTCGAAAAAGCGGTGATATCTTTGGAAGCTGGCACGGCAGAAGTCACCTATGACGACGGCAAAAATGTCCAAGATATGATTGAAGAAGCGGTGGACGAAGCCGGATATGAAGTAGTCGCATAACTAGGGGAATTTGACGAGTAGTGCAGGGAAAGACTGTGCTACTTGTTTTTTGTGGAGAAAAAGCAACAAAAGCTACCTTTTCTATGCAAAAGCTGATAGAATAAAGGGAAGTTAAATATAAATTTACTAGGGTGTTTAGTGAGAAAGTGGTGAACATAGGAATGGAAGAAGGACCGATGAATCCGAATGAGCCTAAGAATGAAAACAAAGATGAAAAAAACGCGCGCAAAGGCTTTGTAAAAATGAAAACATTTCCCTTTGTCATGCTGTTATTTGGGTGCATTTTTGCGACCGCGTTAGTGACAGCGCTCGTCATGTCTGTGGGCGGGGATAAGCAAGTAAAAGTAGCGATTCCTGAACGGAAGGAATTTACGAAACTTTACGATGTATACGACGAAATTCAAAAGAAATATTTTAAGAAAGTAGATACAGATAAGATGATGGAAGGCGCGATTACGGGTATGGTAGGGTCACTTGGCGATCCGTACTCTTCTTTCATGACGAAAAAAGAGGCGGAGGACTTCGATAGTACGATTTCCTCGAGCTTTTCTGGTATTGGCGTGGAAATTCAGGAGAAAGATAGCTATATAACCGTTGTGTCGCCTATCAAGAATTCTCCGGCAGAAGCAGCGGGCTTACGTCCTAATGATAAAATCGTGGAAGTAGACGGTAAATCAATCAAAGGTATTTCCTCTACAGAGGCGACAACAAAAATCCGCGGAAAGAAAGGAACGAGCGTGACCTTAACGATTTCACGACCTGGAACGGACAAGCCTTTTGATGTGAAAATCGTGCGCGATGAAATTCCGATTGAAACGGTATACTCGGAGATGGGCGCAGATAAAATTGCGACCGTTCAAATCACCACCTTCTCTGAAAAAACGTATAGCGAGCTTGAGAAAGCACTGAAAGATCTAGATGCGAAGGGCATGAAAGGTTTAGTCATTGATCTGCGTGGGAATCCAGGTGGTTTACTCGATCAAGCAGTTGATATTGCGAGCCTGTTCTTACCAGATGGCAAGGTAATCGTGCAAGAACAAACAAGAGATGGCGCAAAACAAACGATTAAAGCAGATAGTAGCGCGCATGATGGTTATAAAGTGAAGGTTCCCGTGACGATGCTAATTGATGAAGGAAGCGCAAGTGCCTCTGAAATTTTGGCGGCTGCGGCTCGTGAATCTGGCGGCATTAAATTAGTTGGGGCAAAATCATTCGGTAAAGGTACAGTACAAACAGCCGCACCACTTAGCGATGGTTCCTTACTCAAGTTAACCGTGGCGAAGTGGTTGACTCCAGACGGCGAATGGATTCACGAAAAAGGTATTAAACCAGATGTGGCCGTGGCACTACCAGCCTATGCAACGATGGCGGTTCCAAATTCCTCTAAGGTATATAAAGAAGGGAATTTTGGCGATGATGTGAAAACCATTGAAACGATGCTTTCCGCGCTTAAATATAATGTTGGCAAAGTGGACGGCTTGTTCGATGCCAATACAACAGCTGCAGTAAAAGCATTCCAAACAGCCAGCAAACTAAAAGTCGATGGTATCATGACAGGTGCCACAACAGAAGCGCTCATTACAGCGATTAAAAAGGAACTACAAGCAAACGATCCACAAGAGAAAAAAGCAGTTGAATTAGTGAAACAACAATTAAAGTAAGGAGGGCTTTACGTGGATGATTTTCTAGAAATTGAAACATCAGTGAAGCGGGTTTTTAATAGCTTTCGTCATGAAGTCGATACGATTTTAGACCGAAAATTAACAGGCGGTGAATTTCGCGTTCTGAGCCTGATTTCAAGTGGCGTGAATCGCACCACCGATTTATCTAAGAAACTGGATGTATCGGCAAGTCATATCACAGCGATCACGGATTCCCTTGTTGCGAATAAATTCATCACACGCCGTCGCTCTGAAGTTGATCGTCGAATCGTCGTGCTAGAACTGACCGAAGAGGCAAAAGACTTCGTGATCTCCATCGAGAAAAAGAAAAAGGCGATGATCGTCCGCCGTTTCTCCGTTTTCACAGATGAAGAACGCGACGTCTTCCAAGAATTGCTAAAAAAGTTAGCGGATAACTAGAAAAGCTGAAATGGCTCGTTCAGCTCCGAAAAAAACTGGAGCGCCCTCTATAAAAAGTCGTTCTTGCTTTTTATGGAGGGCGTGAAGTTTTCGAGGAGTTGGCCGTTGAAGCTGGCTTCCGAAGCTGGATCCGAAGGCGTTGGACATGATGCAGCACATGGAACGAATGCTCCCTGCGTTCGCACTCATATTGTGGCTCTAACTCAGCAGAGTACGCTTCGTAAGAGCCACAACAAAAACTTGGAGCGGCCGCAGTGAAAACCCGATCTTGGTTTTTGCGGAGGGCGTGAAAGTTTCGAGGGGCTGGCTTTCGAAGCTGGATCCGAAGGCGTGGGACATGACGCAGTATAAGAAACGAATGGAGACTTATTTTCCTAACCGAGGATAAGTCTCCATTCGTTTTTTTATAGCAACTTTTCAAAGGACTTTCAAAAATGATTCTCTTTACAAATAAATCAACATAGGCTATACTAACCATAATGTTGCATTAAGGAAAAATTGTTAGTTTTGAGTAAAAAATAGTCCTAAAGGAAAAGGTGATGTCATGATAGTCGGAAATTTATCCATTGCGTATAGTCAAGAACTCGTCGTGGAGAATATCTCCCTACAAATAAAGCAAGGCAAGATGACAGGAATAATTGGTCCAAATGGAGCTGGGAAATCTACATTTTTAAAAGGTTTAATCGGGCTGATCCCGTGTGAATCAGGTACGGTAACATGGGAATCACGAACAATAAAAGAGGTGCGGCACAAAATTGCCTACGTACCACAGCGGAATAGTGTAGACTTGACGTTCCCGATTACGGTACTAGATACTGTGCTAATAGGAACGTATCCAAAGTTAGGATTAATCAAATTACCACGAAAAAAAGAACGCCAAATAGCGCGCGAGGCATTAGCGCAAGTAGAGATGCTGGACTTTGCAAAACGCCAGATTGGCGAATTATCTGGCGGACAACTGCAGCGTGTGTTTATCGCGCGAGCTTTAGCGCAACAGGCCGATATTTTTTTGCTAGACGAACCGTTTGTGGGGATTGATATGACAAGTGAAGCACTTATTATCGAAGTGCTACAAAAACTGCGCGATGATGGGAAAACGATAATCGTGGTGCATCATGATTTTCATAAAGTAGCACGTTACTTTGATGAAATTATTTTGTTGAACAAGCAGTTAATAGCTTATGGCGAAACAGGTAGCACATTCACAGAGGAGAATATTTTGAAAACCTACGGACAGGGGTTCGGATGGGGAGGTGCTCAGTGATGCTATTTCTAGAAGGTTTGATGCAATACGAATTTTTGCAAAAGGCGTTGCTGACATCGATTATTGTGGGTGTTGTTTCGGGTGTAATCGGTAGTTTTATCATTTTACGGGGGATGTCACTTATGGGGGATGCGATCTCTCATGCTGTTTTGCCTGGGGTTGCGATCTCTTATATGGTGGGTATTAATTTCTTTGTTGGCGCGGCGGCATTTGGCATTGTTGCGGCACTCGGTATTGGCTTTGTCAATCAAAATAGTAGGATTAAAAATGACACTGCGATTGGTATCGTGTTCAGCTCCTTTTTTGCTTTAGGGATTATTATGATTTCGCTAGCACAAAGTTCTACGGATTTATATCATATTTTATTCGGAAATGTGCTTGCTGTTCGTAGTAGTGATATGTGGATGACACTAGGAATCGGAATGTTGGTTATTCTGCTAGTGGGGTTATTCTACAAGGAATTGCTCGTTAGTTCGTTTGATCCGACAATGGCAGAAAGTTATGGCTTGAAAGTGCGGATGCTACATTATTTTTTGATGACGTTGTTGACGCTTGTGACGGTGGCTTCCTTGCAAACTGTTGGAATTATTCTTGTTGTGGCTATGCTGATTACGCCTGCTGCGACCGCTTATTTACTGACAAATCGACTTTCCGCAATGCTATTTTTGGCGGCAGGATTTGGGGCGGTGAGCGCGATAGTCGGCCTGTATTTTAGTTATATGTACAATCTGGCATCAGGTGCTTCGATCGTCCTCGCTGCGACCGCGTTATTTATACTCGTATTTTTATTTTCGCCGAAACAAGGAATTATTTTTGGGAGAAGGAGTGTGAAACGATGAAGAAAGTAATTTTAGCAGGTATGTTGGGATTGATGCTATTATCGTTAGTGGCTTGTGGTAAAAATGAGAAGGCAACTGATCCAGATAAGCTGCAGGTTGTGACGACTTATTCGATTTTATATGACATTGTGAAGCAGGTCGGTGGCGACAAAATTGATCTATACAGCATTGTGCCAGTGGGAACAGATCCACATGAATACGATCCATTGCCAAAAGATGTGCAAAAAATGGCGGATGCGGATTTGGTTTTTAATAATGGTTTGAACTTGGAAACTGGTAATGGGTGGTTTGATCGATTAATGGCATCTTCTGGTCAAAAAGAAGCGGTGGCGCTGAGTAAAGGCGTTTCTCCAAAGTTTCTGACAGCGAAAGGAAAAGAGAGTGAGACGGATCCACATGCGTGGCTAGATCTTCAAAATGGAATTAAGTACGCGGAAAATGCTCGGGATACATTGGTCAAGAAAGACCCAGATAATGCGGATTACTACAAGCAAAATGCAGGAAAATACATTGCAAAATTGGAGGCGTTGGACCGAGAAGCGAAGACGAAATTCGCAGATTTAAAGAATAAGACGCTGGTGACGAGCGAAGGTGCATTTAAATATTTTGCGGCAGCGTACGGACTAGAGGCGGCCTATATTTGGGAGATAAATACGGAAAATCAAGGGACGCCAGATCAGATGAAACAAATAATCGAGACGATTAGAACGAAAAAAGTCCCGGTTTTATTTGTGGAAACTAGTGTAGATCCGAGAAGTATGGAAAGTGTATCTAGCGAAACTAATACACCAATCTTCGCAGAACTCTTCACAGATTCCACGGCAAAACCAGGAAAACCGGGAGATTCGTATTTAGAGATGATGGAATGGAACTTGGAAAAAATAGCATTAGGACTGAAAAGCTGAAGCTAGATCTGAAGGCGCAAGGCATGACGCGGTACATGGATGACATGTTCACCGCGTTTTCATGCCTATTGACGCGCTAATTCAGCTACATACGATTCACAAGCTACCCAGTAACTTTTTCTCCGTAAACCGTATCCGGACCGAAAGGATGAAAGCTGCGATGAACAGTCCGGCGCTAAGCCCAATCCAAAATCCAAACGGACCAAGATTAGTATACGAAAGGGCTAATCCAAGCGGCAGGCCGATCACCCAATAGGAAATAAAGGCAACGATCGACGTAACGAAAACATCTTTATAGCCACGAAGCGCTCCGAGTACTGGTGATAAAAGAGCATC
Organism: Listeria grandensis; assembly: GCF_014322885.1. NCBI lineage: Bacteria > Bacillati > Bacillota > Bacilli > Caryophanales > Listeriaceae > Listeria > Listeria grandensis. The sequence goes on along the minus strand of NZ_JAASUG010000002.1, from coordinate 335,198 downwards.
CGCGAATTGGAATAATACAGCGTAAATCAAGAAGTGCGTAATCAAATTTGCTAGTTTTGGATCAGAAGTGTAAAGTGATGCGATCTGATCGCGGAATAAGAGTAGTAGTATGCCGTTTAGCACGCCGATAGAAATCGCCGAAATCATTCCGATATGCCGATATTTTTTCGCATCTGCCACTCGCTTTGCGCCAGTTTCAAACCCAACTAATATGGTTAACGCCGCCGCAATACTAAGCGGGAAGGCGTATAGCAATGTTGGTACGCTAATAGCGGATTGATGCGCCGCAATGGTATCCGTACCAAAACGTCCCATAAAAACAGTAACCGCTGAGAAAATACTCACTTCAAAAAGAATCGTCAAACCGTTAGGCACACCAAGTTTGATAATCTCCTTTATTTTTCTCCAATCTATTTTTGCAAAGCCAGAAAAAATATGATAATCACGTAAACGCTTCTGACTTTGAATCAAAATAATCGTGACAATCAGTACCATCCAATAGGTAATCCCTGTTGCTAAGCCACTTCCCGCACCACCCATTTCAGGAAAACCCCAATTACCAAAAATAAGTAGGTAGTTCAAGAAAATATTCACAGGCACCGTAATCAAAGTGATGGCCATCGTGACCCGAGTAAGGCCGAGTGAATCAATAAAAGCACGTAATACAGAATAAAAGAAAAAAGCCGGGATACCAAAACAAATCCCATTTAAAAAATGTTTCGCAATTTCGGCAACGGCAGGATCAAGGCCCATGGCACGCAAGATCGATGGCACGAATAAAAAGTTGAGTGCGAGTAGTAAAATTGCAAGTCCGATCGCGATATAAAGCCCGTTGCTCACTGTTCTTTTAATATCATGGCTTTCTCCGCGACCTAATAATTGCGAAATAATAGGTGTGACAGCCATTAATAGACCGGACAAACTAGCATTAAAAGGACCCCATAAGGAGTTACCAATCGCAGTTCCAGCCAAGGCTTCGTTGGAATAATGCCCTGACATCATCGTATCAATCAGTGCCATCGAAAAAAGCAGCAACTGTGAAATAACGACAGGCGTAAAAATAACTAAAAATTGGCGCCATTTTTCACTGCGCGTAAATGTTTGTTCCAAAATGGTGCTCCCCTTTCTATATAAACCATCAACACCCGATTATAGCATAAGAAATAACGTTCCGTCACGAATGATTTTTCACAAGATACAAGCAAAAGCTCTATGCGAATCTTCTCGCGTCTGTTATAATAAGGGTTCGTGGTAGGGGCGAGACTCTACGGGTTGGGAGAGGGATAATTGAATAAAGAGGAATTATGATGCAAAGATTATTGGACAAGATCTTTCAGTTGAAAGCGCATCGGACATCGGTTCGAACGGAGCTCTTAGCTGGAATGATAGGTTTTTTCACCGTTGTCTACATTATTGTTGTCAATAGTTCGATTTTGGCAGAGGCTGGTGTACCGTATCAAGGTGCCATTCTTGCAACGATTTTTATATCGGTTGTAGGTTGTTTTGTGATGGGGTTTTGGGCGAATGCACCGCTGATTTTGATGCCAGGTATGGGAATTAATGCGTTATTTGCGTATAATTTTGTGCAGACACTTGGTTTGTCGTGGCAGCAAGCGCTGGCCGTCGTTGTTATCAGCGGCTTCTTATTCATGATTTTAGCATTTACACCATTAGCTAGAAAGTTGAACGACACGATTCCACTTATTTTGAAACAAGGGATCACGGTCGGTTTAGGGCTATTTTTAGTACTGCTAGGTCTTGAAAAAGGAGAAATTGTCACACGCGGCGAACATTCGATTTTGGCGTTTGGCAATATGCACGATCCATTTGTGTTGGCAACGCTGATTACGCTCGTGCTAACGATGATTTTGCTGGTGCGCAAAGTGCCAGGCGCTTTTCTGTGGAGTATCTTGATCGGAACGCTTGTTAGTGTTCTCTTCGGCGTACATGGTGAGGTTTCTAAAGACGCGATGAGTTTGGCGCCATGGAAAGATGTGCTGTTTCAGGCCGATTTTTCCGGTGTTGGGCAAGTAGCTTTTTGGACGAGTGTATTTTCACTAACCATGGTTCTCGTATTCGAAACGGTCGGATTGACGTTCGGTCAGACGAAACAACTAGGCCAAACGGAAAAATTGCCACGCGTACTGCAAGCGAGTAGCTTCACGGCATTCCTATCCGGATTGTTCGGGACAAGTCCGACGATTTCCGCGTTAGAGAGCGGTTCGATGACAGGAAGTGGCGCACGAACTGGTTTAGCATCGGTGACGGTTGGTATTTTCTTCTTGGCGTCGCTCGTGCTGATGCCGTATATTTCTTTCATCCCAAACAGCGCCATTGCGCCCATCCTGATTGTGATTGGGATGTCGATGTTACAGGAAATCAAGGAAATGGATTTTAGCAATGCCGCAGATACGTTCTCAGCACTCCTCATCGTTGTTATCATCCCATTCTCGTATAGTATCGCCGACGGAATTGCAGTCGGATTCATCGCGTACCCGATTTTGAAATTATTTACAAAAAATCGCACGCGAACGCCGATACTTATGTATATCATTGCGGCATTATTTTTGTTACAATTTATTCTGCAATGATGAAACGTGTGAGGTGAGTCTGGTTTTGCTAGACTCATCTCATTACATATATAAAGGAAAAGAGGAATCAACGTGATCTATTATTATCTTATCGCACTTGTTGTTGTTGTCATTGACCAGTTTACCAAATGGCTTATCGTGCAAAATTTAGACCTAAGAGAAGTGGTGGAAATCATTCCTGGTTTCTTAAATATCACATCGCATCGAAATTCTGGTGCGGCTTGGGGTGTTTTAGAGGGAAGAATGTGGTTTTTCTATCTGATTACGCTCGTGGTTATCGGCGTTCTTATTTACTTCATGCAACGCTACGCGAAGAACAGTAAGCTTTTAGGTGTAAGTTTAGCACTTGTTTTAGGTGGCGCGATTGGGAATTTTATCGATCGCATACTCCATCAAGAAGTGGTCGACTTTGTACAAACAATTTGGGGAAATTATTACTTCCCAATTTTTAATGTCGCGGATGCAAGTCTGACGATAGGCGTGATTTTACTCATTGTCTACGTGTTCTTGGATGATCGCAAATCGAAAGGAACAAAAAAATGACACAAAATACCGTAATTATTCCGGAAAAATTAAATGGTACGCGCTTGGATAAAGGGCTTGCCGAACTGCTAGAAATCACACGATCCGCCGTACAAACATTGCTAAAAGACGATGCTATCCTTGTCAATGGTGAGCAAACAAAACCGAACTATAAATGCAAAACGGGCGATGAAATCACCTATATGGAACGCGAGCCGGAGGAATTAGATATCATTGCCGAAGATATTCCGCTTGATATTTACTACGAAGACGCAGATGTGCTCGTTGTGAATAAGCCACAGGGCATGGTAGTCCACCCATCTGCTGGTCACACATCAGGGACACTCGTGAACGCTTTACTTTTCCATTGTCAAGATCTTTCAGGCATCAATGGCAAAATTCGCCCAGGCATCGTGCATCGTATTGACAAAGATACATCAGGTCTGTTGATGGTTGCTAAAAACGATAAAGCGCATGAATCCCTGGCTGAGCAACTCTACGATAAAACCAGTGATCGTGAATATATCGCGCTTGTGCACGGCGTTATCAAGCATCAAAAAGGAACCATCGATGCACCAATCGGGCGTTCAAAAGAAGATCGTCAAAAAATGGGGATCGTGAATGATGGGAAAGAGTCACGGACGCATTTTGAAGTGTTGGAACGTTTTACAGGTTATACCTTGATAAAATGCCGTTTAGAGACTGGTAGAACACATCAGATTCGCGTGCATTTGAAATATATTGGACATCCACTTGCTGGTGATCCGAAATATGGACTGAAAAACACGATTAAAGGCGAAGGGCAATTTTTACATGCCTCTGAGCTCGGATTTACGCATCCAACAACAGGCGAGCGGATGAATTTTGAAGCACCGTTACCTGCGATTTTTCAAGAAGCTTTGGAAATTTTGAGAGAATGAAGTTGTTGAGGGTATTCATTTTTTGAGTTATGTGGTATGATAGAAGAAATAAAAATAACCGCTAGTCTAGATTTCGACTAGCGGTACGGAATCCGCTTTAAGGCGGACAACGTTTCATGATGAGAAATAATCCACTAAGTTTGTAGGCCTAGGGGGATTATTTTTTTGCGTTAAATGCAAGAAAAATGTCAACAGTGCAAGTAGAAAGATACCACCTGTGAAAAGCATCGCGAAAAGCGCAATGATGTCCGTTACTGTCATATGACAACGCCTCCTTTCTAGAGGAAACGCTTATCCGCCCTAAAGACTTCCGTGCGCCTATTATAGCACAGGATTTGGTATAAAAGAGTGCTTATTTCTAAAGTCGTATTTAGATTGATTTTACGCGTTTTTAACCCCTGATATGAACTTTATACGCTGCTCGATAAAACTAGTTGACAAACCCCCTATAGTAGGATAAACTGAACCTAGTTAAATAACAGTCCTTTAACATAGTCCAGAGAGGCTAAGAAGGTAACGTGATTTGGGAATTTCTATGCCCAATTGGATTCTGTACGTACACCCTTTGCCGCGCTCTTGGCAGAGGGTTTTTATTTTGTCTAAATGATATTGGAGGGGAAAAGGATGCCAGAAGAGGTTGTTGTGATGGATGAGGCTGCGATTAAACGGGCGCTTACGAGGGTGAGTTACGAAATCATCGAGCGTAATAAGGGAACGAAAGATTTGGCGCTTGTCGGTATCAAAACACGAGGTATTTTCCTGGCAAATCGTTTGCAGGCTCGAATAAAGGAAATCGAGGATGTTCTGATTCCGGTTGGTGATATTGATATTACGCTTTATAGAGACGACTTATCTTTTAAAAACGAATCATCGGAGCCGTCGCTAAATGGTACGAATGTTCCTTTTGATATTGGTGGGAAGCAGGTTGTGTTAGTCGACGATGTGCTATATACAGGCCGGACGGTGCGTGCCGCAATGGACGCGCTAATGGATGTAGGACGCCCAGCTGGGATTCAGCTAGCGGTTTTGGCAGATCGGGGACACCGGGAACTACCGATTCGAGCGGATTTTGTTGGTAAAAATATTCCGACTTCGAGTGAAGAACGAGTAGAGGTACATTTGGCGGACGTCGATCATGCGGCGGATGCTGTGACAATAATTAAATAGGATAATCCAGCATGTTGAGAATTAGTTTTCGTAGACAACGCTGGAAGAACGCTTTTTTAAAACAGTCCAGAGAGGCTGATAAAGGGTGATGAACGGGGAATAGGTCTATCCTAAATCCAGTACATAACTGCTCTTTGTCGCAATTTGGCAAGGGGTATTTTTTATGACTTAGAGTCGGAAAGAGGGAGTAAGATGACAGAAGAAACGACACCAGAAAATTACGTAAAGCCAGTATTAGATATTCACGAGAAACCGGTTTGGAATAAATGGATTATTCTTAGCATCCAGCATCTGTTCACGATGTTTGGCTCGACGATCTTTGTGCCAACTGTGACCGGCTTAAATCCAAGCGTGGCCCTGATATCAAGTGGTCTTGGGACGCTAGCTTACTTGATTATTACACGCGGCAAAATTCCAGCTTACTTAGGTTCATCATTTGCGTTTATCGCACCAATAACGATGTTGCTTACGGCGAAATCTGGCGGAGGACCTGGGGCCGTTATGGTCGGGACGTTCTCGGTTGGGATTGTGTACGCGATTGTGGCGATGATTGTTTATTACGTGGGAATCGAATGGATTCAACGCGTACTGCCGCCAATCGTGGTGGGGCCGGTTATCATGGTTATCGGTTTGTCGCTTGCGCCAAGTGCTGCGGCGATGGCGATGGGAACGAACAACGGTGGCGCATATGATTATAAAATTTTATTAGTCGCTTTGATCACGCTAGTCGTTACGATTATCGCGATGATGTTTTTCAAAGGGTTCTTCGGACTTATCCCGATACTTTGCGGGTTTGTTATAGGCTACTTGGTGAGTATGGCATTTGGGTTGGTCGATTATACACTCATTCAAAATGCGAGTCTTTTCCAAGTGCCTGACTTCACGATTCCGTTTGTGAATATGGATCCGGTTGTTACGCTGACGGTTGTGCTTTCGATGGCGCCGCTTGCTTTTGTGACGATGGCGGAACATATGGGGCATCAATTGCTTTTGAACAGAATTACGAATCGTAACTTTTTTAAAGATCCAGGGTTGCATCGTTCGCTTGCAGCAGATGGTACGGCGTCGATTATTGCTTCCCTTATCGGCGGGCCTCCTGTAACGACGTACGGTGAGAACATTGGGGTGCTGGCGATTACGAAAGTATACAGTGTCTTCGTAATCGGGGGTGCTGCGGTGTTTGCGATCGCGTTTGGCTTCATCGGCTACATTAACGCCGTCATCACATCGGTACCAACAGCGGTGCTTGGCGGCATTTCCTTACTCTTGTTCGGAGTTATCGCAACAAGTGGTTTGCGGATGATGATTGAAAGTCGCGTAGACCTTAGCGTGAACCGCAACATGATCATTGCATCGGTTGTCCTTGTTGTCGGAATCGGCGGCTTGCTAGTTGAAATCGGTTCTTTCAAACTAGAAGGTATGGCGATGGCGGCATTGCTTGGGATTATCTTAAACTTGGTCTTACCTGAAGCAAAAACACATAAATAAAAACAACGACGAGACCTCTAAAACGCAATTTTGGAGGTTTTCGTATAAATAATAAGGAAAAGGTGGCGTTTTGAATGAAGGATCTAGTGTCGATGGAAGAGCTTTCTGTAGTGGAAATTGAAGAATTGCTTGATCGGGCAGCGCGTTTCAAACAAGGAGAGATTTGGACTCCGAAAAAACAAAGGTATGCCGTGAACATGTTTTTTGAGGCAAGCACGCGAACGCACAACAGTTTTGAGATGGCTGAGAAGAAGCTTGGCATTGACGTCCTGTCATTTGATCCTTCGAAATCAAGCGTGACAAAAGGAGAAACGTTATATGATACGGCGCTGACGATGCAGGCGATTGGTGTGGATGTAGCGGTAATCCGGCATTCAGATGAGAATTATTATGAGCCACTTCGCAAATTAGGGATTGCGGTTGTGAACGGTGGTGATGGTTGTGGGCAACATCCGAGTCAGTCGTTGCTTGACTTGTTTACCATTAAGGAAGAGTTTGGTGGATTTAAAGGGCTGAAGGTCGCGATTGTTGGGGATATTGTGCATAGTCGAGTGGCGAATTCGAACATGCAGGCGCTTAAACGACTGGGCGCGGAAGTGTTTTTTGCAGGGCCGCCGGAGTGGATGCGTGAGAGTTGTGCTGCGCTTGGGACGTATATGGCGATGGATGATTTGGTGGAGCAGATGGACGTGATTATGCTCTTGCGTGTGCAGGAGGAGCGGCATGACGGGTTGCTTAGTTTTACGAAGTCGGATTATCACGCCAAATACGGTTTGACGGAAGCGCGGGCGGCGAAGATGAAGGAACGTGCGATTATCATGCATCCGAGTCCTGTGAATCGGGATGTGGAGATCGCGGATAGTTTAGTGGAATGCGAGAAATCGCGCATTGTGGAACAGATGACGAACGGTGTATATATTCGGATGGCTATTTTAGAGGCAGTTTGCCAAGATAAAGAAACGAGGGTGACGACATGTACGTATTGAAAAATGGAAAAGTGTTGACGGAAACTGGGGATTTGGTTGTTAAGGACGTGGCGATTGCGGATGGTCGGATTACGGCGATTGGCGAAGATGTGACGCTAGATGGTGCCAAAGTCATTGATGTGGCTGGGAAATTGGTGGCACCAGGGCTTGTGGATGTGCACGTGCATTTGCGGGAACCAGGCGGGGAGCATAAAGAGACGATTGCGACGGGAACTGCTGCGGCTGCTCGTGGTGGGTACACGACGGTTTGTGCGATGCCGAATACGAAACCGGTACCGGATACGGCGGAAGTGATGACGCAGGTTGTGGATCGGATTAAGGAAACAGCGGCGGTTCGTGTGTTGCCATACGCGTCGATTACATCGAGTTTGAAGGGTGACGAGTTGGTGGACTTTGCGGCGTTGAAAGCTGCTGGCGCGTTCGCTTTCACGGATGATGGTGTAGGTGTGCAGACGGCGGGCATGATGTATGAGGCGATGAAGGAAGCTGGGGCGCTGGATATGGCGATTGTGGCGCATTGTGAGGATAACTCGCTGGTTTATGGTGGGGTTGTGCATGACGGTATTTTTGCGCAGGAGCAAGGTTTGGCGGGGATTCCGAACATTGCAGAATCGGTTCAAATTGCACGCGATGTGTTGCTTGCGGAAGCGGCGAACTGTCACTATCATGTTTGCCACATTTCGACGAAGGAGTCGGTTCGTGCGGTGCGTGATGCAAAACGTGCTGGGATTCGCGTAACGGCAGAGGTTTCACCGCATCACTTGATTTTGAATGAGACGGACATACCGGGAAATGACGGGAATTGGAAAATGAATCCGCCATTGCGTGCGAAGGAGGATCATGCGGCATTGCTCGAAGGCTTGCTGGATGGGACGATTGATTTTATTGCGACGGATCATGCGCCACATGCGGCAGAGGAAAAGAACGTGCCAATGGAAAAAGCGATGTTTGGAATCGTAGGACTTGAAACGGCATTCCCGCTACTTTATACGCATTTTGTAAAAACGGGGGAGTGGACGCTGAAGCAATTGATCGATTGGATGACGGTGAAACCAGCAAAATGCTTTAACCTTCCGTACGGTGTGCTTGAAATTGGCGGGATTGCGGATGTGACGGTCATTGATTTAGAAAAAGCAGCCACGATTGATCCAGAAAGTTTTGCATCGAAGGGTAGAAATACGCCGTTTACTGGTTGGAATTGTGTCGGTTGGCCAGTTGCAACATTTGCGGAAGGTACGCTTGTTTTTGAAGAAGGGGTGGAATAACGGATGACAAAACGGATTTTGATGCTGGAAGACGGTAATTATTTTATCGGTGAGGCGATTGGCAGTGACCGCGAAACGATCGGGGAAGTTGTTTTTAATACGGGAATGACAGGGTATCAGGAGACGATTACGGATCCGAGTTATTACGGGCAAATCATCACGTTTACATATCCGCTCGTTGGGAACTATGGCGTGAATCGTGACGACTTTGAATCGATTCACCCGGCTGTAAAAGGTGTGGTGGTGCGTGAGGCGGCGGAATTTGCTTCGAACTGGCGCAACCAATTGACGCTGGATCAGTTTTTGAAGGAAAAGGATATTCCAGGGATTGCGGGGATTGATACGCGGAAATTGACGAAGATTATTCGTAAGGAAGGGACGTTAAAAGGAATTTTGGCTCTGGAAAAGGCGAATCGGGAAGATTTGTTGCATCATCTGCGTTCGGTGCGGTTGCCGGTGGATCAAGTGCGCGAAGTTTCTTGTTCGAAGGCATTTACGAATCCTGGGGAAGGCAAGCGTGTTGTGCTCGTGGATTATGGCGTGAAAAGTAGCATCATGCGCGAGTTGAACAGACGTGATTGCGATATCACGGTCGTACCTTATAATACGACAGCAGAGGAAATTCTCGCGATGCATCCGGATGGCGTGATGCTTTCGAATGGACCTGGGGATCCGAAAGATGTGCCGGAAGCGATCGAAATGATTCGCGGCTTGCAAGGAAAAGTGCCGTTGTTCGGTATCTGCTTAGGACATCAGCTTTTCGCTTTAGCTAATGGGGCCGATACGTTTAAGCTGAAATTCGGGCATCGTGGGGCGAATCATCCTGTGAAGGAGCTGGCAACAGGTCGCGTTGATTTTACAGCGCAAAACCACGGCTATGCGGTGGATGCGGATTCGCTGGTAGATAAAGACATTGTTGTCACGCATATTGAATTGAATGATGGAACGGTGGAAGGCTTGGCGCACAAAGAGTTTGCGGCGTATACGGTGCAGTATCATCCGGAAGCGAACCCTGGACCGAGTGATGTCAATTATTTATTTGACCAGTTTATAGCGATGATGGAGAAGGAGGGAGCGGAACAAAATGCCTAAACGTGAGGATATTCAAACTATTTTAGTAATTGGTTCTGGCCCTATTGTCATTGGACAAGCCGCGGAATTTGATTACGCGGGGACGCAAGCGTGTTTGAGTTTGAAAGAGGAAGGATACCGAGTGGTGCTTGTGAACTCGAATCCGGCGACGATTATGACGGATGTGGAGATGGCGGACAAGGTTTATATTGAGCCGATTACGCTTGATTTTGTATCGCGGATTATTCGCAAAGAACGCCCAGATGCAATTTTGCCAACGCTTGGTGGTCAAACGGGACTGAACATGGCGATGGAACTTGCGGAAGCCGGAATTTTGGATGAGTGTGGTGTGGAAGTTTTAGGAACGGATTTGGTGGCGATTAAGAAGGCGGAGGATCGCGAGGCGTTTCGTGATTTGATGCATGAGCTCGGCGAACCGGTTCCTGAGAGTGACATCATTCATAGTTTGGAAGAAGCGCAGAACTTTGTTGCAAAAATTGGTTATCCGGTGATTGTTCGCCCGGCTTATACGCTTGGTGGTTCTGGTGGCGGGATTTGCCTGAATGACGCGGATTTGGCGGAGATTGTGGCGAGTGGCTTGAAACTCAGCCCGGTAACGCAATGTTTGCTGGAGCGCAGTATTGCTGGTTTTAAAGAGGTTGAGTATGAAGTGATGCGTGATGCGTTTGACAATGCGATGGTCGTGTGTAACATGGAAAATATTGATCCAGTCGGGATTCATACAGGGGATTCGATTGTGGTGGCGCCGAGCCAGACGCTGTCGGACCGTGAATACCAAATGCTTCGTGATGTGTCGTTGAAAATTATCCGCGCGCTTGAAATCGAGGGTGGCTGTAATGTGCAGTTGGCGATTGATCCGGATAGCTACGAGTATTACGTGATCGAGGTGAATCCGCGCGTGAGTCGTTCGTCGGCGCTAGCTTCGAAGGCAACGGGTTATCCGATTGCGAAGCTCGCTGCCAAAATTGCGGTTGGTTTGACGCTAGATGAAATGAAAAATCCAGTAACAGGAACAACGTATGCGCATTTTGAGCCGGCGCTTGATTACGTCGTGTCGAAGATTCCACGCTTTGCTTTTGATAAGTTTGAAAAAGCGGATCGTCGTTTAGGTACGCAAATGAAGGCGACGGGAGAAGTGATGGCGATTGGGCGAAATTTGGAGGAGTCACTTTTGAAGGCGGTTCGGTCGCTTGAAATTGGGACGACCCATCTGTATTTGGATCAAGCGGAGAACGCGAGTTTGGAAGAACTCGAACGCAAAATTTGTTTTCCGGAAGATGACAGATTATTTTTCCTAGCGGCGGCGCTTCGTAAAGGTTGGACGATTGAAGACCTGCACGCGAAAACAAAGATTGATTTGTTCTTCTTATATAAATTGGAGAAAATTATCAAACAGGAGTCGGAAATTGCGACGAATGTTGGGGATTTGGAAGTACTGCGTGCCGCGAAACGGAACGGATTCAGTGACGGTGCCATCGCTAAACTTTGGAATATGACGGCATTTGAGGTGTACGATATTCGCAAAGAAGCGGGTATTATCCCAGTTTACAAAATGGTCGATACGTGCGCGGCGGAATTCGAGTCGACAACGCCATACTTTTACAGTAGTTATGAGGATGAAAATGAATCGATTCGCTCAGAGAAGGAAAGCGTGATTGTGCTTGGTTCTGGACCGATTCGGATTGGGCAAGGTGTCGAGTTTGACTATGCAACGGTGCACTCGGTTTGGGCAATTCAGCAAGCGGGATATGAAGCGATTATCATCAATAATAACCCGGAAACGGTCTCGACGGATTTCAGTATTTCCGACAAGCTTTACTTTGAACCATTAACGCTGGAAGACGTGATGCATGTCATTGAACTGGAGAAGCCGCTTGGCGTGGTAGTACAATTCGGTGGTCAAACGGCGATCAATCTGGCGGACGGTTTGGCAGAACGCGGCGTGAAAATTCTTGGAACGTCACTCGAAGACATCGATCGCGCAGAAAATCGTGATAAGTTTGAGAAGGCGCTCGTGGAACTTGGAATCCCGCAACCTGCTGGGAAAACAGCGACGTCTATCGATGGAGCCATCGCGGTGGCAACGACGATTGGCTATCCGGTCTTGGTTCGGCCTTCTTACGTGCTCGGCGGTCGTGCGATGGAAATCGTGGAATCAGAAGAAGCGCTGCGCTATTACATGAATAACGCGGTCAAAGTGAATCCGAAACATCCAGTGCTTGTCGATCGCTACGTGCAGGGTCAAGAGGTAGAAGTGGACGCGATTAGTGATGGCGAGAACGTTGTGATACCAGGCATTATGGAACATATCGAACGAGCAGGGGTCCATTCTGGCGACTCGATTGCCGTTTATCCGGCACAAAGCTTGTCGCAACACGTCAAGGATCTGATTGTAGATTACACGACGCGTCTCGCGAAAGGTCTGAAAATCATCGGGATGCTAAACATTCAATATGTTGTCGCGGATGAGGAAGTTTTTGTTATCGAAGTAAACCCGAGATCAAGCCGTACCGCCCCTTTCCTAAGCAAAATTACGGACATTCCAATGGCGAATGTGGCGACGAAAGTCATTTTAGGTAAAACATTGCTAGAGTTGGGTTACAAAGAAGGTTTGGCACCAGAAAAACAAGAGATTTTTGTGAAAGTGCCGGTGTTCTCGTTTGCGAAATTGCGTAGTGTGGATACGTCGCTGGGCCCTGAAATGAAGTCAACAGGGGAAGTCATGGGGAAAGATCGTACGCTTGAAAAGGCGCTGTACAAAGGTTTTGTAGCGAGTGGCGTGAAGATGCTCGATTATGGAACGGTGCTTTTGACAGTGGCAGATCGAGATAAAGCAGAAGCTACGGCGCTTGCGAAACGGTTTAAAAATATCGGCTTCACAATTATGGCGACATCTGGAACGGCGCTCGTGTTAGAAGAGCAAGGCATTCCGGTTTCGAAAGTGAAGAAAATCGGTGAGAACCAAGGAACGCTGATCGATTACATTCGAAATGGGCAAGTAACGCTTGTAGTGAACACATTAACGACGGGCAAACAACCAGAGCGTGACGGTTTCCAAATTCGCCGGGAATCGGTGGAAAATGGTGTGCCGGTTTGTACATCACTCGACACGGCAGAAGCAATTTTGCGGGTGTTAGAATCACGGTCATTCGAGATGGAAGCAATGCAACCAGCGCGGGTAAGCGAAACAGTATAAAGAACGGGGTGGAGAAACGTGAGACAAACAAAGATGGAAGTTGTCAGCCAAAAGTTGATCGCGGATCGGGTGTTTGAGTTGGTATTAAAAGGGGATATTGTGCTTGCCATGTATCCTGGACAATTTATGCAACTCAAACCGCGACGAGCGGACCTTCTTTTGCGCCGACCGATTAGTATTTGTGCGATAGATAAGGCGCGGGAACAATGTACGTTGTTGTACCGCGTAGATGGTGACGGAACGGCGGATTTTGCAGACCTGATTGCAGGAGATGCGATCGACGTGATTGCGCCACTTGGCAATGGTTTCGCGCCGCAAGAAACGAAGCCTGGGGAACATGCACTGTTGATCGGTGGCGGTATCGGGGTTCCGCCGCTTTATCAGCTCGGCAAAGAACTAGTCGCACAAGGCTCGACGGTCACATTTGTCTTAGGTTTTAGCTCCGCCAAAGATGTTTTTTATGAAAAGGAAATGGGAGAACTCGGCGATTGTTTTGTTGCAACAGTGGACGGAACGCGAGGAACGCAAGGCTTTGTAACGACGGTTACCGATGCGCTCGACTTCACGCCAGATACGGTATACAGCTGTGGGCCAACCGCGATGTTACGCGTTGTATCCGAACGATTTGCCAACCAGCGAACCTTTTTATCACTAGAAGAGCGGATGGCGTGCGGTGTTGGGGCTTGTTATGCCTGCGTTTGTCAGCGTACGGATGATCCGACGAAAAGTTATAAAGCATGCGATGAAGGTCCGGTTTTCCGGGCTGGGGAGGTAGTCATATGAACCGTTTAGCCGTTGACATACCAGGCTTATCACTGAAAAATCCCATCATGCCCGCATCTGGGTGTTTTGGATTCGGCAAGGAATATAGCAAATTTTACGATTTGAACCAACTTGGCGCCATTATGGCAAAAGCAGTGACGCCAGAACCGCGTTACGGCAATGCGACGCCGCGTGTGGCGGAAACACCGTCCGGAATGTTAAATGCAATTGGCCTACAAAATCCTGGACTCGATCATGTAATGGCGCACGAAATGCCATGGCTAGAGCGTTTTGATACACCAATTATCGCGAACGTCGCCGGAGCATCCGAAGAAGACTATGTCAAAGTTTGCGCACGAATTGGCGATGCACCAAACGTGAAGGCGATTGAGCTCAACATCTCGTGCCCGAACGTCAAACACGGCGGTATCGCGTTTGGAACCGATCCAGAAGTAGCGTACCAACTCACGAAAGCCGTGAAAGCCGTGGCAAGCGTCCCAATCTACGTGAAGCTCTCGCCAAACGTAACGGATATTGTCCCAATTGCCAAGGCGATCGAAGAAGCAGGCGCCGACGGACTCACGATGATCAATACTTTGCTCGGGATGCGCATCGATCTCAAAACGCGCCAACCGATCCTCGCAAACGGTACTGGCGGCTTATCAGGCCCATCCATCAAACCCGTCGCGATTCGCCTCATCCACCAAGTCCGCGCCGTGTCCAACATTCCAATCATCGGCATGGGAGGCGTCCAAACCGTGGATGACGTCCTCGAATTTCTCATCGCTGGTGCAGATGCCGTCGCAGTAGGCACGCTCAATTTTACCGAGCCTTACATTTGCCCGAATCTGATCGACGCCCTGCCAGCCCGCATGGATGAACTAGGAATCACGACATTAGCCGACTTAAAAAAGGAGAGAACAAACGCATGACAAAACCAATTATCGCGCTCGATTTCGCCTCATACGCCCAAGTCGAAGCATTTTTAAAACGATTTCCAAAAGGGGACACGCTGTCCGTCAAGGTCGGCATGGAACTTTTCTATCTTGAAGGCCCACATTTGGTGGAGCGCTTAAAACACGACGGTCATGAAATTTTTCTCGATTTAAAATTGCATGACATCCCGAACACCGTCAAAAGCGCGATGATCGGTCTCGCTCGCATGGGCGTCGATATGGTCAACGTGCACGCCGCAGGAGGTCGCGCGATGATGGAAGCAGCACTGGAAGGACTCGAAATCGGTTCTAGCTCTTCCCGCCGCCCGCGCCTCATCGCCGTTACCCAGTTAACGAGCACAAGTGAAGCCGAAATGCAGTCCGATCAACTGATCCAAGCAAGCCTGATGGATTCCGTTCTTCACTACAGCACCTTGGCGAACGAAGCAGGGCTCGATGGTGTCGTCTGTTCCGCGCTAGAAGCAGGCAAAATCAAAGAAATCACCCGTCCCGAATTTTTACGCGTCACACCAGGAATCCGTTTAGAAACCGACACAAAAGACGACCAAAAACGCGTCGTAACCCCACATCAAGCCCGCGAAATCGGCGCAACCGCTATCGTCGTCGGCAGATCGATCACCAAAGCAACTGACCCATATCAAGCGTACGAAACTATTTTGAAGGAGTGGAACAAATGACAACCGAAAAACAAGTAGCCGAGCAACTATTAAAAATCAAAGCCGTTTTCTTACAGCCAAACGATCCATTCACGTGGGCATCTGGTATCAAATCCCCAATCTACTGCGATAACCGCCTCACAATGGGCTTCCCGAAAACCCGCCAATTCATCGCCGCCGCACTTGCGGAAAAAATAAAAACCGCGTTTCCAGAGGTCGAAGTACTGGCAGGAACCGCAACGGCAGGCATTCCACACGCTGCATGGGCAAGTGATATCCTAGACCTACCAATGGTTTACGTCCGCTCTAAAGCAAAAGAACACGGCAAAGGGAACCAAATCGAAGGTCCCATCACGAAAGGCCAAAAAGTAGTCGTGATTGAAGACTTGATTTCAACAGGCGGTAGCTCGATCACAGCCGTAGAAGCCTTGCGAGAAGCAGGATGCGAAGTCCTCGGAATCGCCGCCTTATTTACATACGGATTAGAAAAAGGAAAAAAACTACTTGGCGCTGCGAATGTAGAAGTTGCGGCTCTGACAAATTATGAAACACTACTCGAAGTTGCGTTGGATGAAGGTTACGTATCGGAAGCAGACATGACAACGCTCAAAGAATGGAATAAAGACCCCGAGAAATGGGGAGAATAATGAGTTGAATGCCGACGCAGCATGTTATGTATTGTCTACATGTTCGCGCGTAAACCTCGTATTCCTAGTAAGCAAAATGTACGCCTCGCCTGTTAAATAGGTTTGGTGACATTTTGCTTATTTGTGCATCAATCAAATTTCTCTTGCTTACGCTCACAATGATGTAATAACTAGGTGATAGACTTCAAGCAAAAAAGGCTGATATAAGACAAAAAACCTCTTTATCTATGAATAAACAGTGAATTTTATGTTTCTTCTTATATAGAACGCTTACATTCGTGGTGTTATATGGACGGATAGCTTAAAATAAACTACGTATTAACTGCTAATTAGATGAAGGAGTATAAATTCTAAGTTACAGATAAAAGGAGGAATGGCAGAACTAGATCTAATGAAGCAGCTTATTAATTTAAAAAAGGAGTATACGTATGTCAAAAAGTAAATGGATTATTTTTTTCGCTAGTGTTTTATTCTTCGTCACTGTATCATCACAAGGAATGAGCCAAACAGTAAAAGCAGCAACAAGTAAAAATGACTATCCAATTATCCTTGTACATGGCTTGGCTGGATGGGATCGAAATGAAGTGTTTGGGTTTAAATATTGGGGTGGATTAAACGATATTCAAGAGGTGTTAAAGAAAAATGGGCATAACACTTACACGGCTGCGGTAGGTCCCTATGCAAGTGATTGGGACCGCAGTGCAGAGTTGTATGCCTATATCATGGGAGGTACTGTAGATTATGGAGCTGCCCATGCTATCAAAGAAAAACATGCAAGATATGGGAGAACCTATCCAGGGGTTTATCCTCAATGGAGTGATACCAATAAGATTCATCTCGTCGGGCACAGCATGGGAGGACTGACAATTCGTGAATTGACGAACCTACTGGAAGACGGGAGTGCCGAAGAACAAGCTTATTTTAAAGAACACCCAGAACAAGGTATCTCGTCTTTATTTGTTGGAGGGAAACATTCAGTGCAGAGTGTGACTACGATTGCCGCACCAAATAACGGCACGACTTTTGTAGAAGAGAGCAACTCGGTTGTCCCCGTTGTTAAAAATACACTGATTGGAATGAGTGCTCTCAGCGGCAAACTTTTGAGTCCAACAATATATGACTTTAAATTAGATCAGTTTGGTTTAAAACGCTTACCGAATGAGTCGCTCCTCACTTATAATAATCGTGTTTTTAGTAACCCTATTTGGAAATCAAAAGATATTGCTAGCTACGATTTATCGGTGGACGGAGTCATCGCAAATAAAGCGAATTTAAAAACAAAAGCCGACGTATACTATTTTTCATACACAGGCCAAGCGACTACGAAGAGTCTTTTGACAAAAAAAGAAACACCAATGATAACGATGTTCCCCGTAGTAATACCGGTTTCAAAGTATATGATTAATTTTAAGAAAACAGCTTCAAATGGTATGAAAGTAGACGATTCATGGGCGGCAAATGACGGTTTAGTCAGTGTCAAATCAAGCTACTATCCTTTCGGTGACGCAGCAAAAGTGGCGGATAAAAACCCTGTGAAAGGTCAGTGGAGCTACTATCCAGCAATGCAAGGATGGGATCATTATGATTTTACTACGTTTGCAGACAAACCAGCTTTTGTGGTAAATGCTTTTTATCTAAAACTAGCTAAAAATCTGTCTGAACTACCTAAATAAGCCAGTATGCCATTCAAATAATGAGCGGATAAATGTAGAACAATATGCTCCAATATGGCTAGTGGAACAGAGTGTACTAATTAAGGAATAAAAAGCGGCGCTATAAAAAGAGTGTAGGTTCTTGATAGCGTCGTTTTCTTATGAGTACCTATACTAGCGCGAGGCTCCTGTTGACTCCCGCAAAATCAATTCTGTCCCAATCGCCACATTTACAATCGGCGCACTCGGATTTCGCAATCGCCATTCCATTGTTTCCGCGGATTTTCTCCCCATAAACCGCAAATCGGTACACATCGTCGTCAGTGGCGGCTGCGCCAAAATCGCAAATTCCGTATTATCAAAACAAACAATCGACACCTGTTCCGGAATCGCAAATCCTTTCGACTGAAAATACGAATTCAAAATAAATCCAAGCCCTGAGTTTACGCAAAACCACGCGCTCGGCCACTCTTCCAAGCCTTCCAGCGCCTGAAACAACGCGGCCTGCTCCTCTTTAATACTCGTAATCGTGTAATGCGCGTTCACCGGCAACTGATAATGCCGCATCGCCTTACAATAGCCTTCAAAACGCTCTTCGTAACTCGGTGAAAAATCGATGTCGCCAACAAAGCCAATCCGCGTATGACCAAGCTCTATCAAATGCTCCACAGCCACAAAAGCACCATCCTTATTCTGCGACAATATCGTATCTGTCCGCAAGTGTGGATCGTGGTGGTCAATCATGACAGTAGGCGTGCCGAGCTCCAAAATTTGCTTCACAAACACATCACTAATATGCGACAAAACAAAAATTCCCCGCCAATTTTTCTCCTCTAGTTCACGTGGTAGCTGATTTTCAGCGATCGCATTAGGCGTTACCGCAAGCGTCGTTAAATAAAATCCCCGCGCCGTCATTTCCTGTTCCAAACTCAAGCAAATCTCACCAAAAAAACTTTTTTGTGATAAGGCAAATTCAGTGGCAACAAGTGCAAATTGATTATCGGTAGGCGTGTAAACCACGTCTTTTTTGTATTGGTATCCCATTTCATCTGCTTTTTGTAGTACTAGTCGCTTTGTCTGCTCGCCAACGCCATTCTTATTCCCAAGAGCTTGTGATACTGAGTTTTTTGAAATCTGCAAAGCGTCTGCGATATCTTGCATCGTGACTTTTTTCATTCTTCTTCCTCCTAGATGGGACTTTCTCTCATTTCATTATAAGAGTATTCGTCATAGATTGCAATTGAAAAGTAATGTAATTTGTAATGTAATTCTAAATACTGCATATATGCCTATATTAGTGTTTAATTTCAATGTACACGAAAAGTAATTATTGACATTACAAAATAGTAATGCAATAATGTAATTGTAATTCAAGCGCTTACAAAATTACAATTATGATTTAACTAGGAGGACATGAAAGATGAAATTAAAAAAAGTGGTGTTTTCTGTTTTATCCGTAGCAGTAGTAGGGAGTTTACTAGCGGGTTGTGGCTCGGGAAGCGATAAGGACGCGTCAGCTGATGGCAAAACGAAGGTCACATTTTGGGCCTCACCAAACCCAACGCAGATGAAGTTTTGGGGAGAAATGGCAACAGCTTTTGAGAAAGAAAATCCAGATATTAAAGTAGAAGTATCACAAATGAAAGAAAGTCCATCCTCCGAAGCAACGGTGCAGGCGGCCATTGCGTCGAAAACAGTGCCAACTATTTCGGAAAATATAAATCGTAGCTTCGCCGCACAATTGGCGAATAGTAAAGCAATCGTGCCAATTAACGAAATCGATGGCATGAAAGAAGTAGCCGAAAAACGTAAAATGGTTGATAGTTTGGATTCTTGGAAATTCTCGGACGGTAACCAATATGTGTTCCCAGTTTATTCTAATCCGATTCTTTTTGCATGGCGTACTGATATTTTGAAAGAAATTGGTGTGACGGAAACACCAAAAACATATAGTGATGTGCTCGCTGCTGGTAAAAAACTAAAAGCGAAATATCCAGATAAAGTGATTTGGGCAAAAGCCGATTTGGCGGATCCGACATCTTGGATGCGTTGGTTTGACTTCTTCCCACTGTATAATGCGGCTTCTAAAGGTAATCCGTTTGTACAAGATGGCAAGTTTGTAGCGGATGACAAAGCTGGAAAAGAAATGTTGACGTTCATGTCTGAGCTACAAAAAAATGACCTGTTATTAGCAGGACAAGCAACAGATCCATTCGAAACAGGGACGAGTATCATGGCAGATCTTGGCCCGTGGTCGTTCCCGAACTGGGCAGAGAAATTCCCAGAGCTAAAAAATGGCGAAACATATACGGTTAGCACACCGCCAGTTCCAGATGACTTAAAAGACGCGGAAAACGTGAATACGTATTCGGATGCAAAAGGAATCGTGTTCTACGCGCAGGCGAAAGATACAGAGAAAAAAGCCGCGGTTAAATTCCTAGATTTCGTTTACAGCAACGATAAAAATGATTTGAAATTCCTAGAAACAACAAATTTAATTCCAGCACGTGATGATGCGACAGAGAACGCAACATTTACAGCATTCTTCAAGGAAAACCCAGCGCTGAAAGTCTATGCTGAAAATGTGCCATTTGCGATTCCGGCAATGGATAACGCAGATTATAATGACATTCAACAAATCATCGGTGAACAAGCTTGGAATCCAGTTGTTCGTGGCGAGAAGAAACCTGCGAAAGCTTGGAACGACATGAAGAAAGCTGAGGATGAGGTGCTTCAGAAATGAAGAAGCTAAACAATAAATTGGGCTGGTCTTTTACCAGCCCGTATGTTATCTTCACGATTATCTTCTTTTTAATACCGCTCGTTTGGGCGATTTGGCTTTCTGTGACGGATTGGAATATGATGAGTCCAGAAATCAATTTTGTGGGCTTTGATAATTTCATGAAAGCATTTGCAAGCCCAGCGGTGAAAGCATCGTTTTGGGTGACATATAAGTTCTTGATTGTATTCGTACCACTCGCGATTATTATGTCGATGGTCGTTGCGGTACTTGTGAATGGGCTACCGAAATTCAAAGGTTTATACTTAGTTGCTTTTTTCCTACCGTATCTTTCGTCAGGCGTTGTTACGTCTTTGATTGTGAAAGGTTTGCTATCTTATAACAGTCCGCTGAACATCTTTTTGCGTGACAATTTTGGCTTGAATATTGATTGGTTAGGAACGCCGATGACATCGCTATTCGTTATTTCGCTGATGATCGCTTGGAAAATGTCGGGTTATTACGCACTGATTTTGATATCAGGATTATCTAGTATTAACGAAGAGATTTATGAAGCGGCGGCGATGGACGGTTCGGGCAGGTTCCGCACGTTCTGGAAAATCACGATACCGATGATGTATCCAGCGCTTTTCACGGTGATTGTGTTGGCGGTGGGCGTGAGCTTCGGGATATTCACAGAGGTTTACCAGCTAACTGGCGGTGGGCCGAACTTTGCGACAAACACATGGCAAATGGAAATTTATAACCAAGCCTTTGTCAACTTGAAATCAGGCTATGCGTCTGCGATCTCGCTTGTGGCAGCTGTTGTGACGTTTGCATCGATTGGTGTTATAAAAAAAGGACTAGAGAAATGGGGCGAGAGAAATGGTTGGTCGTAAAAGTAAGTGGGGTATGACGGTTCGCTATACGTTAACCACATTGATTCTATTAGTCATGATTTATCCGTTTATTTATCTCGTGCTCAACTCGTTTGCGGCGTGGGATCAGGTCGATCGGAAATTGATTCCGACGGAGTTCACGACGCGTTCTTGGAGTTGGTTGTTTGGTAATGCAACGGTCTCCGCGCCTGCGCCTTGGATTCAAGCGTTTATTAACACGATTATTGTGGCGACCATTGCGACGGGACTCATGTTGTTTTTCGCGATTATGGTCGGTTACGCGCTTGCGAAAGTGAAATTTAAAGGGAAAATCTTCGTCAATAATGTGATTTTATTCCAAATGTTTTTCCCAGCGATTATTTTGCTGATTCCGCAATTTTTGATGATTACGAATGTTGGTTTACTTGATACGTATGCGGGGATGATTATTCCGACAATGATGAGTATGTGGGCGATATTTATGTATACGAACTTTTTCAAGGCGATTCCAGATACGTTGATTGAGGCTGCGAAATTGGACGGAGCGAGCGATTTGAAAATTTTGTTCCGTGTTGTTTTGCCGATGTCAAAATCGATTAGTACGGTGATCTTCTTGTTCTTATTCACGGATCGTTGGACGAATCTATTGTGGGATTTAATCGTGACGAAAAGTGATAGTACGGTGACGTTGAACGTGTTGATTTCGCAAATGTTTGGGCCGTATGCAACGTACCCTGGTCCAATGTATGCGGCGTCGGTTGTTCTGACTTTACCGCTCATTATTTTATTCCTCTTCTTCTCGAAAAAATTCCAAGAGGGTATGCAGTTTACATTGAAATAAGGAGTTTGAAAGATGCTGAAATGGTGGCAGGAAACGGTTTTTTATGAGATTTATATGCCGTCATTTAAAGATGGTAATGGGGATGGCATTGGTGATTTTAAAGGATTACGTGAGAAAATGCCGTACTTGGCGGAACTGGGTATTGGTGGGATTTGGTTGACGCCGTTTTATCCATCGCCGAAAGTGGATAACGGGTATGATGTGAGTGATTATTGTGCGGTTGATCCGGATTATGGCACGATGGCGGACTTGGAGGCATTTGTCGCTGAGGCGCATGCGTACGGGATTCGGGTGATCGCGGATATGGTGGTAAATCATGTTTCGACGGAGCACGTGTGGTTTACGGAATCGCGAAGTTCGAAGGCGAATGCGAAACGAGATTGGTTCGTTTGGCAGGACACGCCGAATAATTGGGAATCTTTTTTCGGTGGCTCGGCGTGGGAATGGGACGCGGGGACGCAGCAATATTATTATCACAGTTTTGCGAAAGAGCAGGTCGATCTGAATTGGCGCAACGAGGAAGTGCGTAGTGAGATTTGGAAGGTGTTTGATTTTTGGTTGGCTAAGGGGCTGGATGGGTTCCGGTTGGATGTGATTAATAATTTGACGTTGACTCGGAATTTTCCGGATAATCCGGTGGATGCAAGCGGTGAACAGGTGCATGTTTTTGATAAGGATCAGCCGGGAATGCCGGAGATGATGGCGGAAATTGGTGCGCGGATTCGTGCGCGTGGCGATTATTTTACGGTCGGTGAGATCAGTTCGGACAAATTGGAAGAAATCGAAAAATACGCGGGCATGGATGGGCTGGATGTGACGTTTAATTTTAATTTTGGCAGTGTGCCTAGTCGGGATGAAATTGTCGCGGAACTGGTGCGGATGCAGCAGGTTTATGTGGATGGGCGGATGCCGACGTTGTTTTTTGGGAGTCATGATATGAGTCGGTCGTGGAATCGTTTAGCGGACGGGCGCGAGGATGTGGCGCAGTTACTTGCGATGTTGATGTTGACGGCGCACGGAGTTCCTTTTATTTATTTTGGTGAGGAGTTGGGCATGGCGGATTTTATTCCGGAGTCGCTGGATGAAATGCGGGACGTGCAAGGTGTTTATGCATACGAGCAGGCGCTTATGGCTGGAAAATCGGAAGTTGAGGCGTTAATGTTGGCGCAGGATAAGACGCGCGATAAGGCGAGGGCGCCGATGACTTGGCCGGAAGGATTTTCAGATGGTGCGGTTAGCTGGATATCTCAGGTGACGCCAGACTTTGAACGAGCCAAGAGGATGTATCGTTTTTATCAAGCCCTGATTACACTTCGAAAAACGGCGGATTTTTGCGAGCCGGGATATCGATATTTTGAAGCGGATGGCGAGTTTTTAATGTACATTCGCGGTGATTATTTAGTGTGCTTGAATTTTGGCGAAGCACGAACCATTTCGAATGCATGGGGAAATGTGACGGAGGTTTTGGCCAATATGGCGCTTGTTTTTGATTTGGAAACGATAGTGTTACCAGCAAATGCGGCGGTAATTTTTAAGATATGAAGGAGTTTATGATGACAGAGATTGCAGTTTTATTAGCGGAATATCGGGCGAAAAATGCACCGTCAGCAGTGGAGCGTCTAGCTTTTGTTGGTGTCGCGGACAAGGATGTGTATAATGTTACGGCGCCGTTCGTTGTATCGGATGGGGTTGCGGTGATTGCTGGACGAGTGGAGTCGCGAGACAGCGAGATGGCGGAAATCGGCTTTTTTGAAAAGAGGGACGCGTCGTGGGTATGGCTTGATGGAATGCCCAAATTGGCGCTTCAAGATCCATTCGTGACGCGAATCGATGGGGAATGGATCATTGGCGGCGTGGAAGTGTTTCCAAGTGAAGCTGATCCGGCGAAATTGGCGTGGCGAACTTGCTTATATCGCGGGGCGCAACTCGCGGATTTAATGCTGTTCTTCCAAGGCCCAGTAGGCATGAAAGATTTGCGTTTGAAGCAACTGACAAATGGTGATATCGCAGTATTTACTAGACCACAAGGTGAAAAAGGTGGACGAGGAAAAATTGGTTTCTGTCTTGTGAAAAATTTGGCAGATGTCACCATCGAATTGATCGAGGCAGCGCCACTTCTAGCTCCCCATTTTGCAGAAAATGAGTGGGGCGGGGCAAACGAAATCCACGTATTGAAAAACGGCAAACTAGGCATACTCGCACATATTGCGAATTTTGATCTGGCGGGAAATCGGCATTACTACGCGGCGATTTGTGTCATTGATCCGCAAGATGGGACGATTGTAGCGCCGATGGAGATTATTTCAGAACGCGGAGACTTTTTAGCAGGGCCGAGTAAGCGTCCGGATTTAGTCGACGTTGTGTTCAGTGGTGGATTGATTCGTAAACCGGATGGTACGGCGGATTTATACGTAGGAATTAGTGATGCGGACGCGCAGAAACGCACGATTCGCGATCCATTTGTGAAATTTGAAGGATAGGGAGATTAGGAATTATGAATATATATCGTTATGAGGAAAACCCATTAATTACACCGGCTGATGTGGCACCGCATCGCCCAGATTTTGAGGTGTTAGGCGCATTTAATGCGGGCGTGGCCAAGTATCAAGAGGAAACATTGTTGCTTTTACGTGTGGCAGAAAAACCGATCAGTGCAGATCCGAATATTGTGAAGGCGCCTGTTTTTAATGTAGAGACGCAGAAATTGGATATTCTCGAATTTCGTTTGGATGACCCAATGTATGACTTTGAAGATCCGCGCATGATTCGTACGAAAGATAAATTGGAAGGCTTTGCGTATTTGACGTCGCTTTCTTACATCCGCATTGCGCGCAGTAAAGATGGGCATCATTTTACAGTCGATGAAAAACCGTTTTTGTATCCATGTAATGAATATCAGACGTTTGGAATTGAAGATGCACGTGTGACGCAAATTGATGATGTGTACTATGTGAATTTTAGTGCCGTTTCTGAAATGGGCGTGGCGGATGCTATGGTTTCCACGAAAGACTTTGTGAGCTACGAGTACGAGGGAAATATTTTTGCACCAGAAAATAAAGATGTTTTAATTTTCCCGGAAAAAGTGAATGGCAAATATTACGCGTTACATCGTCCAAGTTTGAAGAGTATCGGGAATCTGGATATTTGGATTGCGTCATCCCCGGATTTGCATAGTTGGGGCGATCACCGACATTTGTTTGGCATTCGCGACGGATATTGGGATAGCGGTCGAATTGGCGGCGGTGCTGTTCCGATTAGGACGGAAGAAGGGTGGCTCGAGCTCTATCACGGCGCGACAAAAGATCACCGCTATTGCATGGGTGCCGTCTTGCTCGACCTGAATGACCCAACGAAAGTACTGGCACGAACAGAAACGCCGATTTTAGAACCAGAAGCAGATTACGAGAAAAATGGCTTTTTCGGCGATGTCGTTTTTGGCTGCGGTACAATCGTAGAAGGCGATATTGTCAAAATGTATTATGGCGTAGCAGATACATCGATGGCTTGCTGTGAGATGAGCTTGAAAGAAATTTTGCAACAATTAAAGGATGAGAATCAATGACTTGGCAGGAAAATTGGCAGAAGTGGAGCGTGGCGTCGGAAAACGATGCGGCGCTTCAAAAACAGATGACGGAATTATCAGACGACGAATCAAGGCGTGACCATTTTTATCGTTATTTGGAATTTGGAACGGGTGGAATGCGTGGTGAACTTGGCTGCGGTACGAATCGGATCAATACATACATGATTCGCTGGGTGACAAGTGGCGTTGCGGCGAATATTGTTCAACAAAAACGGCAAGCAGAAGGCGTCGCGATTGCTTATGATTCCCGCCATTTTTCAGCAGCATTTGCTTTGGAAGCCGCACTTGTTTTAGGTGCAGCAGGTATTAAAGTTTATTTATCGGACACACTTCGCCCCACGCCAGAACTGTCCTTTATGGTACGGGAATGGGGGGCGGCGGCAGGTATCGTGATTACAGCAAGCCATAATCCAGCAGAATACAACGGTTTTAAAGTCTACGGGTCTGATGGTTGCCAAATCACATTGGATGATGCCGCCAAAATAACAGCTTATTTAGCAGCTACAGAAGATTTATTTGCGATTCCCGTTGCGAAGGAGTCGGCGCTCGTTGATGCGGGGCTGCTGGTTAGGCTGGGTGTCAATGCCGATGAGGCTTATTTGAAGCAGGTACGTGCTGTTACCCAAAATCCTGAACTAGTAAAGACGCAAGGTTCGAAATTAAAAATTGTCTATACGCCCCTTCACGGGACAGGAGAGGTGCTCGTTACGAAGAGTTTGGCGCAAGCGGGATTCAGCGATGTGAGTGTTGTGGCGGAACAAGCCATTCCGGATGGTACCTTCCCGACGATAAGCTCTCCGAATCCAGAAGACCATGCCGCATTTGCCATGGCGATAGAAGCGAGTAATGATGCGGACATTCTGATGGCCACGGACCCAGACGCAGACCGGATTGGCGTCGCTGTTAAAAACGAAGCAGGCATGTATCAAGTTTTAACAGGGAATCAACTTGGCGCGCTGTTGTTGCATTATTTAGTAAAACAGCCACATCTTCCTGCAAACAGTGCTTTCATTAAAACGATTGTAACAAGCGACCTTGGCGAGAAAATAGCCAGCAAGTACGGTGTGAAAACATACAATACATTGACAGGCTTCAAATTTATCGGTGAAAAAATCGCAGAATGGGAAATGTCAGGTGAGGCCAAATTTCTGTTCGGGTATGAAGAAAGCTACGGCTATCTAGTCGCGCCATTTGTACGGGATAAAGACGCTGTTCAGGCCGCACTTTTAACAGCAGAAGTAGCCTTATTTTACAAGTTACAAGGAAAAACACTATACGAAGCGATGGAAGCCATTTATCAAGAATTTGGCTATTACGCAGAATCGCTTCATACCATCACAGCAAAAGGAGAGCAGGGTGTAGCGCGAATACAAGCGATTATGGAAAACTTGCGCACCGACGCGATGCCAAACTTAGCGCTTGCGTCTAAAGAAGACTATTTGTTCGGCTTAGCCACCAGCTTGACGACAGGTAAAGAAGAAAAGATGCGCTTACCAACCTCGAATGTGTTGAAATTCTACTTAGAAGATGGGTCATGGTTCTGCGTGCGACCGTCAGGAACAGAGCCGACATGCAAATTTTATTTTAGCAGTACAGGAAAAACAAAAGAACAGGCGATAAGCGCATTACAAGCACTTGAAAAAATCGTTTTAACCTGAATGAAAAAAGAGCATCCACAACCGTTCTCGCGTGGGTGCTTTTTCGTATGGCGGGTTCAGCTGTTTAGACACGAAATGTTCATACTTTCGCAATGCAAAGCGGAAATATATTATTTTTCTCGAAAAAATGTGTGTTACGATTTAAAAGAAGTATTAATTAAGGAAAGAGGGAAAGTTAGTGAGAATCTATAAAGGAATTGTGTTTTTTATTGTATTATTTAGTATGTTAGTTGGGGGAATTACATACCACGCACATGCAGATGAAGTAAAGACTAAAGAAATGTATGTGTTAGAAAATCCGACTTGGTTATTTAATGCCGGAATGAGTAAAGGTGTTACACAAGATAAGCAAGATTTAGGCATTGTTTTACCAGCTAATACAAAATTAGAAATTCGTCAAACAAACCCAAATTTTAAAGGAGATTTAGTATTAGAATTACTAAATACGGATGCAAAAAAAGAAAGCGAAGCATCATTCAATTCAGAATGGAAATCAGTTAGTAGTGAGTACACGGCTGTCCCTTTTGTGAGAACGACTTTCACAAGTGAAGCACCGGTGATTGAGTATAAAGTAACGGACACGATGACAGAACTGCCGACCTATTCAAAAGATACCAATGAGGATACGTACTTTCAAAAATGGGATGCATCTGACGCGGCTTTCGGGCTGATTACAACAGATTACGTCCAAATTCTGATACCAAAAGAAGATAAAGCCTATTTGAAAAAAATGGACAAATTTTCTTCTATAGATGGATTGGTGAAGTATTACGATAGTGTATTTGAAAAGTATAATGAGTTAGCAGGGTTATCCTTTCATCCAGCGAGAGCGACAGATAAAAACATTCCAAATAAGTACTTTATGAAGGCAGATGCTGCGTCAACTCCTACAGCTTACTATGGCCCTTATTATTCAGGTGCGAAGGGAAGTTCAGCCAAGACTTACATGGATGCAGACTTTATTGCTTTACATGAGATTGCGCACGGATATGAAGGGAATTTTAAAGAAGCATCTTTGAATGTGAATGAGGCATGGAACGAACTTTATTGTATTGGATTTCTTAAAAATGCGGTAGGTAATGGTCTAGAGTCAGATGGTTGGTTGCTTAGCTTTGGTGGAAAGGAACTGATTGAGCGGAATGTTGAAAATAATTGGCATGTTAATCCCCAACCGATCAATAGTTGGCTAATCTATTATAAAACCATCTTTTTAGCTACGGTTCAAGAGAAGACAGGAGACCAAGCGTTCATACATTTTAATCAAGAATACCGCAAAATGGTCTACGATGGATTGGAAATGAAAGATAAACAGAAGTTACTAGATTTAATTTCAAAATATTATGGTGAAACTAGTAAATTTGATATTACACCAGCAATCAAATCAGTACAAGGTAGCATATCAGACAAGCAAGCAGAGGATAATCGATATCATAATTATACACCTGTGGCTTCCCTAAATGAGGTAGTTCCAAGTAAAGATGTCGCTGGTTTACAGAAACAATTAGGCCTTGTTTTTCCATTTTCGTTGGTAGATACGGATCAATTAGCAAAGGTATCAAGTTTATCAGGAGAAGCACGACTCAAGCTTGATATCAATGATTTTTCACAAATAGAAGGTGAAGATATCACCATTATGAATGGATCAAAGGTAGTGCGGAAAGTAAAAGTTACATCACCTGATATGGTTATCGATAACTTACCAAATGGCATCTATACGATGTATTTACCCTTAGGTAAATCGATGAAATACGCTGTATCGGAGCATTATTTACGAATTAAAGAATCAGTAAATAATGTCACTATTAAGTACACCGAAAAGCAAGCAAGCCCACTGGCTAATCAAGATATTCATTTCCTTGGTTTAGGTGATAATAATTATGCATTGGCATCTGTTGACATTAGCCGAAATGAAATAGAAATCAGTACGTCTGCAAAGGATCCGCATTCTTATTTTGGATCGGATATCTATTCTAAAATAGAAGTTTTAGATGAAAATGGAAATGTAACCTATACTAAAATTATGACAGGTGCGAATACAAGTCTTGGTAGCGTAACAACACATATTGAGCCTGGCTACAAACTGCGTATTTATCACATCGAACCGAATCGTTTGCTAGTAGATGGTGTATCGATGAAGCAAACAACAAGCATTTTTAATGTGACAAAAACAGGCCTCGTAAATGAGGATGGCACTACCAAAGATACATTAATTTCTAAAATCGAGAAAGCGGCTTTGGAGATTCAATCTAACCCGCTTATGATGGCGCAATCAAATGTGGAGAGAAAAAATGATCTAGGATTGGCTATTTTGGCGTTGGCAGAACCAGAACGGAGTACCTTATTATCAAAATATGCAGACATAGCCAATGCAAGTCTTCCTGAAAAAATGGTGACAGACATCACGACGTTGAACACAGTCACACAAAAGGCAGGAAAAATAGCGGTTAATATACTTCCAAAAGAGGCGTCTCAAAAGGTTACATTCGTGTCGAGTGATCCCTCTGTTTTAAAAATAAATAGTGCAGGCGAATGGGAGACAGTCGGTGCTGGGAACGCCAATATCATCATTACTTCTAACATGGATGAAACACTACAAACCATAATACCAGTCGTCGTAGAGGTATCAAATGATGCTTTGACAGTGAAGCCCTACCGTGTTGGAGAAAGCGATATAACGGGTACATTTGGATCGAATATTTGGAAAGTGAGATTGTGGATTAATGATAAAGTAGTCGCACAAGCAACAACAAATGCAGACGGAAGCTATCAATTTGCGAACGCATCCAGCTTTGTGAAGTTAGCCACTGATAAAGTGGAGGTTGTGGGCGTAGACAAAGCATACGTTGAAAAAAATCGTATTCAGGTTCCAGTTGAGAAAGCCGCAGATTACGATGCCCACTTAACAGCGAGCACCTTTAATGACACCATGACACAGCTGTCAGGGACATACGGTAAAGATATCTTTAAAGTTCGTCTATGGGTGAATGACAAAGTAGTAACGCAAGCGACAACAAAAGCAGATGGCACGTATGAATTCCCAAATGCATCTAGCTTTATCTCGAAGAAAACAGATAAAGTAGAAGTGGTTGCTGTTGACTCGCAGTACAACGAAATTACCCGAATTGAAGTGACGCTTGACGGGAATTGGGACCCTAAAAATAAACTGACAGCAGAAGATTATTTTATACAAGGATCTTACCTATCTGGAACATATGAAAGCGATATTTATAAGGTTCGTTTATGGGTCAACGGAGCAGTAGTGGCACAAGCAAGTACAGAGAATGGTAGCTACAAGTTTAAAAATATTAGCTCATTCATTTATGATGGTGATGCTGTGGAAGTTGTGGCTGTGGATAAGCAGTACAAAGAAATAAATCGAATTCAAGTGAAAGTTGCAACAGACATAAATCGACTCATCATAGGTGCTAACTATTCGCTTGGTAATAAGGCTTTGATCGGGACCTATGGCAGCGATATTAAAGCGATAAAACTATTCGTTAATGGAAAATTTGTACAGGACGTGACACTAGATACAGCAAAACTCACGTATGAAGTGGATAAAGCGGATACCATTATTTTAAAGAAAACGGATAGTGTGTGTGTGAAGGGATATGATAGTTCTGGTCAAGAAATAACACAATTCATTCATGGCGTCAAATAAGTGAGGAAAGAAAGTTATGTAACAAGAGCCGAATGAAGGCTTCGTTACATAACTTTTTTTCTATTTCTAAAAATCAGGATGAAGGAGGTACATTTTATGTATCATTGCGGTATACTTAAGCTATTCAGAATGGATAAATGCTTTTTTGGAGGAATAAAGATGAAAATATCAGATATGAAAAATCTTGGTAGTGTGAACGAAGAAAAACTTAATTCTGTTGGTGTGAAATCAGCGGAAGAACTTCAAGTGCTTGGGACGGAAAAGGCGTACTTACTCGTCAAAGATTTAATAGATGATGATGCATGTTTACATTTTTTGTATGCATTAGAAGGGGCAATTCAGAATATCCCCAAAAAGAATATTAGTGCAAAGCGTAAAGAAGAGCTAAGAGCGTTATATCAACATGTTAAAAACGGCTGATAAGAATTCATTGACATAGCGAATTCTTATCAACCGTTTATTAATTACGCAATGCTTTCACAGTCTCTTCGTCAGGTGTTACAAAATAAGTCGTTTGGTTATCATACGTAACGTACCCAGGCTTGGCACCGCTTGGCTTTTTCACATGCTTGATCAGCGTTGCATCGACTGGAACTGATCCTGAGAGCCGCGCTTTGGAATAAAATGCGGCAATCATCGCGGCCTCCGTGATGGATGTATCATCAGGATTCGCGTCTTGAATCACCACGTGCGAGCCAGGCAAATCTTTTACGTGAAACCATAAATCGGAATTTCTAGCCACTTTGTTCGTCAAATAATCATTTTGCTTATTGTTCTTACCGACTAAAATCGATAAACCAGTGCTTGACGTATATTTTTCGAGTGTCGGATTCTGGTTCGGTTTCCGGCTTCCTTTTTTCTGTTTATACTTGATGTAGCCTTGTTCTGCGAGCTCCATCCGGATTTCTTGAACGTCTTCTGGTGAGGCATCTTCGAGTTGTTGTTGCACCGTTTCTAAATAGGCAATTTCCTGTTCGGTCAGCCGTATTTGCTCATCGACAAATTTAACGGCTTTCTTCAATTTTTGGTATTTATTAAACAAAAACTGGGCGTTTTGAGGCGGCGATTTACGAATATCAAGCGGAATCGTAACCGTTCCCATATTCTCATCGTAAAAATTCTGTACCTCAATTTCCGTCATGCCACGCGATACGAGATGCAAGTTTGCCGTCAATAATTCGCCAAAAACCCGAAACTCGTCCGCGCGTTCCGTATCAACAAGCGTTTGCGCCAATTTCTTCATTTTGAGACGATCGCGATCAATCTCATTAGCAAGCAGACGCTCCAAGTCATGTGCGATTTGATGCACACGGTCTCGCGTCGCCTTCCCGCCATAAAAACGATCCAGTAAAGCACCGAGAGAAGCTGATTCCGCTGTTATTTCCGTGTCGGCTAAGCGCATGAAATAAAAATCCTCTTTCTCATGCTTCGTAAAAAGGTTAGGCTCTGCCGGTTTCGCACAGTCTTCCATCACACTAAAAAATGCTTGCGGTAACGTTTCACGATTCACTAAACCAGCCCGAGCGACTACTTCATTCGCGAGTAATGGACTGAACCCAGCGACATTTGCTACGATTTGTTTCGACATTTTGCCAGCGTTAAAATCAAGTTTTGCTAGCAGCGCATCTTCGTTCACGTTCCACGGGTCTAATTTATCAGAAGAAGGGGGTAAAATATACGCTGCTCCAGGTAAAAGCGTCCGATAGCTATTAAAAGCTGGTGAAACATGCTTAATACAGTCGACAATCGTCTCTTTCTCGCGGTCAACCAACACGATATTACTATGGCGTCCCATGATCTCGACATACAAATCGCAAAAACGCGTTTCGCCAATCTCGTCTTTCCCGCGAATTCCAAAAATCAAAATCCGATCATTCGCAATTTGACGAATTGACTCGATAATCGCGCCTTCCATATATTTTCGGAGCAACATGCAAAACATTGGCGGTTGCGCAGGGTTTTCCATCGTTTCTTTCGTGAGTTGAATCCGCGCATAACTCGGATGTGCTGAGATTAGAATGCGTTGATTTTCCCGATTTTTGCGCACGTGTAGTATTAATTCATGCGCAAACGGTTGATGTATTTTCATAATCCGGCCAGTTTCGCACTGCTCGGTTAGTTCTTCGGTCATTGCTTTTAGAAACATTGTATCAAATGCCATAGTCAGTTCATTCCCTTAAAAAATATTATTTCGTTCGATAGTCAATGCTCATTGTACCATCATCTTTTACTTCGTTTATAGTCAGATAAATTTGGCTGTTCATGGTCGATGTTCCTTGTTCTGCATCGATGCGAATATCATCATGTTTTTTGCCGGACTTATCAATATAGCTGATAACAAAGCCGCCAGACTCCACGTCAAAAGGCTCTATCTTTATTTCTTTGACTGTTTCATTTTTTAGTGCTGGAATTGTGGTGATTACTTTGTCTCCATTGCTAATCGTAATGGCTGATGATGTATTCCCACTATAATTTTCACCAGTGATGATAAAGTCCTCTTGGGGTGTGGAAACCGCAAATCGTAACACAAAAGCTAGTACGATAATAACGGCTAAAGTAATACTGGAAATCAAAATATTTTTTTTCATGTTGCGAACCTCTCCTCTTTTTTCTTCCATTGTACCATAAGAACAATAAAACTTGCGCGGGATTGCCGTTTAAGATGTATTCTTCATGAAGTTTTGGTATAATGAGGAGGTGAAATTAGAATGCGAGAGGCTGATCGAAATGGTAAAAAGTATGACTGGGTTCGGGCGAGCAGGGAAGCAATCAGAGAATTTCAAAGTAACGGTAGAATTAAAGGCAGTCAATCATCGCTATTTGGAGACGGTTTTCCGGATGCCGCGAGTGTTTGCCTATTTAGAGGCGAAATTAAAGAAAAGCATCGCGGAACAGGTGAAGCGTGGACGGATCGAATGTGCGGTCACGATCGAAGGCAACAAAGCGACGAAAGAGAAATTGGTCATCAATTGGGATTTGGCAGATGAATACATTCGGTTTATGCGTCAAGCCACGCAGCGCTATCAAATGGAGGACGCGCTGAACATTCAAGAATTACTGCTAGATCCGCGTTTTTTAGAAATCGTGGAGGGCAATGAGCCAGATTCAGAGCTTGAGGAATTGCTAATTGGTGCAACGACTGCAGCGGCGAAGCGACTGGATGAAATGCGGGCAGCTGAGGGCAATGAATTAGCGCTACACTTCAAGCATCACTTGGATACGACCGTTCAGCTGTTAACGGAAATAAAGGCTTTTGTGCCAGAGATGGAAGCGACCTATCGCGCGCGACTAGAAAATCGATTACTTAGCTATGTTGGTGAAGATTTTGATAAAGCGCTCGTTCTTTCTGAAATTGCTGTGATGCTTGAGAAATCAGATATTAACGAAGAGCTCGAACGGATGGGAAGTCATGTGAAGCAGTTTTCGCACATCCTAATGCTCGCAGAACCAGTTGGTCGGAAGCTCGATTTTCTTATTCAGGAGATGAATCGTGAAATAAATACGATTGGATCGAAAGCTAGCCATTTAGAAATTACGAATCGTGTGGTAGAATTAAAGACAACACTTGAAAAAATGCGTGAGCAAATCCAGAACGTGGAATAATTTTTCAAGCAGTATGATATGTAGAAAAGAGGAACGCAAACATGACAGATCGAGGACTTCTCATCGTTTTATCTGGTCCTTCTGGAGTTGGGAAAGGGACGGTTAGAAAAGCAGTTTTTGATGACCCGACAACTTCATTTGAATATTCCATTTCGATGACAACCCGCCAAGCACGAGAAGGCGAAGTGGACGGTGTGGATTATTATTTTCGCACGAAAGAACAATTTGAGCAGGCGATTGCGGATGGGAAAATGCTAGAATACGCGCAATATGTCGGCAACTATTACGGAACGCCGCTTGATTATGTAGAAGAAATTTTGGTAGCTGGAAAAGATGTTTTTCTTGAAATCGAGGTGCAAGGAGCTTTACAAGTGCGTAAAGCGATGCCAGAAGGAATATTTATTTTCTTGACGCCGCCTGATTTAAGTGAGCTCAAAAACCGCATTATAGGGCGGGGTACGGAGTCTATGGATGTCGTTGAAGAGCGGATGAAAGAAGCGCGCCGCGAAATTGAGATGATGAACTCCTATGATTATGCCGTCGTTAATGATATAGTAGATAATGCTGTTCAAAAAATTAAGGGAATTGTTCAGACCGAACACTTAAAAACAGAGCGCGTCATTCATAAATACGAAAAAATGTTAGAGGAGTTGGAATAGATGTTATATCCATCAATTGATAATTTGTTGTTAGTTATTGACTCGAAATACTCGCTAGTAACGGTAGCTGCGCGTCGTGCCCGTCAAATGCAAAAAGATCACGATCCAGGTACAATGGATGATTTCAAATCGCATAAAGCGGTAGGAAAAGCGTTAGAAGAGATTTATGCAGGAAACTTGGTTATGGGGAAAGATAAATAAGTGTGTAGAAAAATAGGCACAAGAATCGTATTTTTGATTCTTGTGCCTATTTTTCTACGTGTAGGTTGCTGAAAATCGAGAAGAAGGCCGGATATTGCCTTAGTAAATCTTGGTTTGGTGAATAAATATGCGTTGTGCCTTCTTTGCGAACATGGATTAGGCCGGCCTCCTTTAACAGTTTGATATGATGGGACATTGTAGATTTCGAAACGGAGTACGTACCGTTTGTCACACGCTGTTCCCCTTTTTGGAGCAGACAGCGAAAGATATCTAGACGAATCGGATCACCTAGGGCTTGGAATAAAACTAATAACTGTTCTGTATGTTGATTATTATTTTTCATAAAAGTATCATAGCACATTACATATTAGTTGCCCATCAAAAAATGTTGTGGTAAAGTGTTGTAGTTCGAAAAAAATCGAACAATATATTCAGAGGAAGAAGGGCGAACAAATGCTAGTTATTCAAGCGAAATTGGAAGTCCAAGAAGATCAGATTGCTGCTTTTTTGAAAGAAGTGGAGCCGTTGATTGTGGCGTCACGCGAGGAGTCGGGCAATATTAGCTACAAATTGACGTGTGCCGTTGAGAATACAACCGAGTTTTATATGATCGAGCAGTGGGAAGATTTGGCTGCGATTGATGCGCATAATAAAAGCAAGCATTTTCAAGCGTTCCAAGCCGGTGTTGGCAGCATGTTGAGTGCGCCGCCGACCATTCAAGTACTCAGTACACTAGAAGGGAAGTAATACCATGTATAAAAATAATGATTTTGAAGATATTATCAAAAACCGCCGTTCGATTCGTACATATGATGACTCGGTGAAAATTAGTAGAGAAGAGATGGAGCAAATATTGACGGATGCGATGCGTGCGCCATCATCGGTGAACATGCAGCCGTGGCGTTTTGTTGTGGTGGAAAGTCCAGAAGGGAAAGCGAAATTGCGTCCACTTGTGCGATTTAACACGCAACAAAATGATACGTCGTCTGCCATGATTGTGATTTTTGGTGATATGAATAGTTTTGATAACGGGGAGAAAATTTTTAGTAGTGCGGTGGAGCAAGGATTGATGCCGGCGGATGTGAAAGAGAAGCAAATGGCTGCGTTGACGCTTTATTACGCGAATTCACCTCGCGAGGAATTGGAACGGGTGGCGTTGATTGACGGGAGCTTGGTTGCGATGCAGTTGATGCTGGTGGCTCGAGCGTATGGTTATGATACGAATCCGATTGGTGGGTTTGAACGGCATGAAGTTGCGGAAGCGTTTGATATGGATATTGAGCGTTATGTACCGGTGATGATTGTGTCGATTGGGAAAGCGACGGATGCGGGGTATGGCTCGTATCGGTTGAGTACGGATGAGACGGTTTTTTGGAAGTAGTTAAAGGGGTCTGTTACTTGTTGTTAAGCAGGGGACAGACCCCTTTTTGTTTTCTTTATCTGCAAGCTAAAAGGAGGCGTGAGCTAACGGATTGCTTAGCCCTCACCTCCAGATTGGAATTTTTTTTTATTTAACAGTTACTAACTTATCACTATATATCGTACCGCTTTCGTCATAGGCTCTGACATGGAAGGAGTCGCCTACAAGTGGGAACTGACCGTTCACGTAAATTCGAAACATGCTGTCATCGTCAATTTGGCCATAGCGTACTAATGCGCCAGCTTTCGTAAACACGGCCACACGAGCAACGTTATCCCCGACAAATCCGGATACATACGTTTGCCCGGCCCGGTAAGTTGCGACAGAAGGGGGGAGTAATTCTTTGACGAAACTACCAGACACGGAGCCAAGTTGCCCATCTTTATCGCTTGCAAAAACAGAGAAATAGGTACCAACAACTTGGAAATCTGCTATTCCTTTGACATCGAATTCAAATGGTTGATCGGATCCGTCTGTTGAAAAATGATCAAATGTAAATTCTCGGACAAATTTACCGTTTATCAGGAGGTGGAGTGTTTTGGTGCCAGCAGGAACGGTTCCACGGACTTTGTCGGAATGGGTATAGTAAAAGTCGTTGATGACTGGTTTAGCAAATCCTTTTTGTACTGTGACTACTGTTGCAGGACTTTCGTCACCATCTTTTGTTTGATAAATGGATAGCTGGGAACCTTCTGCTTGTTTGGGAATGGTGACTTCAAAATTATCGTCAATTGTCACGAGACTATTACCGATTTCTTTGCCGTTTACTTTCACATGAACCATGGCCCCAGGGACACCTTTTCCAGTGACTTTTGTATCGATAGTGGTTAATCCGTTTAAGTTGCTTACCTTGTCTAGGTTTTTGGCGACAGTTACCACGATCGCTTCACTTGTTTGCCCTGTTTTTGACTGGGTAATGGATAGACTCGAACCTGCTGCTTGCTTGGGAATGCTGATTTCAAAGTAGCCATCCGTTTTTACTTGCCCATTTCCGATAATATGGCCATTCACCTTTATGTCGACAATGGATCCTGGAAGGCCTTTTCCGAGCACTTTTGTCGTGTTAATCGTTACCATGCTGGCGCTTGGTTTTGGCATTTTTGTGGTGTAAGAATTGGATTTTAGATTGGAATCAAGCTCTGCATTTACTCGTAATATATCGCCTACTGCTAACCCTCCTGAAAGTGGGATATCGGCGCTCCATCTACCTGTCATCCAATGCGCATAAACCTTTGCAATCTCATGTCCCGCTAAATGAAGTGTAATTTTTGCTCCTGGGGAAGCGGTACCAGAAACTTTGGTATCACCAGCCATGATCGAAGAGGTTATTTCTGGGTCTTCTTGATCCACAACTGCTCCTGCTGCTTCACTGAATAAAAAGCGGTTTGGAGCCACTTCTTTTTCTTGCATCACGCCTATCCAAGTATTAAAGTCTAATGGTGGAATTTCTATTTCAAATGTCCCGTCCGCGGCTACGGTTGCA
The DNA here is from genome assembly GCF_014322885.1 of Listeria grandensis. Taxonomy (NCBI): domain Bacteria; kingdom Bacillati; phylum Bacillota; class Bacilli; order Caryophanales; family Listeriaceae; genus Listeria; species Listeria grandensis. Next base: position 296,592 of record NZ_JAASUG010000002.1, on the reverse strand, counting down.
GTACGGTTGAAACCTACATCTCCCATCGTTCTAACTACGTTGCCAGGTGTTGCTCTTCCTGTAATTTTTGTCGATTTTGTGGTGACCCTACTGAGATTTGTCGGTGTGACCAGATTAATGTTTTTCCCTTCGCCTATAAAATTTCCGTGTGCTGTTTGTACATGTACTTGTACACTTTGGCCAGCAACTAATGGGGGAACATCACATACCCACTTGCCGGAAGAATTAGCGATAACCTTTATTGTGAGATATGGCAAGATGGGTCTTGATAAAGTTACCATGACAAGGTCCCCAGGGCTTGAGGTTCCTGATACGGATGTCATGCCTTCTATTACAGAAGACGTGATTTTGGGTGCTTCCTGTACGGCTGCCGTTGCTTCAATGTTTGCTAACGGTGTTTTTGAAAATAGTTCAGGTGGCCCTCCGACTATAGAAATCGCCATTCCTGATATGACCAATAACGAGATTGCTTTGTTCTTTGTTTTCATAAATAAAACCGTCCCTTCTTAAATTGGTATTACATCCCTCATACCATAGTATACATATTTATACAGTCGTTGTATGTGGATAAAATGGTAATTTTTTAAAATAAATGCCATTTAGAGAGCGCTTTCTCAGGGGGTCTTAGATATAGGAGCGTAACTCGGACGTTTTACATGGCGTTCACGCATTTTCGGTAGGCTACTATTTTTTATGAATAGGCGTAACGAGTTCGAATGACGAGAAGTGAGGAGGACATTTGTGAAAAAGGGAATCGTCTTTCTAATTTTTCTTACGTTTATAGCCCCAAGCACTGTTTTTTCCGCCGCTAAAACGGTATAATTGATGGGAAGGTGAAAGAGGTGACCTAGATGTTGGATGGAAAAAATATCTTACTCGCGGTTTCTGGTGGAATCGCTGTTTATAAAGCTGTGGCGCTTACGAGTAAATTGACGCAGGCCGGCGCGAATGTGAAGGTGATGATGACGAAAAGTGCGCAGGAGTTTGTGCCGACGCTTTCGTTTCAGGTGCTGTCGCGCAATGATGTGTATACGGATACGTTTGACGAGAAGGATTCAGGCGTGGTCGCGCATATTAACCTCGCGGACTGGGCGGATCTTGTGATTGTGGCGCCGGCGACGGCGAACGTGATTGGCAAGATGGCGAACGGGATTGCGGATGATATGGTGACGACGACGCTGCTTGCGACGGAAGCGCCGATTTGGGTAGCGCCAGCGATGAATGTGCACATGATTGCGCATCCGGCTGTGGTTAGAAACATTAATCAGCTTTACGCGGACGGTGTTCGTTTTATTGAGCCGAGCGAGGGTTATTTGGCATGCGGGTACGTTGGGCGTGGCCGTTTGGAGGAACCGGAGCGGATTGTGGGGCATTTGACGAGCTTTTTTGCGGAGAAGAATACGACGCTTGCTGGGCGGAAAGTCGTGGTAACAGCAGGGGCAACGATCGAAAAATTAGATCCGGTACGCTATTTTACGAATCATTCGACGGGCAAGATGGGCTTTGCGATTGCGGAAACAGCGGCGAGGTATGGCGCAGAAGTGGTACTTGTGACCTCATCGACCAAACTTCCAGTGCCACATGGTGTGCAAGCGGTATACATTGAAACGGCACAGGAAATGTATCATGAGGTTATGAAACAGCAAGATTCGGCGGACATTTTTGTGATGAGTGCCGCGGTTGCGGACTATACGCCAAAAGTGATTCATGAGCATAAAATCAAGAAGCAGCCGGGAGATTTTGCGGTTGAGATGGTACGTACGAAGGATATTTTGGCGGAGATTGGACAGCACAAACGCGCGGAGCAGGTCGTAATTGGTTTTGCAGCTGAAACGCAGAATGTGAAGGAAAATGCGCTTAAAAAATTACATGCCAAAAATGCGGACATGATCGTCGCGAATAACGTAGCCCAAATTGGTGCTGGTTTTGGTGTGGACACGAATCAGGTCACGTTTTATGGACAGGAAGATAGCGAACGGGTTTTCCCAATGTTATCAAAACAAGAGGTAGCGCGCGAAATTATCGAGCAAGCGGTGCGTTTTTTGGAGGAAAAGTAACATGAGTAGAGTTGCCCAAGTGATTGTGGATGTACCAGCGATGCAAGTCGATCGCCCTTTTGATTATTTGATCCCTGAAGCTTGGCGTGACGTTGTTTGCCCTGGTATGCGGGTTTCGGTACCGTTTGGAAATCGGGCGTTGCAAGGTTTTGTTGTAGGGATATCGGAAACGAGTGATTTCGCTAAGCTAAAAGAGATTCGGGAAATGATGGATTTGGCGCCGGTTTTGAATGCGGAGTTGTTGGAACTTGGTGATTGGATTGCGACAGAGACGCTCGCTTACCGGATTACAGCGTACCAGGCGATGCTCCCAGCGGCTTTGCGTGCGAAATATGAGAAGTATTTCGTTTTGCTCGATACGGAAAATGACGAGGCGGAGCGGCTTTTTGAAGGTTATGAAACGATGGATTGGAAAAAAGCGGAACAGCTTGGAGCCTTGCCTACATTGCAAAAGTGGATGAAGAACGGTCTCGTGGAGCTTGTTTATCAAGTGAAGACGAAGATTACGAAGAAGACGGTTCGTGTGGCCAGATCGCTTGTCGGTGTACAACAATTGGAGGATGCGATTGCGGGAATGCCGAAAGGGGCAAAAGCGCAAATCAAGGTTTTGCAGTTTTTCCAGGTGTTTGATGGCGAATATATAACGATGAAGGATTTACGGACGCGTTTACAGACGACGGATGCGACGGTTCAAAAGGTTGCGGCATTGGGGTTCATTGCTATTGAAGATAAGCATGTGTCGCGAGATCCTTATGAAAATCACGATTTCAAGGCAAGTATACCGTTACCGTTGTTGCCAGATCAACAAGCGGCACGAGATGCGATAGTGGCGTCGGCAAAAGCAGGAAAACAGGAAACGTTCTTACTGCATGGTGTGACAGGAAGCGGGAAAACCGAGATTTATTTGCAGTCGATTGAGGCGGTGCTTGCAGAGGGGAAAGAGGCTATTGTACTCGTTCCGGAAATCGCGCTCACGCCGCAAATGGTGGAGCGATTTAAGAGCCGTTTTGGAGGCCAAGTGGCAGTACTTCACAGTGCGCTTTCGGCTGGTGAAAAATATGATGAGTGGCGCAGAATCGAGCAAGGGAAGGCAAAAGTCGTGGTTGGTGCGCGTTCTGCTGTTTTTGCACCGTTTTTGAAACTTGGAATTATTATTATTGATGAGGAACATGAAACGAGTTATAAGCAGGAGGATAATCCGCGGTACCATGCGCGGGACGTGGCGATTGAGCGGGCGAAACGGTATGGTTGTCCGGTTGTGCTTGGTAGTGCGACGCCTTCTTTGGAATCATTTGCGCGCGCTGGGAAAAATCGCTATACGCTACTCGAATTGCCGATGCGTGTGAATGATACGGCGCTTCCTGAGGTCGAGGTTGTCGATATGAGCGAGGAATTGCGCAACGAGAACCGGACGGAGTTTTCGCAGGTGTTGTTGGAAAAAATCAAGGATCGGCTGGCGAAAAAGGAGCAGGTAGTGCTGCTACTCAACCGGCGCGGGTATTCGTCGTTTGTGATGTGTCGCGATTGTGGCTACGTCGTGGAATGCCCGAATTGTAGTATTTCGCTCACCTTTCATCAGGCGCACAATCAGATGAAATGTCATTATTGTGGGTTTCAGGAAGGGGTGCTACATCATTGTCCGAGTTGTGAAAGTGAGCAGATTCGTTATTTTGGAACGGGGACGCAGAAGGTGCAGGAAAGTTTGGCGAAACTGATTCCGGAGGCGCGTGTGATTCGGATGGATGTGGATACGACGACGAAAAAGGGCTCGCATGAGAAATTGCTAAACCAGTTCCGTGATAAGGAAGCCGATGTTTTGCTTGGAACGCAGATGATTGCGAAAGGGCTCGATTTTCCAGATATTACGCTTGTTGGTGTGCTCAATGCGGATACGATGCTACATTTGCCCGATTTTAGGGCGTCTGAGAAAACGTTCCAATTGTTGACGCAAGTGAGCGGTCGGGCGGGACGGCATGAGTTGACAGGGGAGGTTATCGTGCAGACGTATAATCCGGAACATTACAGCATTCAATATGCCAAAACGCATGATTATATCGGTTTTTACAACCACGAAATGCGGGTTCGCAAAATGGGATCGTATCCGCCGTTTTATTATTTGACGCTCATCAATGTCAGCGATGAGAATGAGATGAAAGCCGTGCGGACAATTCAGGAAATCACGCAATTTTTGCAAGGGAAGTTGGGGCCAGATGCGATTATTCTAGGGCCGGTTCCGAGTTCGATTGCGCGGATTAAAAATAAATATCGCTATCAATGTATTATTAAATATAAGGTGGAGCCTGAACTAAAGGCCGAATTGAAAAACATTTTGCTACATTATCAAAAAGAACAAGTCAAAGGATTGACGATCACGATGGATGTACAGCCGTTTGTGATGATGTAAAGGAGAAATGAGAATGGTGAAAATAATTTTTATGGGAACGCCGGCCTTTTCGGTGCCTGTTTTAAAAGAAGTAGCACAAGCTTACGAGGTGATTGCGGTTGTGACGCAACCGGATCGTGCGGTGGGACGCAAGCGAGTGTTGACGCCGCCTCCTGTGAAAGAAGCGGCAGTCACGCTTGGCATTCCGGTCTATCAGCCAGAGAAGTTGCGCAGTTCGACGGAGCTTGCGGAATTGATCGGATTAGACGCGGATTTGATTGTGACGGCGGCATATGGTCAAATTTTGCCGAACGAACTCTTGGATGCGCCGAAACATGGCTGTATTAATGTGCATGCGTCGCTTTTGCCCGCGTATCGTGGTGGTGCACCGGTGCATTACGCAATTTTGGATGGCAAAAAGGAAACGGGTGTGACGATTATGTACATGGTGGAAAAACTGGATGCGGGCGATATGTTGGCCAGACGCAGTATTCCGATTACGGATGAGGATAATGTCGGAACGATGTTTGAGAAGCTGAGCGAGGTTGGTGCATCGCTGTTGATGGATACACTGCCTGACTTATTGGCTGGGAAAATAACGCCGGAGCCACAAGACGTGACGCAAGTTACCTTTGCACCAAACATTAAACGGGAACAAGAAAAGATCGACTGGACGCGCGATGGGCGTGCAATTTTTAACCAGATCCGCGGACTCTCACCATGGCCAGTCGCTTATACGACGCTTGCGGGAAACCCTTTTAAAATTTGGCAGGCTCGGATTGAGGAAACGGATGAGGCGACGGAAGCAGGACGCGTTGTGCGGACTACAAAACATGATTTTGCCATTGCGACGGGGGATAAGACGGCAATCATACCAGAAATCGTCCAACCTGCAGGCAAGCAAAAAATGGCTGTTGCTGATTATATGGCGGGAGCTGGGCAACATCTAAATTCAGAGACAAGGTTCGGTGAAATATGAGAAAACCAGAAACAGTCCGCGAAATCGCGTTAGACTTAATTGAGAAAATCGAAAATAACCAGTCATTTAGTCATTTACTAATCAATGATGCACTAAAACATAGCGACTTAAACCCAATGGATCGCGCGCTTCTAACAGAACTTGTATACGGTACGACGCAACGACGGATTACATTAGATTTTTACTTAGAACCATTTTTACGCCAAACGCCCGAAAATTGGGTGTTGAACTTGCTGCGCCTCTCGGTTTACCAGTTAGAATTTTTGGATAAGGTGCCGGAGCACGCGATTTTACATGAAGCCGGTGAAATTGCGAGGGAACGTGGGCATGATGGTGTCACGAAATTTGTCAATGGCGTCTTGCGAAATGTGATCCGTAAAGGTGTTCCGAAAATCGAGGATATCCGCGATGAAACGACGCAAATCGCAGTCGAAGCCAGCTTACCGACATGGTTAGTCAAACGCTGGGTCGCTCAATTCGGCTCTGAAAGGACACGCGAAATCGGTCGCTCTTTCTTAGAAGCGCCATCGCAAAGCATTCGCGTCAATGAAAATAAGGTAACGGTTGCTGAACTGCAGGCAGAACTGTCGGCGCAAGGTATCGAAACAGAGCAGAACGCCTATATTCCAGAGGCATTGATGATGGAACGCGGATCGATCGCTGATACGCAAGCTTATCATAACGGGCGTTGCACGATTCAAGATGAGAGCTCTATGTTAGTCGCCCACGCTTTGCAGTTAGAGGACGGGTTGCGCGTGCTAGATGCCTGCTCGGCGCCGGGTGGGAAAACAACCCATATTGCTGAAAAAATGCACAACACCGGCGAAATTGTGGCGCTTGATATTCATCCGCACAAGACAAAACTCGTGGATAAAGCTGCGAAACGTCTCGATTTAACCAATATTACGACAGAAGTAACTGACGCAAGAAAAGCGAGTGAACTTTTTGCTCCGGAAAGCTTTGATCGTGTTTTAGTAGATGCCCCTTGTTCAGGATTTGGTGTGTTGCGCCGTAAACCCGATATCAAGTACAGTAAAACGGAGGCTGACATAGCGAATCTAGCGCGTATTCAACAGGCAATTTTAGCTGAGGTTGGCGCATTGCTCAAAGAAAATGGTATATTAATATACAGTACATGTACGATTGACCAAGCGGAAAACCGTGGCGTCGTCGAAAACTTCCTAAAAAGCTATCCAGAATTCCAATTAGAACAAGTGCAAGTACCCGAAAAAATGCTTCCTTACGTGCAAGATAATTATTTAGAACTCGTGCCAACGGATATTGGTAGTGACGGCTTTTTCATCGCTGCATTCCGCAAAGTAACGAACAAATAAGTCACGTACGAATGCTTGGAACAAGAAACCAAACTCAATTTAGTGAGGTGTAGTGCAATATGCATGCAGAATTCAGAACAGATAGAGGTAGAATCAGAAATCATAATGAAGATAACGGCGGTATTTTTGAAAATCAGCTTGGCAACCCACTCGTCATCGTTGCAGATGGTATGGGAGGTCACCGTGCTGGCGACGTTGCTAGTGAAATGGCTGTTCGCTTGCTCAGTGAGATGTGGCAAAATGTTGCTGATATGAAGTCCGCTGTGGAGATCGATCTGTGGTTTCGAGAAGCAATTCAAGCCGTCAATCAGAAAATCGTAGCGCATGCCAAAGAAGATCCAACGCTCCAAGGCATGGGAACGACGCTTGTTGCCGCTATTTTCTCTAATAGCCAAATTATTGTCGCAAACGTCGGTGATAGTCGCGGGTATCTCATGAAAAATGGGATGCTTGAGCAACTCACCGAGGATCATTCCCTTGTCAACGAACTTTTGCGAAAAGGCGAAATTTCAAAAGAAGATGCCGAAAATCATCCGCGTAAAAATATTTTATTGCGAGCGCTAGGCATTGAAGGAAATGTGGAAACGGATGTCTTCATTTTGCCGTTTCAGCCGAAGGATCAATTGTTACTTTGCTCGGATGGTTTATCCAACATGCTGACAGAACAAGAAATCGAAGCCATTTTGACGAGCAAACGCACACTGGCTGAAAAAGCAGATATATTTATAACGAAAGCAAACGCGAACGGTGGAGAAGATAACATCACGGTGTTGCTTTTGGAACGGAATCTAGGGGAGAAAGGTAGGGATGTATCATGATGATCGGCAAGCGAATTAATGACCGTTACAAAGTTGTCAGCGCAATCGGTGGCGGCGGAATGGCCAATGTTTTTCTTGCACACGACATGATTCTTGATCGCAACGTTGCCGTGAAAGTGCTGCGCATTGATTTAGCGGACGAGAGCAACTTGATTCGTCGTTTTCAGCGTGAGGCACAATCGGCAACAAGCTTGGTGCACCCAAACATTGTTAGCATTTATGACGTTGGTGAGGAGAACGATCTCCACTACATCGTCATGGAATACGTAGAAGGAATGGATTTAAAGCAATACATCAACGAACACCATCCAATTCCATTCGAAAAAGCTGTGGATATTATGCTTCAAATCGTCTCAGCAGTGGCAGTAGCCCACAGTGCACATATCGTTCATCGTGACCTCAAGCCGCAAAATATTTTGATCGACCATGACGGCGTGGTGAAAATTACCGATTTCGGTATCGCGATGGCACTTTCTGAAACATCGATTACACAAACGAATTCATTGCTTGGTTCTGTGCATTATTTATCACCAGAACAAGCCCGAGGTGGCATGGCAACGCAAAAATCCGACATTTATTCATTGGGTATCGTACTCTATGAGTTGTTGGTCGGCAAGGTTCCGCATGATGGGGAATCAGCTGTTTCGATTGCAATCAAGCATTTACAGGCAAGCATCCCCTCGATTCGTGAGCAGAACCAAGAGATTCCGCAAAGTTTAGAAAATATCGTTATCCGGGCAACTGCGAAAGATCCATTTTTGCGTTATCAAACAGCCGAAGCGATGGAAGAAGATTTGAAAACTGCGCTCAGCCCAGAAAGGCGTAATGAAGCAAAATACGTTTTTCCGATGGATGATGGTGAGACAAAAACAATCCCGATTATCGCGACGAAAAATGCGATGCAGAATTTGGATAATACGGTCGTTGCGGCGGAAGAAAAGCCAGAAGTAGCCGAGACCCCACCGAAAAAGAAGAGCAATAAAAAGAAAATGTGGTGGATTATTTCAGGAATCATTCTCTTTTTCGCGATTGTTATCATAGCGCTGTGGCTCATGGGTCGGCCACCAGCCACGATCAAAATCCCAAACGTAGCGAACGACACGAAAGAAACCGCGGTGCAAAAACTCCAAGATGCAGGTTTTGTAGTTGGGGAGACGTTTGAAAAGAACAGTGATAAGATTGATGAGGGCAAGATTATAGATACCGATCCTGAAATAGGAACAGCAGAAGAAAAAGGCTCGACGGTGAATCTATATGTCAGCATCGGTGTGCAGAAAATCACGGTGGAAGACTATACTGGTAAGACTTACGATACTGTGAAACAAGTTTTAAATCAACAAGGGTACAAAAAGGTGAGCTACACAGAAGAATATAGCGATTCTGTTGATTCTGGCGTGATTATCTCACAAGATCCGACCTCAGGTAGCGAAGTTGTGGCAGCAGATACCGAGATTTCATTCGTTGTCAGTAAAGGTCCGCAACCGATGACACTAAAAGATTTATCAGGATTCAACCAAGTTGGGCTCGATGACTACGCTAGTTCTAATGACATCACGATTACCGTCGAAAAAGAAGAATACTCCGACACGGTTGGTGCAGGTCAAGTGATCTCGCAAAAACCACAAGCCGGCGCGTCCATCAATAAAGGCGATAAAGTAACCGTTGTTATGAGTAAAGGCACGAAGGAAAAAGATGTGAAGACGGTGAAACGTACGATCAATATTCCGTATGAGCCAGAAGATCCGGCTGCAACTCCGCCGAAACCGCAACACATTCAAATTTATATCCAAGATAAGACGCACAGCATGACCAGTGCATATAAAGAAATGGATATAACAAAGGATACATCTGAAACACTTACTTTCGAAATCGAAGAAGGGACACAAGCCGGCTATAAAGTCGTTCGTGACAATACCGTTATTTTAGAAGAAACAATCGATTATCCAAATCCATAAGAAATGAAGGTGACTTTTCTGGAAGGACAAATTATGAAGGCGCTGAGCGGTTTTTACTACGTCTATTGCGATGGAAAAACATATCAATGCCGTGCACGTGGCAATTTTAGAAAGCGCGGACTTACACCGCTTGTCGGCGATCATGTCGTTTTTCAAGCGGATAACTTAAAAGAAGGCTACGTACTCGAGTTGCTTCCTCGTAAGAACGCTCTAGTGCGGCCGCCGATTGCCAACGTTGACCTTGCGCTACTCGTTTTTTCCGCAGTAGAACCTGACTTTTCTGCTAATCTAGCCGATCGCTTCCTTGTTGCCATTGAGCTTGAAGATGTGGAACCAGTGATTTGTATCAGCAAAATGGATGTAGCAGACGACACGCGCAGAGCAGAGATCGCAGAATATAAAGCGATTTATGAAGAGGCAGGGTATCAAGTCTTACTAACGAACACAGACATCGATAAAAAAGCGGTCTTTGAAGTCATCGCTGGCAAAATTGCAGTGATCGCAGGACAATCCGGTGTCGGTAAATCAACCCTTTTGAACGCGTTGAATCCCAATTTAGATATCGAAACGGGCGTTATTTCCTTTGTTTTAGGACGCGGGAAGCATACAACACGTCACGTTGAACTGATGACAATCGGCGAAGGCTTCATTGCAGATACGCCAGGCTTTAGTTCTATCGAGATGGACGAGTTAACGATCGAAAACCTTCAATTTTGTTTTCCAGAAATTGATCGACGTCGTGGCGAATGTAAGTTCCGCGGCTGTATTCACGAAAATGAACCAAAATGCGCAGTCAAAACGGCCGTAGAAGATGGTGAGATTGCAGCATTCCGATACAAACATTACATTCAAATTTTGACCGAAGTAAAAAACAAAAAAGAGAGGTATTAATAATGGGAAAAATAGCTCCATCCATACTTAGCGCAGATTTTGCTAATTTAGCAGCAGATATTAAAGAAGTCGAAGAATATGGCGCGGACTACATTCATGTTGATGTGATGGACGGCCATTTCGTACCTAATATCACATTTGGTCCGAGCGTAGTCAAAGCGATCCGACCAGTTACGAAGCTTCCATTAGACGTGCACTTGATGATTGAAAATCCAGATAAGTACATCCCAGAATTCGCAAAAGCAGGCGCTGATTATATTTCCGTCCACGTGGAAGCGTGTCCGCATTTGCATCGCACACTACAGTTAATCCGTTCTTTTGACGTAAAAGCAGGCGTCGTTTTAAATCCAGCGACGCCGATTGAAACCATTCAGCACGTATTAGAAGAAGTCGACTTAATTCTATTTATGACAGTAAATCCAGGATTTGGTGGACAAAGCTTTATTAAAGAAGTATTACCAAAAATTACAGCAGCCAAAAAAATGATAGCAGAAAAAGGTTTACAGATTGAGATCGAAGTAGACGGCGGCGTAGATGACAAAACCGCACCACTTTGCGTAGCAGCAGGCGTTGATGTTTTTGTTGCAGGTTCTTATATCTATGGAAGTAAGGATCGGGAAAAAGCAGTAGACAAGTTGAGAGAGATAGTAGGGGAATAGAGAAAAGCTGAGGAAGCCCGTTAGCCCCGAAAAAACTTGGAGCGGCCTCCATAAAAAGCCGATCTTGCTTTTTATGGAGGGCGTGAAAGTTTCGAGGGGCTGGCTTCCGAAGCTGGATCCAACGAAAAGCTGAAACGGCCCGTTCAGCTCCGAAAAAAACTGGAGCGGCCGCAGTAAAAAGTCGCTCTTGCTTTTTGCGGAGGGCGTGAAGTTTTCGAGGCGCAGGTCATGACGCAGTACATGGATTACATGCCCTCTTTCGTTTTCATGCATATTGAGACTCTCTGGATTCTCTGCTTCTTAACTTGTTTCGCAAATAATTCGAGGATGGGTGTCGTAAGAGCCGCTGGTGGATTACATACTCACCTACGGTTCCTATGCATATTGAGACTCTAACTCAGCAGAGTACGCTTCGCAAGAGTCTCAACAAATCTAAATCCATAGGGGAGGGGGTAAACCAGTGAAAATCTTACATATCATGGTCGGAGGCCCAGAGTCGGAACTTCCTGATATATCTAAATATGACAAAACCATTCCATGGATTGGTGTCGATCGTGGAGCCGTGCGTCTTACTGAGCGTGGAATCATCCCAATCATCGCGATGGGCGACTTCGATTCCCTTTCCAAAGCAGAATTGGCGCATCTAAAAACAATGACGGAGGTGACCGAGTTCCCAGCTGAAAAAGATGAGACAGATACCGAAATCGGTCTGCAATGGGCGCTCACGCAGCAACCAGATCTCATTCGAATTTTTGGTGCGACGGGTGGTCGTCTAGATCATTTGCTCGCTAACATTATGATGCTCATGCAACCGCGATTTCTGGACGTTATTTCTAAAATCGAGTTGCTTGATCGCTATAACTATATCAAAATGTACACACCAGGCGAACACCAGGTTTCCCGAATTCCAGACAAAAAATATGCGGCCTTCATAACGATGGCAGACGTGACGAAACTTACATTAAAGGGATTCAAATATCCATTAACCGAAGCCAATTACCCATTTGGAGCCGCGCTTTCCAGCAACGAATTTCTTGGTGAGCAAGGCACATTTTCATTCCAAACAGGTTTAGTTTTATTTATCCAAAGTAATGACTAGAGGGAGTATTGCAATGAAAGATAATACAGCTTTAATCGCAAAAAGATCAAAAATAGCCCTGATTGTTACGATTATCGGACTGATTTTAAGCGTTCTCGTACAAATTTCTACCTTTATTAATCTCGGGAAAAGTAGCTCTAACCCGCTCTATAATGCTATGATGAGCATGACCTATATCGGTATTTTCTTCATGATTATTGCGGTTGTCGGACTGGTTTTCCTAATCAAGAAAAGTTACTATAAAGCCGGCCTGACGCTGACGATCACCGGAATCGCATGCGCCATATTTGTCAATCCCTTCCCAGGAATTGCAATTCTTATCGGTGGCGTCATTGTGTCAAATGTAGACAAACTAGAAAAAGGCGAGCGCTGATGAAAAAAAGTTTTCAAATCTTGCTATCCGCATGCTTGATTCTCGCACTCTCAGCCTGTTCCACAGCTCCAAATGGCTTAAATGACAACAAAAATGCTAGCCCTGACAAAACGGCAGACGAACTGGCAACAGAGATGATTCAAGCCGTTTTTGATAAAGATGAAACCAGTATGCAAAAAAATACAGTTGGGAATCAACCGCTAGACTTGCCGACGTATACAAGTACGTATCAAGAAATAGTTAAAAGTAAAGATTATTTATATGGTGCATACTACCAAAAAGATAAGATTTATTATTTATTCACATTTATCGATAAAGAAAAGCCTGAGAAATTAGAGTTAACGTTGCAAAAAGTAGACAATACTTGGAAGCTAATGGCGCTAACTCCGTGGAACACAGATGGAACTGACTTGACCGAAAAAGAAATTTACAATAAGATTGGCAAAGGAACTGGCGACGACATTCGAATTTTCGAGCGTGGAGCTAATTTTATGCGGATATAGGAAATGGAATCTAGCAACGTGCATTGTGCTAGATTCTGATTTTTTATCTAGGAAATTTTAGAATATGCTATTTTTGGTGATGATAAAACAATACTTCTTTATTTGAAAAAGAGTAGAGAAAGCAATTTTATTTTTCGGTAATAGGCTCTCTTTCGTTTGTTAAGGAAGTCGTAAACTGTTTTGATACGGAAAGGAATAAATGTATGAATCCATCTAAATACCAAGTGATTGCTGAAGATATACGTACAAAGATATTATCAGGAAACTACCCTCAAGATACGGCGATTCCGCCTGAATTGAAACTTCAAAAAGACTATGGGGTCAGTCGGCATACGGTGCGCCAGGCAATTGCAGTGCTTGTGAATGAAGGATTATTGCGAAAAGAAAAAGGATCCGGTACTTACGTAGATAATCGATATACAAGTGAGCATACACATAGAAATAATCATGAGCATAAAACAATTGGTGTCATTACTACCTATTTATCCGATTATATTTTCCCATCCATCATCCGTGGCATTGAAAAGACACTCCGCAGTAAAAATTATTCCTTGTTGCTTGCGAGTACGAACAATGATTACGCAGCGGAAAAAGAGTGTCTACAAAAGATGATCGATCGGGGCGTGGATGGTCTGATTGTTGAGCCGACGAAAAGTGCCCTCTATAATCCTAATTTAGCTCTGTATGTTAGTTTACGAGAGCGGGGAATCCCGATTGTCATGATTAACGCGGGGTATGAGGAACTAAATATCCCTTATATTTGCGTAGACGATGTTTCGGTGGGTTACTTGGCTACGGAATGTCTGATTAAGAAGCAACATAAAAAGCTTCTTTTTGTCACAAAAACGGATGACTTACAAGGGAAGTATCGTTTGAAAGGGTTTATTAAAGCTTGTGAGACTTACGAAATCCGATTTTCAGAAGGGGATGTCATTACCTATACGACAGAAACTCGTGAGCAAGTTATCGAACAGCTTTTGGAAAGGCTTAGCGCGAAAGATGTGACAGGGATTGTTTGCTATAACGATCAGATTGCCAATCTACTCGCCACGGAATTAATGGAAAAAGATTACAAAATTCCAGATGATTTTTCGATTGTTGGAAACGATGATTCGTCACTTAGCCGCGTTGGTAGCATTAAATTAACAACGTTGAGCCATCCTAAGGAAGAAATGGGGAAAGATGCAGCCAATTGGATTGTGCGCACGATTGAAACAGGCGTCCCAGAGGAGAATATTTGTTATACACCAGTGCTAATTGAGCGGGATTCGGTTAAAGAAATTTAAGTATATAAGAAGAAAGGTACTTTTGTGGAGCTAAAGTTTGCTTCACAAAAGTACCTTTCTTTTTTAGACACGAATTTCTTCTGTAGTCTGCTTAGCATCTTGTTCGATTTCTTCGAGTGTACGACCACGAGTTTCTGGAACGAAGAAACGAATGAATAGTACACCTAGGAAGCATATAATGCCAAAAATGGCGAAAACCAATTCTTGTGACATATATGCAGTCATGATTGGGAAAAGCAGTCCAACTAGAAAGGAGCCGATCCAGTTGAAGGAGGAGGCTAGTCCAGATGCGCGCCCACGAATGCCCAGTGGGAAAATTTCGCCAACGATTACCCAAGTCAATGGTGCCCAAGTGCAAGAATAGAAAGCTACATAGACACAAAGGAAAACGAGCATTATCATTGGACTTGCATCCGATTTCACAAAGGTATTTAAAATTGCTGGCAAGATGAAAGAAAGTCCCATCACGGCTCCACCAACAGTTAGTAAGGTGCGGCGATTAAACTTGTCTGCAATGACCAAGAAGAATAGCGCGCCAAGAACAAGGATGACCCCCTGAATGATAGGCCACATCAGCGTCTCACTGGCAGCATGTCCCGTTGCTTTTTCAACGATTAGTGGGATGTAATAAAAAATGGCGTTGGCCCCTTGGAATTGTTGAAAAGCGGCTATACCGATTCCGGCGATAACAAGTGCCCTGTAACGGCTCGTGAGGAGGGTTCCCCAATTTGTTGTATGCGCTATTTGGGCTTCTTGCTGAGCAGTTTTACTTATTTGATCTAGTTCTTGTTCCACTTCTTCCGGTTTGCGAATGTAGCTGAGCACTTTACGGGCTTCGTCTAGCTTTGTGGATTTGACTAGGAAACGTGGAGATTCCGGAAGCGCTAATACACCAAAGAAAAGAATAATTGCTGGAACCGCTGCCAATCCAAGCATCAAGCGCCAAGCCCATGCCTCAGGTAGATCTTTTAGTAGAAAGTCAACAATGTAGGAGAGGAGCATACCAGAAACGATCATCACTTGATTGATTCCAGATAAGCGTCCACGTAGTTTAGCAGGTGCCATTTCTGACATGTAAGATGGAACAAGCGCTGATGCAGCCCCTACTGCTAATCCGAGCAATACTCTGGCTGCAATTAAGTAATATTGCCCATTGTGTGGGGCGATTCCGCATAGAATAGATCCGATGACAAAAATAACAGCAGAAATTAAAATCATCTTGCGCCGACCTAATCGATCGGAGAGTATTCCGGCCATTGCACCCCCAAAGATAGCGCCTAGCATCACCGCAGATGTAATCCAGCCTATTAGCCCCGCATGCCCCGCGAGGTTCCAGTCATCTTGTAGAAATGGTAGCGCTCCAGTCATTACTCCGATATCGTAACCAAACAAGATTCCACCAAAAGCTCCAAAAAAGTAGATAAATGATGCGGAAATTTTCTTTTCATTTTTCATATTGTTTTCAATCCCTTCTTTTTCATAATCGATTTAACATAATTTTTGTAAGCATTTTCATTTTACAATATTTGTTCGTACATATCAAGCTTTTTTAATATTTTTTACCTTTTTTAGTTGACATGTACGTACAAAAAAGGTAGATTTAAATTGTAATCGCCACTAAAAACAAATGATTTGATAAGCTTTTTAAGGAGGTTTTTAAAATTAATACAGAAGAAGTAAAAGCGCAGGAGATGTTGGATATAATTGATGGCCGTACATCTTTAGGCATCGAGTTGGGATCGACACGAATTAAAGCTGTTCTGATGGATTCTAAATTCAGCGCAGTAGCTACTGGATATTATGAATGGGAAAACCAATTAGAAAATGGCATCTGGACATATTCGCTCGATAATATTTGGAAGGGCTTACGAATGAGTTATCGCAAGCTGGCATCTGAAGTTTTTGAGAAGTATGGTGAGACGCTTTCTTCCGTGGGGGCCATTGGATTTAGTGCAATGATGCACGGATACATGGCTTTTGATGAGGATAAACAATTATTAGTTCCATTCCGAACATGGCGCAATTCCATGACGGAAGAAGCAGAAAAGAAATTAACAGAGAGTTTCAACTACAACATCCCACAACGCTTTAGCATTGCTCATTTATACCAAGCTATTTTAAACAAAGAAGAGCATATCACCCACATTGATTATCTAACGACGCTTGCTGGTTACATACACTGGCAATTGACTGGTGAGAGGACCATCGGAATAGGCGACGCTTCGGGAATGTTTCCGATTGACATGAAAACGAAAACGTATAATCAAAAAATGGCCGCTACTTTGGAACAATTAGTTGAAAAAGAAGGCGTTACTTTACATTTGAATCAGATTTTACCTAAAGTGTCTCTTGCTGGGGAAGAAGCAGGTAAACTCACACAAGAGGGTGCCTATTTGCTTGATCCAACTGGTAATTTGAAGCCGGGGATTCCGATTTGTCCACCGGAGGGAGATGCGGGAACGGGCATGGTTGCCACGAACAGCGTAGCGAAACGAACTGGAAATGTATCGGTGGGTACTTCTGCTTTTGCGATGATTGTGCTAGAAAAAGAATTACAAGCAGTGTACCCCGAGATTGATTTAGTGACAACGCCATCTGGGGATCTCGTTGCTATGGTACACACGAATAATTGCTCATCTGATATAAATGCATGGATGCAACTGTTTCAAGAAGTGACGGAGGCATTAGGACTGGAAGTTAGTAAAGATAGGTTGTTTTCGGTGCTCTTGAAGGAAGCGTTACATGGTGATCCAGATTGTGGCGGTTTGCTTTCTTATGGCTACTACTCTGGTGAAAATATTACAGGTGTCAATGAGGGTAGACCGCTATTTGTTCGCTTGCCAGACAGCCGATTCAATTTGGCTAATTTTATGCGTGTTCACCTTGCTAGTGCGTTTGGTGCCATGCGGATGGGGTTAGATATTTTAGAAAAAGAACACATTCAAATTGATAAGCTAGTTGGGCACGGTGGAATTTTTAAAACGCCTGAGGTTGGCCAGCGTGTACTTGCGGCAGCGATGAGAGCGCCTATTACTGTCATGAATACAGCCAGTGAAGGTGGCGCCTGGGGAATTGCGTTGCTTGCTTCGTACATGAAGCTCGGAACGGGAGAAACTTTGGCTGAGTTTTTGGAACAAAAGGTATTTAAAGAGGATCAGGGTGTGACGCTTAAACCGACTGACGCTGAGATGAATGGCTATGATGTGTTCATGAAGCGCTACCGCGGGGGAATTGCCATTGAAAAGCAAGCGATTGAAAAATTGATATAGACTGGAGGGAATTTTCGATGTTAGAAGATTTGAAAGAAGAGGTCTTTCAAGCCAATTTGGAATTACCGGAGCGTGGGCTCATTCAATACACTTGGGGAAATGTGAGTGCGTTTGATCCGGCGTCTAAATGTTTTGTCATTAAACCAAGCGGTGTTGGCTATGCAGAAATGAAAGCTTCCGATATGGTTGTTGTCGATTTGGACAATCAAGTCGTAGAGGGGGATTTAAATCCATCGTCGGATACGCCAACGCATGCGGTATTATACAAAGCGTTTCCTGGAATCGGTGGTATTGTGCATACACATTCGACGTGGGCCACGATTTGGGCGCAAGCGGGACTCGATGTGCCTGCGATGGGAACAACACATGCAGATACATTTTTTGGTGCTATTCCCTGTGCACGAATTTTAACGCAAGAGGAGATTGATACTGGATACGAGCATGAAACAGGAAATGTGATTGTAGAAACGTTTCATAAGCGGGGCATTAATCCGGCAGACGTACCTGGAGTTTTGCTTCATGGACATGGACCGTTTACTTGGGGTGGAAGTGCCGCCAACGCAGTGATGAACGCAGTGGTTCTAGATGAGGTCTGTAAGATGAATTATTTCACAAGGCAATTGAATAGCTATGCAGAAGAACTCCCGAGAAGGGTACTTGATAAACATTATTTAAGAAAACATGGACAAAATGCTTATTATGGGCAAAGCAAATAAAAGGAGCTGAAGTGAAAATGTTAAAAATAGTGGAAAAAGAATTTTGGTTTGTCGTGGGTTCACAGCATTTGTATGGGGAAGAGGCGTTAAGAAGTGTAAAGAAAAACGCAGAAGAAATGGTGGATGCGCTGAATAAAAGCGGGAATTTGCCCTATCCCCTCATTCTAAAGGAGCTTGCAGTAACGGCAGATACGATCACAAAAATCATGAAAGAAGTGAATTATCGGGATGAAGTTGCCGGTATAATCACATGGATGCACACGTTTTCGCCAGCTAAAATGTGGATTCGTGGCACAAAATTATTACAAAAACCACTGCTTCATTTAGCTACACAATTCAACGAAAGTATTCCGTGGAAAACGATTGATATGGACTTTATGAATTTGAATCAATCCGCGCATGGCGATCGTGAATATGGCTTTATTAATGCGCGGCTAGGCAAACAAAATAAGATAGTCGTGGGTTATTGGAAAACGGAACGCGTAATGACAGAAATTGCTTGTTGGATGGATGTAGCAGTTGCTTACGAGGAGAGTTTTACGATTAAAATCGCGCGTTTCGGGGATAACATGAGAAATGTTGGTGTAACAGAAGGAGACAAGGTGGAAGCGCAAATCCAATTTGGTTGGGTTGTGGATTATTTTGGAATTAATGATTTAGTTCAGGTTATCGACGCGGTAACCGATGATGAAGTAGATGCCTTGTTTGACGAGTATAAACAGCTATATGACTTTGAATATGGTGACTACAATCAAAAAACGTGGGAAGCACACGTAAAAGTACAAGCTCGTCAAGAAATTGGAATCCGTCGTTTCCTTGAACAAGGAGATTATACTGGCTTTACTTCTAATTTTGAAGACCTTTATGGCATGAAGCAATTACCAGGCCTTGCTGTGCAGCGTTTGATGGCAGAAGGATATGGTTTCGCCGGTGAAGGCGACTGGAAAACGGCTGCCATTGATCGTTTGATGAAGGTGATGGCTCACAATGAGAATACTGGCTTTATGGAAGATTATACGTATGAATTAGCAGCTGGGAAGGAAGCCATTTTGCAATCACATATGATGGAAGTAGATCCGACACTTGCCGTTAACAAGCCTAAAATTGTCGTTTCACCGCTCTCCATGGGAAATCGTGAGGATCCAGCGCGACTTGTTTTTGATGGGAAAGCTGGGGATGGAGTAGTCGTCTCGATGGCAGACTTCGGCACACATTACAAACTCTTAATTAATGAAGTATCCGCATTCGAGCCAACAGAACCTGCGCCCAATTTGCCAGTTGCGCGTGTTTTATGGGAAGTGAAGCCAGGTTTCCATGAAGGTGTCCATGCTTGGCTTGAAGCCGGCGGTGGCCATCATACGGTTGTTTCACTAAACGTAACAACCGATCAAATTCTAACTTGGGCCAAATTAGTTGGTTTAGAGACAATTGTGATTAAGTAGTTTACTAAATATTGAGTAAGGAGAGCTTCTCTCAAACGTAGAAAAACAGAATTTCCGTTGCAAGTTGATGGGAATTCTGTTTTTCTATTAGTTTATATGGAATAACTTGTAATGAAAACGCTATCCAATGGCTGTTTTAGCAATGTAAAAGTCTTATTTTGTACACAGCTATTTAGTGAGGGAAAAGTTATAATGAAGAAAATATTAAAAGGGGAGAATAAAAATGAAGAAAATCGGGGTCTGGTGCTGTATTGTAGCTTTACTTATAAGTGTGAAAACGCCATTTGTTTATGCAGAAATGCCTCAACTGATGTCTACAAACATAGAGAAAAACAGCGAAGCAAAACAAAATCAAATTAAGTTAGATCATTTCACGTATAGCTATGATCCGATACAAAAAACAGCGACAATTATTGGGATAGAAGGATTTTTTGCGGATCATATTCTTGAAGAAATTCAAATAGCTGGTGAAACCTACACTGTCACAGCAATCGGGGATGATGTTTTTCATATGAATATGCTATCAGGCATAGATATACCGAAAACAATACAAAAGATAGGCGATAGGGCCTTTATGTTTAATGATATAACAGAATTATTAGTTACCGAAAATGTCAAGCAGATAGGAGAAGATGCTTTTGCTTTCAACAAGATAAAGCATTTGAGGGTCGTTGGAGCGACGGATATAGGAAGGGGTGCTTTTGCCGCTAATGAAATTTCTACGTTACAATTGCCAGACAGTATACGCAAGATTGCTGATGGGACTTTTGCCAGTAATCGCTTAGTAGAAGTAAAATTACCTAAAAATTTGTTTTCCATCGGTGAATCTGGATTTGCTGGCAATCGGTTAAAAAAGCTTGATTTACCAGAGGGAGTGGAAACTATTGGTGAGATGGCTTTTTGGGAAAATAAATTACAAGAAATTCAATTTCCGCTCGGATTACGACAAGTAGGTCCAAATGCCTTCAAAAAAAACCCTGACCTGCATCGCTACACCTTAAAGGGAAGCCCTACCGTTTCCCAGTTGAAAGAAGTATTAGATGCACAACATGGTTGGCCTGCTTCTGGTGTCGAGGAAGGTGCCGTTTTGACAGTTGAAAATCGCAAAAGTTCCTACACCAACAAACAGATGTATTATTATCTAAACGAGGGGCAAGCGCTAGATTTGGAAGTAAAAGACATGGTGTACAAGTTCTCATCGGGAAAAGGTTGGTTACCAGCAGTCTCATGGGAAAAAGACGGTAAAATATTAGTAGGAGAGACAGAACCAACGTTACGTATAACGATGAATAAAAACCAGTCAGAAGGTGTGTACCAAGCCATAGTAGATGGGCAGCGCATTGGCGAAATCACTGTAGCATCAGGTGATAGCCCAGAAGTACAGCCTGTTATTGTCAAACATGTAGATAAATCAGGAAATGAAATTGCAGCACAAGAAAAATTAATCGGGAGCTATAATAACTCATATGAAGCAAAACCTAAAGTAATAGCAGGTTATAAAGTAGCGGAGATACCAACTAATAGTAAGGGACATTTCTCTGATAAAGTCCAAACAGTAGTGATTATCTATGAAGCCGCAGAAGCAAAATCAATTACAATCCATTACGTTGACGAATTTGGTGATAATATCATCTCGCCAAAGGAAGTACATGGAGAATATGGAGAGTCCTATGATATTCAAGTACAGAAAATCGAGGGTTATCAAATATGGAAGGCACCAGTGAGTATGACACGTACATTTTCAGAAGAAAAACAAATAGTTACTTTGCAGTACGCGACACATGTAGTACCCCCAAACAGCACTTACCGCTCGCTATTTAAAGATGTCTGTTTTGGAGCAGCCGTCATGACTGCTGCAGGGGATGCGCTTCTAGATGGTGAAGTAACACAGGAAAAATTAGATCAAATAGTGAAAATTAGTGCGATCAGTGACAATTGGTATACTAGCTTAGAAGGCGCGCAGTATTTACATCACCTTAAGGAATTGTTTATTACGAGAGAAACATCATACTTGGATTCTGGTGATATTCAGAACTTGGATGGATTATCTAGATCTGCGGATTTGGTGAGTTTATATTTACCATATCAGGATATAGAGGACATTTCAGGATTAAAAAACTTAAGCAATCTGACGTATCTGAATTTAACCGATAATGAAATCACAGATGCGAGCCCGATTGCTGGATTAACCAAGCTGGAATATATTAGTTTGGATATGCGAAATAACATTCAAAGCTTGGCACCTTTTCGGCAGCTGACGAACCTGAAGAAGTTGTATTTGAGTGCGAGTGTCAGTGACTTTAGACCATTACAGAACCTACTATTAATCCAAGATGAAGGTAGCACATGGCAATTACGGGGTGAGGTGCAACTCCCGGATGCCTATGTCGGGGAACCTGTCTTTATGCAGGCGTTTGATCCTACTGGGCAACAGGTGGCGTATGGTTCCGTTTACTTGGACGATAAATGGCAGGGATTGGACGCATACCAAAATAATCAGGTCATTTGGACAAAACAGGGAACCGTTGGCAGGGTTACCTTTACACAGCGACCCGTAGGTGGCACCAATTCCAATCGTTTTATAAGTGTCGTTTTTAAGCAACGAGTACTACCTGCGAAAGCAACTGTCCAAGCCGTCACCGTCCGTTATGTGGATGACCAAGGCGGTGCTTTAGCGCCAGAGGACCGTTTAACGGGGGTGCTTGGCGAAGCGTATACAGCCCAAGTCAAAACGATTGACGGCTACCAACTCACCAAAGAACCAGCGAATCGGGTAGGGTCTTTCAGCACCGAGGCGCAAACCGTGACGTTTGTCTATACCAAAGAAGCAGCAACACTCCTTCCAGCCAATAGTACCTATCGTTCGCTTTTTCCAGATAAAAAATTAGCGATAACAGTGGCGAAACAAATTTATCCCCACGTCTATTTTGAAGATTTAGATCTGGACCAGAAGGTCACACAAGAAGAACTCAACCGAGTGACAGAAATCAACGAAAATTGGGATATTACCGATAATCCAATGAGAGAAATCGAAGGCGTCCAATATCTGCATAATTTAAAGAGGCTAAGCATTGGAGATGGTGTATGGAGCGGTTTTGTAGAAAATCTAGATCGATTAGCCGGTCTAGATAAACTAGAAGAGCTCTCCATCGTAAAGAGTAGAGTGCAAGATATTTCGGGGATAAAAAACTTAACCAATCTCAGGTATTTAGATTTAAGTGACAACAACATCACAGATGCGAGTCCGATTGCAGGATTAACGAAACTGGAATATATCAATTTGGATATGGAAAATAACATTCAAAGCTTGGCACCTTTTCGGCAGCTGACGAACCTGAAGAAGTTGTATTTGACTACGAGTGTCAGTGATTTTCGACCGTTACAACACTTACCGCTCATCCAGGATGCAAGTAATACATGGGAATTACGAAGTGAGGTGCAACTCCCGGATGCCTACGTCGGGGAACCTGTCTTTATGCAGGCGTTCGATCCATTTGGGGACGCTTCTACGTATGGCTCGGTAAAGCTAGATGGCAAGTTACGTGGGGGAAAATATACGACGCCATACATGCGGTGGGAAGAAAGTGGGGAAAAAGGACAAGTTACTTTTCAGGGACCAAAGGACGGGGCATCAACAGGCAATTTTATGACCGTTGTCTTCAAACAACGAGTACTACCTGCGAAAGCAACGGTTCAACCCGTCACCGTCCGTTATGTGGATGAAAAAGGCGAATTTTTAGCGCCAGAGGAACGTTTAACGGGGGTGTTGGGCGAAGCGTATGAAGCCCAAGCTAAAACGATTAACGGGTATCAGCTCACCGAAGAACCGATCAATCGGGTAGGAACTTTCGGCACCGAGGCGCAAACGGTGACCTTTGTCTATACCAAGGAAGCCATCCCTGTCAGTCAAGCGGTCACAGTGCGTCATCTAGATACCAACGGGAAGGTCTTAGCACCAGAAGAAGTGTTGACAGGAGCTTTGGGGGATACGTATGAAGCTGAAGCCCAGGCTATTTTAGGGTACCGACTTGTCACGACACCAGCCAATCAAACGGGCACTTTTGGTACAGAAGCGCAAACGGTGACCTTTATCTACGCACAAGAGACTGTCCCACCTATGGCGCAACCGGTCACGGTACAATATGTGGATGACCAAGGGCAAGCCCTAACACAAGAGGAAACCTTGATAGGGGCATTTGGTGCCCCATACCAAGCCGAGGTTAAAACGATTTCAGGCTACCAACTGACCAGCCTACCAAGTAATCATACCGGGACCTTCCAAGCGGTGGCACAAACGGTTCGTTTTGTCTATACCAAACAAGCGTTGCCAGTCGTGCAACCGGTCACGGTCCAACATGTGGATACACAAGGGAAAGCCGTAGCGGAAGAAGACATCCTGCAGGGGCACGCAGGGGAGACGTATCACGCGAAAGCCAAAGTGATTCCGGGGTACCATGTTTCCCAACACCCAGCGAACGCGACGGGGATCTTCGGTCCATCCGCACAAACGGTGCGCTTTGTGTATGCGCTGGACGAGCCCATCGAAGCGATTGATCCAGTGGAGGAGGGGCACACCACGCCGCCGAAGCCTTCACTAACATCTCCTGTGACAGAGGATACAAGGACACCAACGCTTCCTTTACCGACGCGAGTGTCCTCCGAAGTAAGTCCATCGGTGGTGCCAGTTGTTCCCGGACCGACCCTGCCCTCGTTGGGGGATCGCACCACGCATTCCATCGGATGGGGACTGACCTTGTTACTGGTAGGCACTTGGCTATTCCTTCGTCCACGATATCAAGCAAACAAGCGTAAAGGAGCTAAATTTAAATGACGAGCAAACGAACATGGATCAAAAAAGCAAGTTATGGTATGTGCCTAGGGGTCTTGCTATTCAGCCTAACGCCACCAGTCAAATCACGGCCAAAATTTACGACCGCGCCACGGACACGTTACAAAAAGAACAAGAGGTACCAATGTTACCAAGTAGACCATCTTAATACAAAAAAGAAGGTGCTTGTCACCACGTTTGGTGATAGGCATCTTCTTTATACAGAGTTTGTAGAAAAGAGATAGCACTTAAAGGGATATAAAATGCTATCGTAGAAAAATACATGAAGACATGTACTGTGCGGTAATCATAGCATAAAATAGACCCAGATTCAATAGACGTTTAACAGGAGAAGAGAAGTAAAAGTATAACAAGAAGTGAAATGTTCTGATAACACTTGACTCCAAGCATTGGAATAGTAAAATATGGGAGAAATACACGACGATGGTTCGCCCATATTTACAAATATAAGAAAAAAGAGATTGCTATTTACAAGTGTTGTGTGATACATTTTAGTGGAGACGTATTGCTCAATTACAAACAGAAAAGGGGCTTAACAAGATGAAAAAGGGACTATCACGAGTACTATTAGTCATGATCTCCATTGCGATGATCGTGTCTACGATTCCAGCATACGAACCGCATGCGGAACAAGGAGTGCCACCAGCAGAAGGAACAATAGAAGGCACGCCAGAAAAAACAGAAGTTGTAGAGGAACAAACGGAAAATGAACAGCAAGACACACACATGACAGAAGATAAGAAGACAGAAGTCTCTTCCGTGAAGGTAGACGGCGATTGGACAGATCCTTACTATGAGGGTAAAAGAATGTTAAGAAGTGTACAGGATAAACCAGAAAAAGCAACGATTAAAACCGTATCGAACGGTGTTGGAACTGGAACAGGTGCGATGAACTTGTCATGGAAAGCGATGCCAGGTGCGACAGGGTATAAAGTGATTATTGGTAACGGCTATAACTATGAGTATTTTTCAGTAGGAAATGTGACATCCTGGACGACGAAAGGCAAAGGTATTTTCCTTACCAAAGCAGAACTAGACAAAGGTTTGTATCGTTTCCATACGGATGGAAAAGGAACAGAATTTGCGAATGATCCGACGCAATTATACGAGAATACATTTAAAGCAGGAACGACCTGGACATTGCGTGGACAAAAGAAATATATTGTCCGTATTTTAGCCATCTATGCTAGCGGAGATGGCCCAACATCCGATATTACGGAGGCAGTTATGCCACCAGAAACATTACCAGCGAAACCAGAGAAATCAACCATTAAAACGGTATCAAATGGTGCAGGAACTAGTACAGGGTACATGGATATCTCATGGCAAGCCGTATCCGGTGCGATTGATTATAAAGTAGTGATCAGCAACGGCTACAACTATGAGTATTTCAATACAGGAAATGTGACCAATTGGTCTACAAAAGGGAAAAATATCTTCCCAACACAAGCAGAAATAGCGAATAAACAATACAAGTTCCACCAAGATGGCAAGGGCGTGGAATTTGCGAGTGATCCACGTGTGTTGTATGAGAATGGGTATCAAGCAGGCAGTACGTTTGGCTTGCGCAATCAGAAGAAGTATATTGTGCGTATACTAGCGGTATATCCGTGGGGAGACGGTCCAACATCGGATATCACGGATGCAATCATGCCAATCGAGCAAATGGCGAAACCAATGGTTACGAGTCATCGTTCCGAAGGTGAAGCAAGTACAGGGTATTTGGATGTCAGTTGGCAACCTGTAACCGATGCGATTTCCTATAAAGTTGGGCTGTTCAACGGATTTAATTATCAGTATGTAAACGTTGGTAAAGTGACCAGCTGGAGTACCAAAGGGAAGAAAATATGGGCAACTAAAACAGATATTGTGAATGGAAACTACCAATTGCATACAGATGGAACGGGTAGTGAGCTACCCATAGATCCGATGAAAACATATACTGTAGCGAATCAAGCGAATCCAAGTGTAAACTACAGTGACCGTTTATTCTATTATACTCGCGTTATTGCAGTCCTAGCTGATGGAGAGACGCCGGTCTCTGAAGCGGGTGTTGTGACAATGCCGTATAAAGTAGTTAGTGATGTAGACATATCATCGAGAGGAATTGATGAAGAAGTAGGGGCAATTGATCTAGAATGGAGTGAAGTAACGGGAGCCCAAGGGTATAAAGTGTGGGTTTTCGATGGATTAAAATACAATAGCTTTGATGTAGGGACAGAAACAAGTTGGACGTCACAATATCAAAACTTATGGCCTACAATTGACGAAATAAGTCGAGGTGAAGGTTCATTGCATTTGGATGGTAGTGGGGCAGACCTATCGATTACTCCAAGTCTTGTTTACCAGGTAAACAACAGCGTTTATTCTGATAGAAATGTATATTGGACGAAGGTCACTGCCTATGATGAAGACGGGCAAACGATTGCTCTCAATCAAAATAATACAATCGATATTGAGGCTTTACCTAGTGATGGAGCAAAAACAGTAATAGATGGAAATGTAGTAGAAATACATCCAAGTGATAACGAAGCGGATAAAGAATCCGAAGAGTTGGGACCATTGGAGGAGGACGATGAACTTATTGTATCTGAGGAAGAGGAAGGAAGTATGTTACGAGCAGGGCCAGGTTCTACTCAAGTATCCAAGTGGGGTAAATGGACGTACACACACATTGCTGTATCAAGAAGTATTGTAGCAGGGGCGATTAATACTGCTATGTACACTGGAGTAGGAGCTATTGTAGCTGTTATTGGAATACCAACTGCAGCTACGGTAGGCTTGCTAAACCTTGCTCAAATGTCGGATCATGGTGCAAGACCTGGTAATGCAGTGGCTAAAAAATGGGATAAAAACAACAATGGTTGGGTTGGGTTCTATAAACAATTGGGGTACAATGCTGCGGGTAAGCACGTTGCAACTAGGTATACCACCAAATAATAGGAAATGGAGGTATGGGGATGAAGGCATTGTTTAAGAAATTGAATCATTTTTATGATGAGCATCCTTATTGGAGTGTCTTTATAGCAATTGCTGTAAGTAGTATAATAGGTTTTTTTATAGGACACCCCAATTACGGAATGTTATTCTTTATCATTGTCGTATTCTTTGTTACTTGGAGAAGAGAGGAAAGGAAGAAGAGAAAGAAAATGTAGAGATTATAGTAGTTAAGTAGATACCATTAATACCCAAAGAAAGGGCACTCTGAAAAAAAGTGATGCTCTTTCTTTATGCTGTTAATATAAGGGGGGTTAGATGAACACGAAGCAACTAAGCGTTTAAATAAGCAATTTGGTGATGATTTCACAATAATTGAGGAGGATTCAGTTGTTGAAAGTAATGCTAGGAATGCTTTTGTAACTGATCATCCAAGTGCT
This sequence comes from Listeria grandensis, assembly GCF_014322885.1. Lineage (NCBI taxonomy): Bacteria > Bacillati > Bacillota > Bacilli > Caryophanales > Listeriaceae > Listeria > Listeria grandensis. Next base: position 268,602 of record NZ_JAASUG010000002.1, on the reverse strand, counting down.
TAGTAGAGGTTTAATTATGAATGAACTATTGAGTGCAATCAGCGAAAAACTAGTTAATGTTACCTGCTTATAAAATGATACTTATATGGGAGAGTATCATTGTAGCACTGGTAGATAGGACTTGTATAATGGCTTCCTTGATTGGAGTGAATAAAGGCTTCTTTATGCAAGTTGTGCTTCTGTTTTTTGAGTATGCAAAAAATACCTATAGAATGCACTTCTATTTTTGAAGTGTTCATTCTATAGGTACCATTTATGCATTCATTTTCTTATTAAACACGTTCAACTTTACCAGATTTAAGCGCACGAGCTGAAACCCAAACTTTTTTAGGTTTGCCGTTTACTAAGATACGAACTTTTTGCAAGTTTGCTTTCCAAGTACGTTTGCTTGCGTTCATCGCGTGGGAACGTTTGTTACCAGAGCGAGTTTTGCGACCTGTTACTACACATACTTTTGCCATCGTTATTTCCCTCCTTACAGAGCTACTTCAAAAAAGCTGTTAATTACCCATCTATCGCATAAAAATAGCTTTTTGTTTTTCATACACTACAATAATTTATCATAAACCACATCCAATTGCAACCTCTTAAGCGAAAAACCTGCAAAGATTTTTTACTTGACAGACCGAAAAGCTGAAACAGCCCGTTAGCCTCGACAGAAAAGGAACAAATACTCCCTCTTTTCGCACTCGTGAGGAACTAAATTACCCTTCCTAAAAGCCTTAGCAACAAACTCCTTCCCAACCCTCCTTTAATATAGTAGAATAGAGAAGAACAGCGATGTTAGAATAATTTTTATGAAAGATACTTAGGGAGCTGGCATGAAGCGTCGGCTTCTTCTGAAAACCTTACTTAACCTAAGGAGGAACATAAAGATGACAATTGAAATGGAAACAAAGCTCGGCAAAATTGATATCACTACAGAAGTGATTGCAACGCTTGCTGGTGGGGCAGCAGAGGAGAATTTCGGCATTGTAGGGATGGCCAGTCAGCATCAAATACGCGATGGCCTGACGGATATATTGCGCCGTGAGAACTACACGAAAGGTGTCATTGTTCGTCAAGAAGATGACGGTTTAAACATTGATATGTATATTATCGTCGGTTTTGGTACTAAAATTTCTGAGGTCGCTCACAACGTACAGGAGCGCGTGAAATATACGTTAGAAAAAACGTTGGGCATCACAGTAGATTCTGTGAATATCTATGTCCAGGGTGTCCGTGTGACGAACGAAGCATAAGGGAGGATACGTAATCGTGAGTATGTATCAATTGAATGGAGAAAAGCTAGCGGCAATGATCGCAGCTGGAGCAGAGAACTTAGCAAAAAATGCGGATTTTGTCGATTCGTTAAACGTCTTCCCCGTACCGGACGGCGATACAGGAACCAATATGAATTTATCCATGACTAGCGGCGCGCAAGAAGTTGGTCGCAATAGCTTGAGCACAGTGGGTGCGGTAGGAACAAGTCTTGCTAAAGGTTTACTCATGGGAGCGCGCGGTAATTCTGGGGTTATTTTATCCCAACTTTTCCGTGGTTTTTCCAAAGCAATCGAGGGAAAAACAGAATTAAATACAAAAGAGTTAGCCGCAGCATTCACAGCTGGCGTGGAAACAGCTTACAAAGCAGTGATGAAACCGGTGGAGGGGACGATTCTTACCGTTGCCCGTGAAGCCGCAAAAGCAGGTGTGGTAGCTGCAAACGAATCCGACGATATCGAATTTGTGATGCAACAAATCCTTGAAAAAGGTAAAATTGTGCTTGCAAAAACCCAAGAAATGTTACCAGTTTTGAAAGAAGTTGGCGTCGTGGACAGTGGCGGACAAGGACTTATTATCATTTACGAAGGATTTTATGCAGCGCTTACTGGTAATGAAGATGGGATCACGAATTACACGGCTTCCATGGGCGAGCTCATTAACGCAGAGCACCACCGCCATGTGCAAGATGTTATGTCGACCGAGGAAATCGTATTTGGTTATTGCACAGAAATAATGGTACAAATCAACGAAAACAAACCAGGTCAAAAGAAATTTAATGAAGAGAAGTTTCGCGATGACCTTGCCGAAATGGGTGATTCCTTGCTTGTCGTGGCGGATGAGGAAGTTGCCAAAGTTCACGTCCATACAGAACATCCTGGAGACGTATTTAATTACGGCCAACAGTACGGAAGCCTCATCAAAATGAAAGTCGAGAATATGCGTGAACAACATCGGGAAGTATTGAAGGACAAAGCTCCGGAAGCTTCCGAAAAAGCAGCATACGGCATCGTAACGGTTTCTGTTGGTGAAGGGATTAAACGTTTATTTGAAAGTGTTGGCGCAACCGTCGTACTTTCTGGCGGTCAAACGATGAACCCAAGTACGGAAGATATTGTGAAAGCAATCGAATCAGCGAACGCCGAGCAAGTCTTTGTTTTGCCAAATAACAAAAACATTCAAATGGCCGCCGATCAAGCCGCACTTATTTTAGGAGAAGATAAGGTCAAAATTATTCCGACGAAGACGATTCCTCAAGGTATGGCAGCATTACTTGTATTCCAAGCGGAGGTTAGTTTTGAACATAATGCGAATGAAATGACTGCGGCGATTCAAGATATCGCGAGTGGTCAAGTGACAACAGCAGTTCGCGATACAACCGTTGATGGTGTGACAATTAAGAAAGATGAGTACATCGGGATGGTAGAAGGCGATATCAAAGTGAGCCATCCAAGTTTAGCTACGGCGACGATTGCGACACTGAAGGAAATGGTGGATGAATATAGCGAAATTGTGACGTTGCTATACGGGGAAGACGTGACGGAAATAGATGCTGAGAACATTGCCGAGCAAGTGTCAAACGATTTTCCAGAAATTGAGTTTGAGATTCATTCGGGTGGGCAGCCGGTATATCCATACATCTTCTCCGTCGAGTAGTCATTCAGCGGCACGGCAAACGTCCATCTCCGTCGTTAAAGCCTGTGCTCCGATGCTCACGTACAGTCGTACGCTCCGCTTCGGTGCTCGGCTTTGCCTAGGATATGAACATTTGCCGCGCCGCTGAGGTTTGGCGGTCTTCGGCTTTGTTCGTAGGTGGTACCTTGTTTTATAAAAAACATGAAGGGGTGAAGTGAGATGAAATTTAATAGTGTGTTTGATATTATTGGACCGGTGATGGTTGGACCTTCGAGTTCGCATACGGCCGGGGCTTGTCGGATTGGTGCTGTTGCGCGAAGTGTGTTTAATGAAATGCCAATGCAGGTGGATATTCATTTGTATGGTTCTTTTGCGAAGACGTATAAGGGGCATGGGACGGACGTCGCTTTAATCGGCGGCTTGCTCGGCTTTGAAACAGACGATGAACGGATGCCAGACGCGATCAAGCTCGCCAATGAGTGGGGCATGCATATTAATTTTATCGAGGAGCTTGAGGAAGCGGCTCACCCCAATACTGTAAAATTAGTGCTCAAAAATGGGATGCAACAAACAACTTTAGTCGGCGCTTCTATCGGTGGTGGCAAGGTGGAAATTGTACGTTTGAATGAGTTTGAACTAGAGTTTACCGGTATGTCGCCTGCTGTTTTAGTATTACATAAAGATCAGTTTGGTGCGATTGCAGCTGTGTCAGGAATTTTTGCAAAGCACGAAATTAATATTGGACAAATGAAAGTATCTCGAAAAGTAAAAGGTGACGAAGCTTTGATGGTGCTCGAGGTCGATCAGCTTGTCGAACAAGTTGTGCTAGACGAAATTAAGCAGTTGCCGGATATTTACCAGGTGGCCAGTTTTGTATTATGAAAAACGAAAAGCTGAAACGGCCCGTTCAGCTCCGAAAAAAACTGGAGCGTCCGCAGTAAAAAGCCGATCTTGCTTTTTATGGAGGGCGTGAAGTTTTCGAGGAGTTGGCCGTTGAAGCTGGATCAAATGAAAAGCTGAGGAAGCCCGTTTAGCCCCGAAAAAACTTGGAGCGGCCGCAATGAAAACCCGATCTTGGTTTTTGTGGAGGGCGAGAAAGTTTCGAGGAGCTGGCTTCTGAAGCTGGATCCGAAGGCGCGGGGCACGATGCAGCACATGGATTACATGCTCACTACGTTCCCATGCATTGAGGCTCTAACTTAGCAGAATACGCTTCGTAAGAGCCACAACAAAGCTGAGGAAGCCCGTTTAGCCCCGAAAAAACTTGGAGGGTGTGAAAGTTTCGAGGGGTTGGCTTCTGAAGCTGGATCCGAAGGCACAGGACACGATGCAGCACATGGATTACATGCTCACTACGTTCCCATGCATATTGAGGCTCTAACTTAGCAGAGTACGCTTCGTAAGAGCCACAACAAATAGGAGGTTATACTATGTTTCATACAGTTGCAGAGCTGGTGGATATCGCAAATCGCGAAAATAAACGAATTTCTGAAATCATGATTGAGCGTGAAATGAATGTTACGAATAACACGCGCGAAACGATTTTAGAAGTGATGGACCGGAATTTGACGGTGATGGAAGAGGCGATTGCTCGCGGGGAAGAAGGCGTGGAATCAACGACTGGATTAACGGGTGGTGATGCGGTTCTGATGCGCGAATACATTGCAAAAGGAAATATGCTATCTGGTGAAACAATTTTGGATGCTGTTGCTAAAGCGATTGCGACGAACGAGGTCAACGCGGCGATGGGAGTTATTTGCGCAACGCCAACTGCGGGGAGCGCCGGTGTCGTTCCTGGTGTGCTGTATGCAGTGAAAGATCGCCTTAGCATGACACGTGATGATATGTTACGCTTCCTATTTACAGCTGGAGCTTTCGGTTTCGTTGTGGCCAATAAAGCCTTTATTTCTGGCGCGGCGGGTGGTTGCCAAGCGGAAATCGGCTCAGCAAGCGCGATGGCCTCAGCAGCTATCGTGGAGGCGGCCGGCGGGACACCGGAACAATCCGCGGAAGCAATGGCGATGACGATGAAAAATATGCTTGGACTCGTGTGTGATCCTGTAGCAGGACTTGTGGAAGTACCATGCGTGAAACGTAACGCGCTAGGAGCTTCGCAGGCGATGATTTCAGCGGACATGGCATTAGCCGGCATTAAGAGTAGAATTCCATGTGATGAAGTGATTGAGGCAATGTACCGAGTGGGGTTACAAATGCCGAGTTCATTGCGTGAAACTGGTGAAGGAGGTCTAGCGGCAACACCTACTGGTAGGGCAGTACAAAGAAAGATCTTTGGTTTGTCGCCGCAAGAGGAACGTGAAGAATCTGAATGATATTCCAGTGACAGACGTGAAAGGTGTCGGCGCTGAGACAGCGAAAACGTTAAAAGAATTAGATATTGAGACAGTAGCAGATTTACTTTTCAATTTTCCGTATCGGTATGAAGATTATCGGTTGCGGGATTTGTCCGAGGTGGCGCATGAAGAGCGGGTGACGGTGCAAGGAGAAGTCTTGACCGAACCTACTCTCGCCTACTATGGACGGAAAAAATCGAAGCTGTCTTTTCGCGTTGCGTCAGGCCATCAAGTCGTTAAAATCGATTTTTTCAATCAGCCGTACATAAAAGGAAAGCTAACGATTGGGGACGAGGTCACGATTTCTGGTAAATGGGACAAAGGACGCGCGCAAATAACGGCAAGTAAATATAAAAAAGGACACCAAACATCCGAGGAGGCACTAGAAGGCGTGTACCGATTGAAGGGCACGATTCGTAACAAGACATTACTAAAGTTCACGATGGCAGCATTTGAGGTATATGGACAAGAGGTTGTCGAAATTTTACCTGAAAAATGGCTACAAAAATATCAGCTTATTTCGCGGCCAGAAGCCGTCCAATTCTTGCATTTTCCGAAAGGTCCGGAAGAATTGAAACAAGCGCGGCGACGGATGGTGTACGAAGAATTCCTGCTGTTCCAATTAAAGATGCAGCTATTCCGCAAAATTGAACGAGAGCGGTCGGGCGGCGTCTCGATTGACTATGACGTGAAGGCATTGCGTCATTATATTGAGCGCTTGCCATTTCCACTAACGGATGCGCAAAAGCGTGTCGTGAATGAGATATGCGGAGACATGAAATCGCACTTCCATATGAACCGTTTACTACAGGGCGATGTTGGGTCTGGGAAAACCGTCGTGGCTTCCATTGCCCTATATGCCGCGGCAAAAAGTGGTTTCCAAGGAGCTTTGATGGTACCGACAGAGATACTAGCCGAACAGCATGCCAATTCATTGGTCGACTTGTTGCAACCCTTTGATGTCACCGTTGGACTCCTCACAAGTAGCGTCAAAGGCAAGCGTCGTCGTGAAATGTTGGCGCTACTTGAGGCTGGACAGATCGATGTACTCGTTGGGACGCATGCACTCATTCAAGAAGAAGTCATCTTTCAAAAATTAGGACTCGTTATCACGGATGAGCAACATCGATTCGGTGTCGAACAACGACGGGTATTGCGCGAAAAAGGTGCGTTTCCTGACGTGCTCTTCATGACAGCGACACCAATACCGCGGACGCTTGCCATCACGGCTTTTGGCGAAATGGACGTTTCCGTCATCGACGAATTGCCAGCAGGTCGGAAGCAAATTGAGACCTATTGGGTGAAACATCAAATGCTTGAGCGCGTCATCGGTTTTATCGAACAAGAAATCACCAAAGGACGGCAAGCTTACGTCATTTGCCCACTCATCGAAGAATCGGAAAAGCTAGACGTTCAAAATGCGATTGATGTGTATAATATTTTGAATGGCAAGTGGCAAGGGAGGCATTCTGCTGGCTTGATGCATGGTAAACTTTTACCGGCGGATAAAGATCAGATTATGCGTGATTTTAATGATCATAAAATTGATTGCCTTGTGTCCACCACTGTTGTCGAAGTTGGCGTTAATGTACCGAACGCGACGATGATGGTCATCTATGATGCTGATCGATTCGGGCTTGCCCAGCTCCATCAATTGCGCGGGCGTGTTGGTCGTGGCGCAGAGCAATCCTACTGTGTTCTTATCGCTGATCCGAAAACGGAAGTCGGCAAAGAACGAATGACCATCATGACGGAAACCAACGATGGCTTTGTTGTCAGCGAACGCGATTTAGAACTTCGCGGCCCCGGTGACTTCTTCGGTAAAAAGCAAAGCGGCATTCCAGAATTTAAAGTCGCCGATATGGTTCATGACTATCGTGTTTTAGAAATTGCCCGCCAAGATGCCGTCGAAATAATTTATCATGATAAGTTTTTAGAGGCAGCAGAATATGCCCCGTTACGAGGCTTTTTCGAGGCCAATGGTGTCTTTAGTGAACAGAAATTAGACTGAGTTCCAACAGACCATGAAAGCCTTAAAGCTTGCATATTGGAAGCATTTTTTATATATTACTCTTAGTATCTGGTATTAAAGTTTTAAAATAAGAAGCGTGAAAAGAGAGAGGAATTGGGATGAAAAAATATCCAAAAAAAGAAAGGCAAACGCGGCTGGTTCAAGCGATTGAAGAAAATCCGTTCATTACGGACGAACAATTGGCCGAAAAGTTTCAAGTCAGTGTACAGACAGTTCGATTAGATCGAGTTGCGCTCGCGATTCCAGAGCTTCGCGAACGAATTAAACATGTGGCCTCTGAAAATTACGCAGATGCCGTTCGCTCCCTTCCAATCGAAGAAGTTATTGGTGAAATCATTGATATCGAATTAAATAAAGGAGCCATTTCCATTTTTGAAGTGGGGCCAGAACATGTTTTTAAACGAAATAAAATTGCACGCGGACATCATCTCTTTGCACAAGCGAATTCCCTGGCAACAGCTATTATTCCGAATGATCTTGCTTTAACAACGCAGGCCACTGTGCGCTTTATTCATTCTGTGAAAGAAGGCGAGCGTGTCGTAGCAAAAGCGAAAGTAAGAAATGAACGGGACAGCAGATCGATTACGATTGTGGATGTATTAAGCTACGTCGGCGATGAAGTGGTATTAAAAGGAAAATTCGAGATGTACCACGCGACGGAAAAAAGTAAAAAGGACTGAAGTGAAATGAAAATTGCAATTGATGCAATGGGTGGCGATAATGCGCCCAAAGAAATTGTACTAGGCGTCATGAAAGCAGCAGCACAATATAAAGATGTCGAGTTCCTACTTTTTGGTGATGAAGTGAAAATAAATGAATATTTGGCAGATAAAACGCGCATTCAAATTATACATACGGACGAAAAAATCGAAAGCGATGATGAACCAGTTCGTGCCGTCAAACGAAAAAAAAGAGCTTCGATGGTGTTAGCCGCACAAGCAGTAAAAGATGGCGAAGCAGATGCCTGCATTTCTGCGGGGAATACTGGTGCTCTCATGGCTACAGGGCTTTTCGTGGTTGGCCGTATTAAAGGCATTGATCGCCCAGCGCTAGCACCAACACTGCCAACCGTAACTGGAAAAGGCTTTGTGATGCTTGATCTAGGTGCAAACTCTGACGCCAAACCCGAACATCTTTTACAATTTGGTTTAATGGGCTCTGTTTACGCCGAAAAAGTTCGGAAAATTGAACGTCCACGTGTTGCTTTATTAAACATCGGAACCGAGGAAACAAAAGGAAATGACGTGACGAAGCGCGCTTTTGCACTCATGAAGAACCAGACCTCTTATAATTTCATCGGCAATGTTGAAGCTCGCGATGTGATGATGGACGTGGCAGACGTTATCGTAACAGACGGTTTTACAGGAAACATGGTTTTAAAATCGATCGAAGGAACAGCCGGAGCCTTCTTTAGCCTGATGAAAATGAGCCTGATGAACGGTCTTAAAAATAAAATCGCGGCATCCTTCTTGAAAAAAGATTTGATGGAACTAAAAGCGAAAATGGATTACAGCGAATATGGCGGCGCATGCCTATTCGGCGTTCAAGCGCCAGTCATTAAAGCACACGGTTCGTCTAACGCACAGGCGATTTTTTCTACCGTTCGTCAAGCACGTGAAATGGTCCAAAAACAAGTGGTAGAGACTATAAAAACGGAAGTCGCAAGCGGCCACTTAAAAGCTGAACAAGAAAAAGCAAATCAAGGAGGCACAAAAGATGAGTAAAATAGCATTCGTTTTCCCAGGTCAAGGATCGCAAAAAATGGGGATGGGACAAGATGTTGCAGCAGAATATAAAGAAGCACAAGCGGTCTATACAGCGGCGGATTCCAAGTTAGGCTATGCCCTTACGGATGTGATCAAAGATGGCCCGATGGAGCTTCTAACCAAATCAGAGAACGCCCAACCGGCGCTTGTTTCAACGAGCGTGGCGATTTTACGAGCTTTGGAGACATACGGTGTGAAGGCTGATTTTGTTGCAGGCCATAGTCTAGGTGAATATAGCGCGCTGGTTGCAGGTGGTTTTTTAACAGCAGAAGACGCGATTTATTTAGTGCACCGTCGCGGTAAATTGATGGAAGCAGCCGTACCAAATGGTCAAGGCGCAATGGCAGCCGTACTAGGCTTAGATCGCGATGCATTAGGCGCGATTACAGATGCTGTGACAGCAGCAGGTGATGATGTGCAGCTAGCGAACCTTAATTGCCCAGGTCAAATCGTTATTTCAGGAACGGTTGCAGGTGTTGAAAAAGCGGGTGCAAATGCAAAAGAAGCAGGCGCTAAACGCGTGATGCCACTTGCTGTGAGCGGACCCTTCCACTCTAAATTAATGATGCCGGCAGCTGAACAATTCCAAGCGGAACTTGAGCAAGTGACGTTCCAAGATGGCGCCGTACCAGTCGTCAATAACGTAGATGCAAAAGCAACGACAGATAAAAATGAAATCCCTGAAAAACTTGTCAAACAGATTTATGCGCCTGTTTTGTGGGAAGATATCATTACGAATCTAGTAGCGCAAGGTGTAGATACCTTTGTTGAGATCGGATCAGGTAAAGTACTTTCTGGTTTAATCAAGAAAATTAATCGTGACGTGACGATTTTAGCAGCAGGCGACGTAGCCTCTGTACAAGAAGTTGCGACGGCATTGAAGGAGGCAAAATAATGATTTTAACAGATAAAGTAGCGCTTGTTACAGGTGGATCACGCGGTATCGGCCGTGAAATCGTGATGACACTTGCCAAACAAGGTGCAAAAGTATTTTTTAATTTTAATGGTTCCCAAGAAGCAGCAGAGGCAATCGTGAATGAGATTACAGCAGCCGGTGGAGAAGCAGCCGCGATGAAAGCCAACGTAGCGGTAGAAGACGACGTACAAGCACTTTTCAAAGAAGCCGTTGAGAAATATGGACGTATCGATATTTTAGTGAATAACGCGGGAATAACGCGTGATAACCTATTGATGCGCATGAAAGTGGACGAATGGGACGCGGTGATCGACACGAATCTTAAAGGTGTGTTCCTTTGTACGAAAGCCGTTTCAAGAACCATGATGAAACAGCGCTATGGTAAAATTATCAATATTACATCTGTCGTCGGTTTAATTGGAAATGCTGGTCAAGCAAACTACGTAGCAAGTAAAGCAGGTGTCATCGGTCTTACAAAAACAACAGCGCGAGAACTAGCATCACGTGGTATTAACGTCAATGCAGTGGCTCCAGGTTTTATTGCAACGGAGATGACGGATGAACTGGACGAAGCCACAAAAACGGCGATGCTAGCACAAATTCCACTTGGCAAATACGGATCGGTGGAAGATGTTGCTAATGCAGTCTTGTTCTTAGCGAGTGATGTTTCGAGTTATATGACTGGACAGACAATTGCGGTTGACGGCGGCATGACCATGTAGTTTTCAGAAAGTCACAGGTTTCGCTTGGAAATGTGGTGAGTGACTCCTGATTTTTGCTCGGTTTGTAGGCTTTTTTTAATTAATAGTTTACGAATACGAAGAAATCCTATATAATACTTGGAGGGAGGTGAAGTAAACAATGGCAGAAGTATTAGAGAAAGTAACTAAGATTATCGTCGATCGTTTAGGCGTCGAGGAATCTAAAGTGACTTTAGAAGCTTCCTTCAAAGACGATCTAGGTGCAGATTCACTAGACGTTGTTGAATTGGTTATGGAACTTGAAGATGAATTTAGCGTAGAAATTTCTGATGATGATGCAGCAAATATCGGAACAGTTGGGGATGCAGTGAAGTACATAGAGGGCAATGCATAAATCCGACCTGTTTTAATCAAATGAACGAGGGTGTCTAGGTAGCACAGACTGTTTTAGACGGGTATTCCGGTTAAAAATTCTGTTGCTGTTTCTTGGCATCCTCTTTTTCCACATTAAAGTTTATTTTCTAAGCAGACTTCTCTTATTCTAGGAGTTGTTTAGAAAATAAAGCTATAGTGTGGCTTCTAAATACGAAAATGGAGGCTTTACAGATGAATATTTGGGAAGAATTACAGGAAAGCGTCGGCTTCACATTCACAGATCTGGCGCTCTTAAAAACAGCTTTTACACACTCGTCTTACGTGAACGAGCATCGCAAGGAAAAAATCGAGGACAACGAACGGCTCGAATTTTTAGGTGACGCGGTGCTTGAAGTAACAGTATCGCATTACCTATTTAAGAAATTTCCAGATATGGCGGAAGGACAAATGACAAAAATGCGCGCAGCTATCGTCTGTGAGCCGTCACTCGTCAGTTTTGCAGAGATGGTGAATTTCTCGCGGTATGTCAGACTTGGGCGTGGTGAGGAACGTGCGGGTGGTAGAACACGTCCGGCGCTGCTTGCGGATGTCTTTGAATCATTTATTGGCGCGCTGTTTCTTGATCAAGGGCTTGATAAAGTAGTCCGATTCCTAGAACGCGTTGTCTTTCCTAAGATCGATGCGGGCTATTTTGAGCAAACCGTCGACTACAAAACGCAATTACAAGAAATTGTGCAAAAAGATCGTGATGTCGTTATCACGTATACTATTCTAGATGAAAAAGGCCCAGCCCACAGCAAGGCATTCGAAGCCATTGTGGCAATCAATCACGAGAAACGCGGCGCGGGTACTGGAAAAACGAAGAAGCAAGCGGAACAAAAGGCGGCCCAAAATGCCATTCAAGCGTTGCGTCAAAACTAAGCGGTAAAGGAGTCCGGACATGTTATTAAAACGACTGGAAATGAATGGTTTCAAATCATTTGCTGACAAGATGGTAATTGATTTTGTGCCGGGCACTACGGCAATTGTAGGGCCAAATGGGAGTGGGAAAAGTAATATTACCGAGGCGATTCGCTGGGTACTTGGTGAGCAGTCTGCCAAAAGCCTTCGCGGTGGTCGGATGGGTGATGTTATTTTTGCAGGAAGTGATACGCGTAAACCGATTAATTTTGCGGAAGTTTCTCTTGTTTTTGAGAACGAAGATCGGTTTTTACCGCTCGATTATAGTGAAGTATCGGTAACAAGACGGATTTTTCGTAACGGGGATAGTGATTATTTAATCAACAAACAATCGTGTCGCCTAAAAGATATTGTAGATTTGTTTATGGATTCAGGGCTCGGTCGCGAGTCGTTTTCGATTATTAGTCAAGGGAAAATTGATGAAATTCTAAATAGTAAGCCAGAGGAACGGCGGTCGATTTTTGAAGAAGCGGCGGGCGTGTTGAAATATAAACACCGCAAGAAGCAGGCGGAAAACAAGCTTTTCGAAACGGAAGAGAATTTGAACCGTGTGCAGGATATTTTATACGAATTAGAAGGGCAATTGGAGCCATTAGAAATTCAGGCGAGTGTAGCGAAAGACTATTTATTCCAACAGGAAGAGTTAGAGAAGTTTGAAGTGACCTTGCTCGTGGCAGAAATTGAAGCCTTCACAGAAAAAATCGCGATTCAAAAAGCTGATTTTGTGAAGAATGGTGAAATTTTAGCAGCGATGCAGGCAGAAATTAAGCAGGAAGAAACGCAAATCTATACGCAAAAAAAGCGACTGGCTGAGATCGATCAGCACATGGAGGAGACGCAAGCGGAACTCCTAGTCGTAACGGAGCGATTGGAACAGTTAGAAGGTCAGCGAAACGTCGCGCTAGAACGGAAAAAGCATAGCAACGAGAATGAGCAAGTGATGTATGAAAACCTACAACAATTGGAGACTAAAATCAGCGCTCAGGAATCTCAAAAAAGAGTGCTTTTGCAGGATAAACTCGAAAAGGAAACAGCACTTGAAGTGTTCCTCAAAGAAAAGAAGGCACTTGAGGCTAAGCTTGCAGAGTATAGTAATTTGTCCGAAGAAGCGATTGAAAACATGAAGAGCGATTATATCGAGCTGCGCCACACGCAAACGACGATGAAAAATGATATCGGTTATTTGGAGCGTCAATTATCGCAGATGCAAGGTCGTTCAGAGAAGTTGGATCATGAGAATCAGCAACATATCACGGATCGTAATGAGATCATTGCGAACGTAGAGCATTTAACAAAGCATTTGGAAGATATGCAAACGAAACTTGCTGAGCAGATGGCGCATTACCAGACGATTCAACAAGTGTTAACGAAACAAGAAGCGATGTTTGTGAAAGAAGAACGCGAGATGTATCGACAATATGAAGTGATCCAACAAGCAAAATCGCGTCAGGAAACACTGGCTGAATTAGCTGACGATTATGCCGGATTTTTCCAAGGTGTCCGCGAAGTTTTGAAGGCGAAGAAGAAACTCGATGGGATAATGGGCGCGTTTGTGGAGTTAGTTGAGATTCCGGAGCACTATCAGAAGGCGCTTGAGATCGCGCTTGGTGCGAACGCGCAGCATATTATTGTGCGGGATGACCAAGCCGCGCGCGATGCGATTCGGTATTTGAAAGAGACACGAGCTGGACGAGCAACATTTTTACCGCTCTCCACGATACAGCCGCGTCAATTGCCAACTGCGACGAAACATGCACTTGAGCAGCAACCAGCTTTTGTGGCGCTAGCAAGTGACGTGTTGACATACGATGCCCATATCGAGAATGTTATTTTGAACGCGCTTGGGACGACGATTTTGGCAAAAGATTTAAAAGGCGCGAATACGCTAGCCAAACTGGTCAATTTCCGCTATCGTGTCGTTACGCTGGATGGTGATGTGGTGAATGCGGGCGGTTCGATGACTGGTGGGGCTACGGCGCAAGGTAAATCATCGATCATGACGCGAAAACATGAGCTCGAAAATCTGAGCAAGACAATCGCGCAGATGACGCATTCCGTCGAAAAAACAGAGCAACAATTTACCGTGTTAAAAGAGGGCGTGAAAGAAAAACGAGAACAATTAGAAGAAGCCCGATCTGTTGGGGAATCGCTTCGTTTGCAAGAAACAGAACTTCTTGGTAAGAAAGAACGCGCGGAAGAACGTTTGGCGCTTGCTAATAAACAACTCCAAATTTATGATATGGAAAAAGAAGAAGGTGCCACAGAACAAGAGCAATTGACAGCTCGGAAAGAGAAATTGGAACAAGAATTAGCTGTGCTCGCGATGGAGATTATCGATAAAGACGAGCGTATTCAACAAATGGCTGAGCAAAGTAAGGCGCAGGAACACAACCGTGCCAGCGACCAAGAAGCTTATTCCACGCTGAAATCACGTGTAGCAGTTAGTCGGGAGCAACTCCAAACCGCAGAACAGGCCTTGGCGAAGCTTGAGCTAGACATGAGTGAACATTACCAAGAAAAAGAGGCGATCACCTCTAAACTCGCGATGTTACAAACGAATCTGGAAACGGTTCATACAAATACAGAAGAGCTAGCAGAAACGATCGAAAATACGCGGACTGAAAAGGAAGAGACAGCGGTGCGCCGCGATGAGCTTCGTGAACAGCGCTCCAAACTTCAAGAAAGCTTGGCAGAACAAGAAGAAGCTCTCCAACAAAAACACAATCAGGCGAGCTTCTACATGGAGCAAAAAACGGTGGCAGAAGTCAGTTTGAGCCGTTTGGATGCCGATGTAGATAACCGTTTGGAACGCCTATCAGAAGCTTATGTCCTAACATTTGAAGCTGCAAAAGCGCGCGCGATGGCAGACGTCGATATCGATAATGCGAGATCTAAAGTCCGTTTGCTAAAACGCTCCATGGATGAGTTAGGTGTGGTAAACATTGGCGCCATCGATGAATTTGAGCGGATTAAAGAACGTTTCGAATTTTTGAATGGGCAGCAAGAAGACCTGTTGGAAGCAAAATCGACGTTATTCCAAGTGATGGACGAGATGGATGAGGAGATGAAGAAGCGATTTGAGGCTTCCTTCACGGCGATTCAGACTGAATTTGCCATCGTTTTCCCAGAATTATTTGGCGGTGGCCAGGCGCGACTTATCCTGCAAAATCCAGACGAAGTTTTAACGACAGGTATTGATATCGAAGCGCAACCGCCTGGTAAAAAACTGCAAAACTTGAGTTTACTATCCGGTGGGGAACGTGCATTAACCGCGATTGCCTTACTGTTTGCGATCATTCGTGTTCGTCCAATGCCGTTCTGTATTTTGGATGAGGTTGAGGCCGCGCTTGATGAAGCCAACGTGACGCGCTTTAGTCGTTATTTGAAGAAATTTGAAACGAATATCCAGTTTATCGTTATTACCCACCGCAAAGGCACGATGGAAGAAGCCGACGTGTTATACGGCGTAACGATGCAAGAATCCGGTGTCTCCAAGCTTGTTTCCGTACGCTTGGAAGAAACCGCAGAATTAATCAAATAAGGAGTTGCAACCCCGATGACATTTTTCAAAAAAATAAAAGATAAATTAACGCAACAAACCGATGCCGTAACGGAGAAGTTTAAAGACGGCTTATCCAAAACCCGTGATAATTTCTCCGGGAAAATGAATGAGCTTGTGGCGCGATATCGTAAAGTGGATGAGGAATTTTTCGAAGAGTTAGAGGAAATCTTGATTCAGGCGGATGTCGGCTTTGAAACAGTGATGGAGCTGGTCGAGCAATTACGCGAAGAAGTGAAATTGCGCAACATTCAAGATCCGAAAGAAGTACAAGAAGTAATCGTCGAGAAATTAGTGGCGATTTATCATGGTGAGGAAGAAGAACTACCGGAGCTGAATATCCAAGCAGACGGCCTCACTGTCATCCTTTTCGTCGGCGTAAATGGCGTCGGTAAAACAACGACAATCGGAAAATTAGCGCACCATCTGAAATCGCAAGGGAAGAGCGTATTACTCGCAGCTGGCGATACATTCCGAGCAGGAGCGATTGACCAACTAGATGTTTGGGGCGAGCGCGTGGGTGTCGATGTCATCAAGCAAGCAGAAGGCAGTGATCCCGCGGCTGTGATGTTCGATGCGGTTCAAGCGGCTAAAGCGCGTCATGTCGACGTACTGCTTTGTGATACAGCTGGACGACTGCAAAATAAAGTAAACCTCATGAACGAGCTAGAAAAAGTGAAGCGAGTTATCACGCGTGAAGTACCAGATGCCCCGCATGAAGTTTTACTTGTATTGGACGCGACAACAGGGCAAAATGCATTCGTTCAAGCGAAGCAATTCAAAGAAGCAACCGATGTGAGCGGCCTTGTCTTAACGAAACTAGATGGAACGGCAAAAGGTGGTATCGTGATCGCGATTCGTAACGAGCTCCACATCCCCGTTAAATTTGTTGGTCTAGGCGAAAAAATGGATGACTTGCAAGCTTTCGATGCGAACGAATATGTATATGGCTTGTTTGCAGATGTGATTGATGGAGCAAAAGAATAAGAAAAAAACCGTCATGTCAAGGCGTTTCATAAACCTTGATATGGCGGTCTCTTGTTTAGTCCATTTTTTTGTAATGCAGCTCGACGAATTGCCCAAATGAGGTTGTATCTACAAGTTCGAGTCTGTCTAAATAGTCTCCTTCTTCAAATAAACGCTTTCCTTTTCCTAGTAAGACAGGCGTGATTTGAATCCACCATTCATCGATCAAATTTGCTTCTACGAGCGGTTTTAGTAAATTCCCACCGCCGACAATCCAGATGGATTTACCAGCAGATTCTTTTAACTCGTTGATAAATGTTACGGGATTTTCATGAATGGTCTGCACATCTTTGAATGCTGTGTTTTGGTCCCGTGTGAAAACAAAGACTTCTTGATCTGGGTAAAGTGGTTCGGCTTTTAGTAGCTTCAAAACCTCTTGGTATGTGACTCGCCCCATGATGACGGAGTCCACACTTTTGATGAAATTTTCGTAGGTTGTTTCTCCACCGGTGTCTGTTTCAAATAGCCAGGTTAGGCTGTTATTTTGGTCTGCTAGGTAACCATCTAAGCTTACAGCACCATAAAAAACGACTTTTCTCATGTTTTTTTCCTCCTTATTTGTTGGTATATGGACTATTATAGCAAGTGAGGCGTACACAGGCTATTTATGTGAGCCTGAAGCGTGGATTTAGTTTTGTGAGAATGCTTTGTTTTCACTGCGTTTTCCTAACAATTTTTGTGAGATCTGAACGGTTTTTTTCGTCTCGGATTGCTTGACATCACCTGTTTTTACACGTATTCTTATAGAGTATGAACAAACGCTAAGTTTGGAAAGGACGATGCACCATGTTTGAGAAAACAACGCGAATGAATTTTTTGATTGACATCTATGAATCGCTCTTAACGGAGAAGCAGAAGTCCTATGTTTCGCTTTACTATTTGGAAGATTTATCGCTTGGTGAGATCGCTGAGGAGTACGAGGTGAGCAGACAGGCGGTATATGATAATATTAAGCGAACGGAAGCCGTGCTCGAGAATTACGAGGACAAGCTTGGCGTTTTGAAGAAGTATCAGGAGCGTGAGGAGCTGATCGAACAATTGGAGCAGCATCTACAAGCCAATGAAATTTTAACCAGTGAAGTAGCAGGACTGCTTCAACAACTTAAAAATATGGATTAGGAGGCGGCGCGTATGGCATTTGAAGGATTAGCTGGCCGATTACAAGAAACGATGAACAAAATCCGTGGAAAAGGGAAAGTGAACGAAGCGGATGTTAAAGAAATGATGCGTGAAGTGCGGTTAGCGCTACTAGAAGCCGATGTTAACTTTAAAGTCGTAAAACAATTTATTAAAACGGTGAGCGATCGTGCTGTTGGTAGTGAGGTCATGAAGAGCTTAACGCCAGGGCAACAAGTTATCAAAATTGTACAAGAAGAACTGACAGCATTGATGGGTGGCGAGGAAAGTAAGATTGCTGTTGCCGATAAACCACCGACTGTCGTCATGATGGTAGGTCTTCAAGGGGCTGGTAAAACAACAACCACTGGGAAACTGGCGAACCTACTGCGCAAAAAATATAATCGCAAACCGCTTCTCGTTGCGGCAGATATTTATCGACCGGCTGCAATTAAGCAATTAGAAACGCTCGGTAATCAGTTAGACATGCCAGTGTTCTCTTTAGGGGATCAAGTAAGTCCTGTTGAGATTGCGAAACAAGCGATTGCGAAGGCGAAAGAGGATCATCTGGATTATGTTTTGATTGATACGGCAGGTCGTTTGCATATTGACACGGAGCTGATGGATGAGCTTGTTGCTGTGAAAGAAATAGCTAATCCATCGGAAATTCTACTCGTTGTCGATTCGATGACAGGGCAAGATGCGGTGAATGTCGCAGAAAGCTTTAACGCGCAACTGGATATCACAGGTGTCGTTCTAACGAAATTGGATGGGGATACTCGTGGTGGTGCAGCGCTTTCGATTCGTTCTGTCACACAAAAACCAATTAAATTTGTTGGTATGGGCGAGAAAATGGAGGCGTTAGAAAGTTTCCACCCAGACCGGATGGCATCGCGTATTTTAGGTATGGGAGATGTGTTATCGCTCATTGAGAAGGCGCAGGTTTCTGTGGATGAGGATAAGGCGCGTGAGTTAGAGCAGAAAGTAAAAGACATGTCGATGACGCTTGATGACTTCTTGGAACAATTGCAACAAGTACGCCAAATGGGACCGCTTGATGAACTATTAAAAATGATGCCTGGTGCTAACAAAATGAAGGGTTTAGATAGTATGCAAGTGGATGAAAAGCAACTGACACATATCGAAGCGATCATCAAATCCATGACAAAAGCAGAAAAAGATCATCCAGATATTATTAATGCCAATCGTCGTAAGCGTATTGCTAGAGGATCTGGACGCCCAATTCAAGAGGTAAATCGCCTGTTGAAACAATTTAATGAGATGAAAAAAATGATGAAACAGATGTCCGGCGGCGGTGGAAATGGAAAAGGCAAGAAAAAACGCGGCGGATTTGGCAATTTTAAAATGCCATTTTGATAAAAAAAGCACAAAAAAACATAGCGAAAAGCTATGTTTTTTTGTGCTTTTTTTTATTGTGATATATTTTACCAGTTATATAGACCTGTTTTTCGCGAAAAATGTTTGTAAAATAAAAAACAAGTAAGTCGTTGGGTTAAGGTGTTTAAAATACATACAAATTATTTTTATTGAAATTGTTAATTAAAGTGCATTTCAAAAGCGGGAGAAAGAGCCTAAATAAATAAAAATTTCTAGGAAATACTTTAAAATGTATTTACTTTATATTTTTTGGTATAAATTATTTTTTCTTGGGTATATTAACTTCAAGTGTCATAGTGGTAGTATATATTGTTTGCTACATATTTTGATATCAATCTATTTTTAACATATAGGTTAAAGTAATTATTTTAAAAATAGAAAAATAGGATAATAAATTTATTGTTTTTCTATTTTTAAGAAAGTAGGTGATAACAGAAAATTATATATATTAGTAATTGAAAGGTTGTGTCGGGTTAGCTTTAGGATTGGTACGAAACTTGTTGATATTAATTCAGCTCGGTTTAGGCCGAAGCTTGAGGGGGAAATAATAATGGGAAAACAACAGGTGGATTATAAGCGCAGAATGAGTAGTAAGTATAATCAAAAGGCGAAAATGTTAGCGACTCTTTTTACGGCGGCGACGATTGTTTCCGCGCCAGTATCGATTCATTATAGCGCTCTAGAACGGGGATTAGAGTTAAATGGTGTTTCGGTGGATGCGGCATCTGTTAGTTTGTTGAATTCAGCGAACTTGAATGCCAGTTATTCAGGAGGAAAATTAATTTTAACGATTACTGGAAATCAATTGTTGAATATAGGGATTGGGAAGCATTACTATCCATATTTCAAATTGCCAGATGAATTGAAACCTATTTTATCCAATTCTGCAATAAGGGCTAACACCACAATTGCTTATAGTATTCCATACTTACAAGGTTTTTCGACAAATCATAATACGGGAAGTGTTACGGGCAGTGCTTTGAAAATTAATCCAACAAGTGGGACGGTTGGAGCAGACATATCTAATGGATTGCGTCTTTCGGTTGGTGGAGCAACGGTGTTTACGCTGACAATTGATTTGTTAGCTTTAGGAACAGTTGCATTACCAGCTGGTATCGATGACAATGACTTGGATTTCTTTGCGCGTGTTGGGGATGGATTATTGGATATTGATTTGTTGGGAACTAATTCTGCTTCGGCGTTTATTGTTTCGATGGATGATGATGATGCGGATGCTGACGCCGATGCGGATGCGGATGCCGATGCCGATGCGGATGCGGATGCGGATGCTGACGCCGATGCGGATGCGGATGCGGATGCGGATGCGGATGCTGATGCGGATGCCGATGCGGATGCGGAGGCGGAAGCTGATGCGGATGCTGACGCCGATGCGGATGCTGACGCCGACGCTGATGCGGATGCTGACGCTGATGCGGATGCGGATGCGGATGCTGACGCGGATGCGGATGCTGATGCCGACGCTGATGCCGACGCTGATGCCGACGCTGATGCTGACGCCGATGCGGATGCTGACGCTGATGCGGATGCTGACGCCGACGCTGATTCCGATTCTGACGGGGATGGTGGTTGGATTACTTTCGCAGTTGATAGACCTTTGTTTAACCCAGTCCATGTAGGGGATACTATCATAAGCGGCGATAGTGGATATGATAGCGCTAGCCCTGTTAGTGATTTGGTTCAACGGGCGCAAGCGATTGCTAAAACATTGCCATCAGGGACTACTTTGAAATTGATATTGCAATTGCCGGATGGAACGATTATTGGAAATATTGTTTTAAATGCAGATGGAACTTATTCTGCTAATATTACGGGCCATACGCTAGCTGTTGATGATATCATTACAGCCTATCTAATCGCTCAACATGGTGAGGATACAAAAATAGGAGCCGTTGCTTCTACTACGGTTCTCCCAGCTATTGACGAAACGGATGCCGACGCTGATTCGGATGCAGATTCTGATTCGGACGCCGATGCCGATGCCGACTCGGATTCCGATGGGGACAACGATCCTACAGTGCCAACGAATACTGGAACTGGTGGAACAGGCTCTGGAACAGGAACGGGTACAACAATGGGGACAGGAACCACATCCACTGGTTCAGTCATTGTTCCTATTAGCACTGGTGGAACGGGGACTACAACGGGTACCACAATGAGTGGCACGACCGCAGGATCGGAACTACCTTCAACTGGTGATGAAGACTCCGCAGCTGCGCAATGGTTCGGCGGCGGTCTACTACTACTTGCTGGAGGATTCTTACTGAAACTATTCCGTAGAAGACCACAAGAATAATTAAGGATATAAAAAATGACCTCTCTGCTTTTTCGGAGTAGAGAGGCCATTATTTAAAAAGGAGTGGGGAAAATGCTAAGTTTAGAAGCTGTTTCAATGATAAAAACACAAGTGGAAATGAAAGGCAAACAAGAAAACACGAGTAATTGGAAAGGAGAATGGAAAGTCTTTCTTTCGCTAGGTTTTGAAAAGAAGCGTGCGACTGTGCTAAATTATAGCCATGTTTCGCTTGATTATATTTTTAAACAAATTCATAAAAAGCTCCAAAATGAAACGGAAGATAGAGCGTTTAAAATTGATGTCGCTTACCAGTTCGAAACAGTTCTTTTCTCAGAATGGAATAAATTAGCTTTACATACAAGGAAAAACTATTATCGCAAAGGAATTTCTTTTGACAAAGGTTTCTATACAGCCTTACTGGAGCAAGAGGTTAATGGAAATGCAATGATACAGCCGAAAGATGAAGGTGTGGCGCTTAATTTAGAGAACTTGAATCGCTACCTAGTTCAAGCCAATAAGGTGCATGGGAAACTTCAAATAGAGGCGAATTCAGAGCTAATTATTTTTGATACGTTTGGTTATTATTTTGATGGTGAGGTTGTGTTGGAGCTTCATAGCGGGGGTTTGAACAATGGTAGGAGACGAAGCGAGTTAACCTCAACGGATATTGAGGGAATCATCCATGGTGCGGGCGCTTATTTGGCAAATCAAGTAGGTGCTGACGGCGAATTTGTTTATGGCTATTTTGCTTGTTTTGATAAGAAAATTAAGCATTACAATAGTCTGCGCCACGCGAGCTCTACCTATTCGATGATAGAATCTTATGAGGTGTCTAGAGACGAGGCGATTCTTGTAGCTGCGAAAAAAGCATTGCGATTCTTAGCTATTGACTTGATTCGTGAACAGGGAGACCGGGCGTATGTTATCGAACAAGATACGAATGAAATAAAATTAGGTGCGAACGCTGCGGCTATTTTGGCATTTTCAAAATATATGCAAGTGACGCAAGACATGGCCTATTTACCACTTTGCCAAAGTTTAGCGCGTGCGATTTGTGATCAACAGCAAGAGGATGGGCAGTTTATCCATGTTTTAGAATATCCTACACTTGCTGTAAAAGACCCATTCCGTATTATTTACTACGACGGTGAGGCTGTATTAGCGATCTTGAGGTTGTACGCCATGGACCCTGATGCAACATGGCTAAATATGGCGAAAAAAGCGTTCGACTACTTCATCGCCAAAGAGTATTGGAAAAATCACGATCATTGGTTAAGTTACTGTACGAACGAAATTACAAAATATTTGCCGGAAGATCGTTACTTTGAATTTGGTTTAAAGAATGCGTTTGGCCGACTGGATTTTATTTACCATCGTGAAACAGCATTTCCGACATTCCTTGAGCTAACCGTTGCAACCCATGATATGTGTGAACGCATTGAGGCGGCGGATAAAGGGTATCTATTGCAAGAATTTGATCGCGAAAAACTAGACAAAACGATTGAGAAACGTGCAGACTTCCAATTAAATGGTTTGTTTTATCCAGAGCTTGCGATGTATTATAAAAACCCTGCTAAAATTGTGAATAGTTTCTTCATTCGGCACCATTCTTTTCGGATTCGTATTGATGATGTCGAACATAATATTTCAGGTTATTGCCGCTATTTAAATAGGATAACAGCCCATTCTCCCGAAGAAATAAAAGAAAAAATGCAGCTGTAAAGAAAAAACACTTTACAAACAAATCCTTTACTGGTAATATATATACTTGTGTAAGACTTTATGGAGGTGTATATATAAATGGCAGTTAAAATTCGTTTAAAACGTATGGGTTCTAACAAGAAACCTTTCTACCGTATTCAAGTTGCAGATTCTCGTTCTCCTCGTGATGGCCGTTCAATCGAAACAGTGGGTACATACAATCCACTTTTGAACCCAGCAGAAGTGAAAATCGACGAAGAAGCAGTTTTAAAATGGTTGCATAATGGTGCGAAACCTTCTGACACAGTTCGTAACTTGTTGTCAAAAGAAGGCATTATGGAGAAATTCCATAATTCAAAACTAGGTAAATAATAGGGATTATGGCTATGGAAGATTTAATTCTAACCATCGTAAAGCCTCTTGTTGATCATCAAGATGACGTTGTTATCTCGGTGGAAGAGAGCGCTACAAGCCTTCTTTATAAGTTATCAGTAAATAAAGATGATATGGGCCGTGTGATAGGCAAGCAAGGACGGATCGCGAAATCGATTCGGACGCTTGTCTATGCCACGGGAAACCGTAACGAGAAGAAAGTTCGACTCGAAATCATTGAATAACCACTCCACGTCAAACGTGCGGTGGTTTTTTTACTTTGGCTCTTAGAGTAATGCTTGCCCAGTTTTTGTTGATGCTAACGGGCGTGTTCCATTTTTCGTATAGCGTTCCCCCTAAAACCCTGTTACAATAGAAGAAACGAGCCACGGATAAAGGGGTGTTCCTGATGAAAATTATCCAAAAAGTGACTGTCAAGCAGGTACTAACAGAGAAAAGCAAACAGAAATTGTTACAATTCTACTTAGAACAACGACAACAACTGCAAAAGGAAAGCGATCAACTTCATTTTGAACAAAAGAAAATGGAGCGTAAAAATAAATTTAACCAAGAATCAGTGAATGATTACTTTGGACGAGAAATTGAAATGCGTCAAGAAAAGGTCAAATTGATTGAATTTCAATTGGAACAACTAGATATTTTGCCGCTGGGGAGTGAAATCAAAGAACGTGACTTAGAAGCTATTCTCGATGTTTCAGTGGGCGATGCTTGGGATGATACTATTTTTGCCAAAACGATCGTAATACAAGATGATATAATAATAGAAATACGCTAGAGGTGAAAGCATGGAGCAAATGTTTAATGTAGGGAAAATAGTCAATACACACGGTTTAATGGGAGAAGTACGCGTTATCTCGCAGACAGATTTCGCGGATGAGCGATTTGTACCAGGAAATGAATTGTTTTTATTCGCAAAAAATAGCAAAAAACCGGAGAAACTAGTCATAAAAACGCATCGGAAGCACAAAAATTTCGATTTGCTGACTTTTGAAGATATTATTGGTATTAACAATGTAGAGCGTATGCGAGAGGGCATGCTCAAGGTGCCGAAATCCCAGCTTGGTGACCTCGAAGAAAATGAATTTTATTTTCATGAAATCATTGGTTGCGAAGTTTATACCGACGAAGGAGAGCTACTCGGAACTATTAGTGAAATCTTGACGCCAGGCGCAAATGATGTCTGGGTTGTTCAAATGAAGGGGCAAAAAGACAAGCTTATTCCATATATCGCAGACGTGGTGCAATCGGTCAACGTAAACGATAAAAAAATCACGATTTCTGTCATGGAAGGACTGTTTGACTAGATGAAAATGGATGTTTTGTCGATTTTTCCAACGATGTTTGACGGTATGACTGGAAACTCGATTATAAAAAAAACGATTGAAAAAGGCCTCGTCGATGTTTCTATTATCGACTTTCGGGAATATGCAGAAGGGAAGCATCAAACCGTGGATGACTATCCCTATGGCGGCGGCGCGGGTATGCTATTAAAAGCGCAACCGATTTTCTCAGCGGTAGAGGCATTGCGGGAAAGATCGCCTGATACGAAACCACGGGTTGTTTTGATGGATCCTGCTGGCAAACGATTCGATCAGAAACTTGCGGAAGAATTTGCACAAGAGGAGCATCTCATCTTTATTTGTGGGCATTACGAAGGCTATGATGAGCGAATTCGCGAATTTTTAGTAACGGATGAGGTGTCGATTGGGGATTATATATTAACTGGCGGTGAAATTGGGGCAATGGCGATGATGGATAGTGTTATCCGGTTGCTTCCTGGCGCGCTAGGTAATGCTGATTCTGCTGTAACAGATTCATTTTCAACGGGGCTACTCGAACATCCACACTACACACGCCCAGCGCAGTTTCGGGATATGGAAGTTCCAGAGGTGCTTTTAAATGGGAATCATAAGCTCATTGAAGAATGGCGAGAGCGCGAATCGTTGCGCCGCACATGGGAACGCAGGCCGGACTTGCTTCAGAATTATAAGCTGACGGAGCAACAGCAAAAATGGTTAGATGAGATACAAAAAGGAGTGGACTAAAACATGGGAATTTTTAAAAATGAAGCGGATGAGAATCGGGATGATGTGTTGGATCGCAATGTGGAATCGGTGCTCGTGTCAACTGGCCCAACAGCTGTAAATCACGATGTCGTAAAAGTGGTTTTTGTTCGTAATTATGTGCAAGTAGAGCCAAAAGCTGGCTGGTCAGCAACATCTGATTTTTCAGGGCTTGTTCGCGGTTTGCAGGAACAGGCACACGAACTTGGTGGAGACGCTGTGTTGAACTGCCATTTCGATGAACAATTTATCCGTGAAGAAGACGGCAAACTGTTGCTAAGTCAGGTAGGCTACGGCACGGTTGTTATGACAAAAATAACGAGATTTTAAAATAGCGTAACAAAACAACTCGGCGACAAATGCTTGTTACCGAGTTGTTTTTATTAGGAATGCAATCGTTTTTTTGCTCGTTCTACTACCTTTTCGAGTAGTCGCATCGGTTCAGGAATCATTCTTCCGTGGCCAACCGCTAAAATTTTAGGTTGATGGCGCATTATTTTTTCGGTGGAAGCAATCCCTGTTTCTAAATCCCACGTTCCCATCGTTGGAAAAGGGAATAGCGGGCGCGTGTCACCGGCTATGGCGAGTCCGCCTTGTGTTTGCAGTAAATCGCCAACAATTATCGCTTGTGTGCGGTTATCGAAAAAGGAGATGGAACCTGGCGTGTGACCAGGTGTCTCAATGACAGATAAGGAGCCAACCATATCACCTTCCTGGATGGTTTTATCGACTTTAACGGGAAATGTTTTTGGGTAGGAGCCTTTTATCGGTTTTTGCGCCTCAAAAGCGCGAGGTGTAGGGTCTTTCAAAAGCTGTAATTCGCGTGCAGAAATCATGACGAGAGCCTCGGGATGCGCCTCCGTGACATTTTTAAGTGCGCCGATATGATCGCCATGCGCATGCGTTAAAATAATGTGGCGTAGCGGCAAACCAATTGCTGCGATATTCTGCAAAATCTTGCTACTGCTCATTGGTAAACCAGCATCGACTAGCGTTAAGCTATCACCATCTGTAACGAGATAACAATTTACAGGAAATAACAACGGTAGCGTCGTTAACTGGGTGAGAAAATTTTGTTTGACGATTCGCATGCATCGAACACTTCCTTTCTACTTGTAAGAAATATATACCCGTTTCTAGAGGTTATCATACCATATTTTAGCCATCAAGAAAAAAACCTTTACACACTATAGAAAATATGATAGATTAGATTAGTAACTGGACAGATCCAGTTTTATAACGATGTTCCGCTTCATTACATATGTTGAATGAAAGAATGTCTGTTGGAAGGAGATGAAGTGTAATGAATTTGTTAATCAATGAAATTACTAAAAGTCAATTAAATCCAGACGTGCCTAGCTTCCGTCCTGGTGATACTGTTCGCCTTCACGTGAAGGTTGTCGAGGGAACTCGCGAACGT
Organism: Listeria grandensis; assembly: GCF_014322885.1. NCBI lineage: Bacteria > Bacillati > Bacillota > Bacilli > Caryophanales > Listeriaceae > Listeria > Listeria grandensis. The sequence continues at coordinate 241,616 of NZ_JAASUG010000002.1, read as the reverse complement.
ATTCAGCTTTTTGAAGGTGTTGTAATCAAACGCCGTGGAGCAGGAATCAGCGAAACTTTCACAGTTCGTAAAATCTCTTATAGTGTTGGCGTTGAGCGTACATTCCCTGTACACACACCGCGTATCGCTAAATTAGAAGTATTACGTCGTGGTAAAGTACGTCGTGCGAAATTGTATTACCTACGTGACCTGCGTGGTAAAGCAGCTCGTATTAAAGAAATTCGTTAATTATAAAAGGACGGTCGGCATCGCGCTGATCGTCTTTTTATGTATCGCTTGCAAAAAAAGAGTCAATCGCGTATTCTGATACTATCAAATAATGGAAGGAAGTTAAAATAATGAAAAAGCTCATTCCTTATTTAACAACGGATCACTGTAAAGAAGCAGTAGACTATTATCACGCCATTTTGGGAGGGGAAATTAAAAACTTCCAAATGTCGGATGGCATTCCCGGTTTTGAACAATATCCTAACAAAGTCCTCCACGCAGAAATCGTCATTAACGAAAATTTGACACTCTATCTCAATGATATTTTCCAAACGCCAGTCACAGAAGGAAATAGCGTCATATTAGGTCTAGAATTCGAGTCAGAAGAGGAAATCACCAACATCTACACAGCGCTCGCCGAAGAAGGCACGATCGAAATGGAACTCCAAGAAGCTTTCTGGGGTGCCGTACACGCGAAAGTTGTCGATAAATTTGGATTTAGTTGGGAACTGAATTGGGAAAAATGATGGATAGCGAAAAATTAACGCTCACCGGTCACAACAGCCACATCACCGTTGAAAACCAGTCAGGTCAACACTTCCAATTAAATGGCGAACTCGTCCGTGGAGGCTTCATCGCAGACCGAGCATCCATCAAAAACTGGTACAAAGCGGACGAAATCACACCAATTTCCCAGCTCGAAAAAGACGAAATCATGGCGCAAATCATGCAACAAACGATCCACAGCCCCTTCAAAATCCTATTCGCCGAGCCGGGAATTTGAAAAAGTTTCAGAAAGTCCTTGAAAAGCAGATCAAACTTTGATATGATAAATCTCGTAGTCGAATGAGTAGGTGATTTGACATATGCAGTCTAGCCGTGGTACAATAACTTCTGGTTAATGAATGACAAGAAAGAAGGAGCATCCCGCTTCTCGCCTCGTAAATGTATTTTTGCAGGCAAAGAATTGGAATTATAGTTCACGTATGATGTATGTGAATTTTCTGATGTGCGGGTTTGTAATGAAACCGGCGCTTTTTTTATGCGTACTTTCACTTGTTATGAGTAATAATTTATGGAGGTGGCTCACCATTAGCAAAGACATGTTGGTAAACGATGGGATTCGTGCACGTGAATTAAGATTGATTGATCAAGACGGCGAACAGCTTGGTGTCAAAACAAAAGCTGAAGCACTTGAAATTGCGGAGAAAGCCAATTTGGATGTTGTTCTCGTTGCACCGACAGCGAAACCACCAGTAGCCCGTATTATGGACTATGGTAAATTCCGCTTCGAGCAGCAGAAGAAAGACAAAGAAGCTCGCAAGAATCAAAAAATCATCGTAATGAAGGAAGTTCGTTTAAGTCCCACGATTGACGAACACGATTTCGATACGAAACTACGTAATGCACGCAAGTTCCTTGAGAAGGGCGATAAAGTGAAATGCTCTATCCGCTTTAAAGGGCGTGCGATTACCCATAAAGAAATCGGTCAGAAGGTGCTTGACCGTTTTGCAAAAGAGTGCGAAGACCTTTGTACAATTGAGCAAAGACCAAAAATGGACGGACGTTCAATGTTCTTAGTCCTAGCGCCAATTCAAGAGAAGTAAAGTTCTAAAGGAGGAAAAATTCATGCCAAAAATGAAAACTCACCGTGGCTCTGCTAAGCGTTTCAAAAGAACAGGTTCTGGTAAATTAAAACGTTCGCACGGTTACACAAGTCATATGTTCGCAAACAAATCTCAAAAACAAAAACGTAAACTACGTAAAAGTGCGTTAGTTTCAAAAGGTGACTTCAAGCGTATTCGCCAAATGGTCGCTAAAATGAAATAAGCAAGTTTTAATTCGGAAAAACACAGAATCTATTTTTGTGAAAACCCATTAGGAGGTAATTTATATGCCACGCGTAAAAGGCGGAACAGTAACACGCAAACGTCGGAGAAAAGTAATTAAATTAGCGAAGGGCTATTACGGCTCGAAGCATACACTATATAAAGTAGCAAACCAAGCGGTAATGAAATCTTACCAATATGCTTACCGTGATCGTCGTCAAAAGAAACGTGATTTCCGTAAATTATGGATCGCACGTATCAATGCGGCAGCTCGTTTGAATGATCTTTCTTACAGCAAATTCATGCATGGTTTGAAACTTGCTGGTATCGATATGAACCGTAAAATGCTTGCAGATCTTGCAGTACATGACGAAGCAGCATTTACACAAATCGCTACACAAGCAAAAGAAGCTTTAGCTAAATAATAAACGTCCAATAAGCGGCAAATGAGAAGTTCGATTCTTGTTTGGCGCTTATTTTTATATCGAAACGCAATCTACAAGTGGTTTTGTAACCAGAAATGACGTATACTATAGTAGGAAAATCACTCAATTTCGAGGAGGAACGAAAAATGGATAAACAATTAGAAATGCTAAAAGAGTTGACGGACGCAAAAGGCATCTCTGGAAACGAGCGCGAAGTACGTAATGTTTTCAAGAATTACATAGAACCACTAGCAGATACGTTTGAAACAGATGGACTTGGTAGTGCCATCGCAACAAAGACGGGAGACGCGAATGGTCCGAAAATCATGATTGCTGGCCATTTAGATGAAGTTGGATTCATGGTCACACAAATCGATGACAAAGGTTTCATCAAATTCCAAACGATTGGCGGCTGGGTTAGTTCTGTGATGTTAGCGCAGCGTGTGACGATTGTGACGCGTGCTGGAGAAGAGATTACAGGCGTTATCGGTTCGAAGCCACCACATTTGATGAGTGCAGCGGAGCGCCAAAAAGCTTTTGATATGAAAGATATGTTTATCGATGTTGGTGCGGCGGATAAGGACGAGGTCGTGAGTTGGGGCATTAAGCCTGGCGATATGATCGTTCCTGCATTTGAATTTACCGTGATGAAAAACGAGAAGTACCTCCTTGCAAAAGCGTGGGATAACCGTATTGGCCTTGCCATTGCGATTGAGGTATTGCGTAACTTGAAGGGCGAGAAACATCCGAATATCGTGTACGGCGTTGGTACAGTGCAAGAAGAGGTCGGTTTACGCGGTGCAAAAACATCAGCGCATCAAATTATGCCAGATATCGCATTCGGTGTCGATGTTGGAATTGCGGGAGATACGCCTGGTGTGACAGCAAAAGAAGCAGTCAGCAAAATGGGAGAAGGCCCACAAATTATCATTTACGACGCATCGATGATTAGTCATGTACCACTACGTAATTTTGTAACAGATGTCGCGGACGAACTAGAAATTCCGTACCAATTCGAAGCTATCGCGGCTGGTGGTACAGATTCAGGTGCGATTCATTTGACAGGTAACGGAATCCCCTCCTTATCAATCACGATCGCGACACGTTATATTCATTCACATACATCCATGCTTCACCGGGATGACTTTACAAATGCAGTGAAATTGATTACCGAAGTGGTGAAACGTTTAGATGCCGATACGGTAAAAGAAATACGCTTAGGATAAGAGGAGACAGCTCAACTTAGGGGAGGTTACACCACTTGAAATCAGTATTCATACTCGGTGGCACAGGTTTGATCGGTCATGCTGCTACAAAAGCATTTTTGGATACGGAGGATTATTACGTCACCACGTTCTCCTTGCCACCAGTACCAGAAGATGGCGTGCTTGATCCGCGTGCCAAACATCATTTTGGAAATATAAATGATATGTCAGATGCGGAGATTGTGAAGCTGTTGAATGGGCATGATATTTTTATTTTTGCGGGTGGAGTGAACTCGCATTTTATACCAAAAAAGCCAGCAAAAGAGTTTTTCTTCCAGGCGAATGTAGAGCCAGTAGAACATTTAGCGCAATTAGCAAGACAAGCGCGACTATCTAAATTTATTCTTTGCACGTCGTTTTATAACTATTTTCACGCCTTGTGGCCAGAATTACAATTGACGGGGATTCATCCGTATATTTATGCAAGTGTGGAGCAGGAGATGCGTCTGCTAAACGAGAATGGGAATGGCTTAACGACAGTAGCTCTGCGGTTACCGTATGTGGTCGGTTTGGTGCCGAGCCAAGTGACTGCATGGAAAACGTATGCGAAGCGTCTGCATCGTGCGGAGTTTCCGCTCTATGTCGATCAGCATAATAAAGCAACAGGCGGTTCGTGCTACATGACGGCAAAGCAGGTAGGTCAAGCCCTTGTTGGCGCAGCGAACGAAAGCGTTAGTTCTAAAAGCTATACATTAGGCTGGAGTAATATATCGAATGAGGCCTTCTTAATCCAAGCGAAGCGCGCCTTACAAGTGGACACAAAAATCAAAACAATGACGCTCCGAGAACTCCAAGCGATGGCTAGAAAAGAAGCGCATACGAATGAGTTGGCGGGGCGCGAGGCAGGACTTGAGCCAGTGGCGTATACAGAACTTTTGACGCGTATGCTTTATGTGAACCCAATGGAAGCGCTAGATGACCTCGATTATCACGCAGATAATGTAGAACGGATGATCCATGACGTTTTCACAAGTTTATAAAGAAAAAAGATGGTGCATTTTTTCGCATCATCTTTTTTCTGATCTATAAAATTCCGAGTTGTTGCAAAAATACGAAGAAAATCGCGATGGGACATACGTATTTTAGAAGCAATAACCAAGCCGCGAAAAGTTTGAAGCGGAAGGTGCCGCCTGATGTAATCTCTTCCAGTAGTACTTGGCGTGGTATCCGAAAACCGACGAAAATCGCGATTAAAAAGGCGCCAATTGGGAGGAGGATGTTGGACGAAAGATAGTCCGCGATACCGAATAAATTTTTCCCGAAAATGGTTACGTCGGCAAGGACGCCGGTGCTGAGTGATGTCGGTACAGCGAGCAAGGTTACGATCGCAACAACGATGAGTAACACACGCTTTCTGGCTTCTGGTCGTTTTTCTAGGAATGCAGTTACCGGAACTTCAAATAAGTTGAAACTAGACGTGAGTGCGGCAAACAAAAATAGGACGAGGAATAGTAGTAAAAACACAATTCCAAAGGGCACTTGATTAAAAATTGCAGGTAACACGACGAAAAGTAGTCCAGGTCCAGCTTGTGGCTCAATCCCAAACGAGAAGGCTGCAGGAAAAATCGCCAATCCAGCAAATAAAGAAATGAGTAAGTTCATCAAAGCAATCGTGAGCGCGCTACTAGGCAAGAAGACGTCTCGCTTCAAATAAGAAGCATACGTAATCATACCCCCAACTCCAACTGCAAGCGAGAAGAAACTTTGTCCAAGCGCTTGTAAAATCCCATCCGAAGACAAATCATCGAATTTCGGCTCTAAAAAGTAGCGCACGCCGTCCATCGCATTCGGCAATGTTAGGGAGTAGACAATCAAGATTAGCAAGAAAATAAAAAGCATCGGCATCATCCACCGATTTGCGCGCTCAATGCCGGCCGTAATCCCATTGAGCAACACAAAAAGATTGATTGCAATAAAGGCAACCGTCGCCAAAATCACTTGTAGCGGATCATTCGAAGTCGTGACAAACAAGGCCGTCAAAGCATCTACCGAAAGGCCATGAAGCGCTCCAGTCGCGGCTTTCCATATGTAAAGTAAGGCCCAGCTACCAACGACGCAATAAAAAGCAAGAATCAAAAAGCAGGTGAGGACCCCAATACGCCCCGTCCAATCCCATTTTGTGTTTGGTGCAAGTTTTTGATAGGCCGAAATGGTTCCACTCTGTGTCTTACGTCCAATCACAAATTCACCGAGCAAGACCGGTAAGCCAATAAATATCGTAAAGACTGCAAAAATAAGAAAGAAAGCGCCACCGCCAGCATTTGCCGTTACATAAGGCATTTTCCATAAAGCGCCTAGCCCAATAGCCGACCCAGCCGCCGCCAAAATAAAGCCAATTTTTGATGTCCATTGTTCCCGATTTGTTTGCATAATAATCTCATTCTCCCCTTTACAACGTATATCTTTAACGTATTATACCAGTTTTACGCGCTAGATAAAAGAAGGATTCCATAAAAGATCTATTTAAATGCAACCATTGTGCTATAATAGGTAGGAATGGGAGCGTGATGAATCGTGGAAATGATTAAATCAACGAAAAATGACCGCGTCAAAAATTGGCGTAAATTGCAAACCAAAAAAGGGAGACAACAAGAATTTTCCTATTTAGTAGAGGGTTTTCATCTTGTAGAAGAAGCATTGCGTCAAGATGGCCTAGTGACAGAGCTAATCGTAGCGCCAAATGTGAAAATACCAGAAGAGTGGAGTACCGCGAACCTCCCCGTTTTCTATGTGAACAAGGAAGTTGCGACAAGTATTAGTGAAACGATTACAGATCAAGGTATCTTTGCTGTGGTGAAGATGGAAGATCCAGAAATTATGATGCTTTTTGGTAAGAAGTTTTTGTTGCTTGATGGCGTACAAGATCCGGGGAATGTTGGGACACTGATTCGTACGGCAGATGCGGCAGGATATGATGCAGTTGTTCTGGGGCGTGGCAGTGCCGACCTTTACAATCCAAAAGTGATCCGATCCACACAAGGAAGCCATTTTCATATTCCGGTGTTGCAGGCGAATTTAATGAACTGGATTGAGCGGTTGGAAGAAGATGGTGTACCAATTTTCGGCGCGGTTTTAGATGATACAGCAACGAAATTACAAGATACAGAACCACGAGAAACACTGGCTTTGATGGTCGGAAATGAAGGAAACGGAATTCAAGCGGAGCTACAAACCCGGTTGACGCATAAAGTATACATACCCATATACGGCGCTAGCGAATCGCTGAATGTGGCAGTAGCCGCGGGAATTTTGATGTATGGGTTGCGGAAGTAAGGATCAAATGAATGGTGGCTACTAGTCAGCATCAGACAGCCAAATATATAGGGCTAAAATAAGCAAAACTGGCTAGGACATAACCCAGATAAATCGGCGAAAAGCGCTCGCATTCAGGGAGTTTAGCGGACTTCCGGTTCTCATGTACAATCGTACACTCCGCTTCCGGCTTCCACCAAACTCCCTGAATACAAACGCTTTCGCTCGATTTGTGTAAAGCAAAATTTTCGTCCTACCCAAAGTAACGGGTTGGACGATTTTGCTTTATCTTGAGTTTTGTCTCAGACTCTTTTTCCTATTTTGGCAGCTTTACTTCCTCGATCAACACAGGTTTTAATGCAGACTTCACGCCGCCAATAATGCCTTTTGCGAGACCCCAATCAATATTAAAGAGGCTACCGTTCGATCCACCGGTTGCAATCATTGTGACTTCGGTGACGTGGTTGAAATTGTGTACCACGATAAATAAGGCAGTTTGATTGCTGGAACGTTCATATGTTAACATACCTTGCTGGAACTCTCCAAATTGGCGCAATTCTTCAAAGACGATGTCATTTTCGGACTGGGATAATTTAATTAAATCCATCGTTTCGGCTACGCTACTTTTTACAACATATCTGGACTGTGTCATAGTGATGATCCCTCCAATTTTGTTTTTAATGAATGTATCTGTTTCCTTCATTTTACTCCTAAATGCGTGAATTTTCAATGGCTTCATTCACTTATTAATTGTAAGTCGCAGAGGTTAAATTAGTTACTTTCTTGATCGGAATATGGTATAATGGTTGCGAGGTGAGAACAATGAAAGAAGAAACGCATACAATGTGTCCGAAGTTCGAGAATGCCTTTTCGCTACTTGGCAAGCGTTGGACAGGTCTGATTATTAATGTTTTGCTTGATGGACCGAAACGCTTCAAGGAAATTGCTGGTGAGATTACGCAAATGAGTGATCGTGTCCTTGCAGAGCGCTTAAAAGAGTTAGAAGAATCCGGAATCGTCGTACGGCATGTGTACCCAGAGACACCTGTTCGTATTGAATATGTATTGACCGAAAAAGGTAAAGGCTTGGAGAAAGTGATGATTCAAGTCCAGGAGTGGGCAGAAGATTGGATTGAATTAAAAAGCTGAATCGGCTCGTTCAACTCCCAAAAAACTGGAGCGGCCGCATAAAAAACCGCTCTTGTTTTTTATGGAGGGCGTGAAGTTTTCGAGGAGTTAGTCGATGAAGCTCGGTCCGAAGGCGCAGAACAATGTTTATGCGCCATATTTTCTTTTTACCTTGAAAATCCTATCAAAACATACTATAATGTAACGTATCAACTAAATATGTTTTAAAGACGTTGAAGGAGACAAGTAGCTTTACGGAGTCATTTTTAGGGAGAGGTTATCTTAGACTGCAAATAACCTCGCAATGATGCGTACGAGTGAACATTTCAGCTCTGGAGTCGCTGTCGGGATTTATTTTGGTAATGAAAGACAGATCGGTGTGAAGCCGTTATTCGAATGAAGTGGATAGCCTAGTGCTGTCTATTAGGGTGGTACCGCGTGATTATAAACCTCGTCCCTTTTGTGGATAAGGTTTTTTATTTTGGCTAAAAATAAGGAGTGAAGTAGCGTGTTAGATCAGTTGGAGCAATTGAAACAAGAGGCTTTGAAGGAAATCGGGGCCGTAGAAAACTTAGAAACGTTGAACGATTTACGGGTGAAGTATTTAGGGAAAAAGGGTCCAATGACGGAAATCATGAAGCAAATGGGGAAATTATCTGCAGAGGAACGTCCGAAAGTCGGCGCCATTGCGAATGAGGTTCGGGAACAATTGACAAACGCCATTCAAGAACAGCAAGATGAACTTGGTGCAGCACAAATCAAAGCACAACTTGCGAATGAGACCATTGATGTGACGCTTCCTGGCACAGCTGTAGAGGCGGGAACAGGACACTTATTGACGCAAGTTATCGAAGAAATTGAAGATCTATTTATTGGAATGGGTTACACGATTGCGGAAGGCCCGGAAGTCGAGAAGGATTATTACAACTTTGAAGCTCTAAACTTGCCAAAAGACCATCCAGCACGCGATATGCAGGATAGTTTTTACATTACGGAGAATACGTTGTTGCGTACGCAAACATCCCCAGTTCAGGCGCGCGTCATGGAAAAACATGATTTTGCGAATGGACCGATTAAAATTATTTGTCCAGGTAAAGTTTACCGTCGTGATAATGATGACGCGACGCATTCTCATCAGTTCACGCAAATCGAAGGGCTTGTTGTCGATGAAAATATTACGTTGGCCGATTTAAAAGGCACCCTGACCGTGCTCGCGAAAAAAATGTTTGGCGAAGACCGCGATGTTCGTTTGCGTCCAAGTTTTTTCCCATTCACAGAGCCGTCCGTGGAGATGGATATTTCGTGCTTCAAATGTGGCGGGGAAGGTTGCCGTGTTTGTAAAGGAACTGGCTGGATCGAGATTCTTGGCTCCGGCATGGTGCATCCAAATGTGTTGGAAATGTCGGGCATCGATTCGAAAAAATACAGCGGTTTTGCATTCGGAATGGGACCAGAGCGTGTCGCAATGTTGAAATATGCAGTGGATGATATTCGTCACTTATACACGAACGATCTGCGGTTTACAAATCAATTTTCGGTGAAAGAATAAGGGGGCGAAAAATCATGTTAGTATCATATCAATGGGTCAAAGAATATTTTCCGAATCTAGCGGTTTCAGCAGAAGAGCTAGGCGAGCGCATCACGCGTGGCGGAATTGAAATAGAGGGCGTAGCGTACTTGGATGCAGAAATTTCCAATGTCGTTGTCGGTGAAGTCTTAACATGTGAGAAACATCCGAACGCAGATACACTGAATAAATGTACGGTAAACGTCGGTGAGTCGGAGCCAATTCAAATTATTTGCGGCGCACCAAACGTTGCAGCTGGTCAAAAAGTAATCGTGGCTCGCGTCGGTGCAAAATTGCCAGGCGGTATGAAGATTAAGCGTGCGAAATTGCGTGGCGAAGTCTCCGAAGGTATGATCTGTTCGTTACAAGAATTAGGATTTGAAGGGAAAACGATTCCAAAAGCTGTCGCGGATGGCATTTTCGTATTGCCGAACGAGGTGGAAGTTGGTGCGGATGCGACGGTGTTACTTGGCTTGGATGATGCGATTTTAGATATGGCGATTACGCCGAATCGTGCAGATGCACTTAGCATGACAGGTGTGGCGTATGAAGTTGGTGCGATTGTGGATCAAAAAGCAACGTTTGAGGCTGTTCCAGAAGTAGCGACACAAGGTGAGATAGCGGATTACATTCAAGTGAGCGTGAAAGATGCAGAAACGACGCCATTTTACGGGATGCAAGTAATTAAGGATGTCGTGGTAAAAGAATCACCGCTTTGGCTACAAACGAAATTAATGAAAGCGGGAATTCGTCCGCATAACAATGTGGTGGATATTACGAATTACATTTGCTTGAAGTACGGCCAACCGTTACATGCTTTTGATTATGACCGTATTGGCAGTAAAGAAATTCTCGTTCGTCTCGCTACAAATGGCGAAGAAATTGTGACATTGGACGGCGAAACACGGACGCTTCGTGAAGGTCACGCGGTAATCACGAATGGAACGGCTCCGATTGCGATTGCAGGTGTGATGGGTGGCGAAACGTCTGAGGTTATCGAAACGACAACGACGGTTGCGCTAGAAGGCGCCATTTTTGCTAGTAGTTATGTCGGGAGAGCTTCTCGTGAGCTGAACATTAGAACGGAAGCAAGTATTCGTTATGATAAAGGCAGTGATGCGTGGAAAGTCGAGAAGGCATTGCAACATGGTGCAGCACTCATTGCCGAACTTGCTGGTGGAACGCTTGTTGGTGGCTTGGCGGCAGTAGATAACCGTGAAAAAACGACAAATTGTATTAAAACAACGTTGACGCGCATTAATCGTGTACTTGGAACAGAGATGTCGAATGCAGAAGTGGCAGCCATTTTTACTAAGTTAGCGTTTGAAGCAACAGCGGACGGTGATTCACTAGCCATTATTGTGCCGTCACGACGTTGGGATATCACGATTGAGGCCGATATTTTTGAAGAGGTTGCTCGTATTTATGGATATGATAACATTCCATCCACATTGCCAAACAGTGTTTCAGCTGGACACTTGACGGTGGAGCAAGCGGCTAAAAGAACGATTCGGGCATACCTTGAAGGTGCTGGTTTGAACCAAGCGCTGACGTATTCTTTGACGACTGAACAGGCCGCGACAAGACTTGCGCTATCTGCTGAAAAAGCGGTATCACTTAGCATGCCGATGAGTGAGGAACATAGCCATTTGCGCACAAGTATCGTGCCTCAACTTTTAAAAGCGGCAAGTTACAATGTGGCACGTAAAAATAATAGCGTGGCGCTATACGAATTAGGAACGGTTTTCTACGCGACTGAGGGCGATAATTTACCATTAGAAACCGAGCATTTAGCAGGATTAATCACTGGAAATTGGCACGAAAATGACTGGCAAAAGCAAGGCAAAAAAGTAGACTTCTTCTTATTGAAAGGGATTGTGGAAGGCGTAGTAGCAAAAATTGGCTTAAAGGATGCTTTGGAGTGGAAGCAAGCAGAGAAAACCGACTTGCATCCTGGAAGAACAGCCTCCATTTGGCTAGCTGGCGAGGAAATCGGCTACTTAGCACAAGTTCATCCATCCCTTGCTGACGAATTGGATCTTAAGGAAACGTATGTGTTTGAGCTAGATGCTACACGTATTTTAGCAGCACCAAAAGAAACTGTAGTATATCATACGATCCCAAGATTCCCGAGTATGACGCGTGATATCGCTTTGCTCGTAAATAAAGAAGTGAGCCAAGCTGCCCTCGAAAATGAAATCAAGACACAAGCTGGCAAATTACTCACGAACATCCAACTTTTCGATATTTTTGAAGGCGAGAAACTAGGCGCTGACAAAAAATCAATGGCTTACACGTTGACATTCCTTGATCCAGAACGAACATTGACGGATGAAGAAGTGACCAAAGCCAACCAAGCGATCGTTACGGCGCTCGAAACTAAATTCGATGTTGTGATTCGTTAAATGGATCTTTTTATAAAACTGTTCTTTCCGATCTGGAAAGGGCAGTTTTTTTGCATCCGCCTAGGAGCATGATGAAATGTTTGGCAACCGCGCTTAGCGTGCATAAAAGCGCCATTCCAGCCAAGATGAATCGCTTACTTGAAAAAGATCCAATTCACCGTGCAAAAAATTCACAAGATCTCCGCGGATTTAGGTTAACCGTAACGAAAAATAGGGAAAAGGTATACGAGACATGAGAACAAAAACTAGAAGAACTTGTGTCGGGGTGGCTAGAAATTCCAGGCGAGGAAGACAGCGAGCAATTTTTAACATTATATAAAAAAATATCTGAGTCAGTCATCCAAAAAAAGAGGGGGAACGTGTAATGAAATGGATTGTAAAATTTAGATGGCTGATTGTGGTAGCGTGGCTTGTCGTCATGGCTGCACTTATTTTTACGGCACCAAATATGGCTGATCTCGTTCGCGAAAAGGGCGAAATCAAGCTACCAGATGGCTATCCTTCTTCACTAGCAACGGAAATGGAGAAGAAACATAATCCTGATAAACAAGGGCAGGCCTACATCGCAGTATACACATCTCATAAAAAACTGACAGATACGGATCTCGATCATATCGAAGGCTCATTAACCGATATTGAAAAAAATAAGGAATCGCTGCATATTACAAGCGTTGTCGACAGTTTTAACCAGCCAGAGCTAAAAGATAAGTTCCTATCAAAAGACGGCAAAACGATGGTGGCGACATTCAATGTCGATGCGGGCAAAACGCCAGTTAAAGACATCAGAACAGCGATCGATAAAAAAATGGACATAAAAGGCGTTGACTCTTACTTGACTGGAAATGCTTTGATCCAAGAGGATGTTGTCCAAAGTTCTGAAGACGGTTTACATAAAACAGAAGGCATTACGATCGTCTTTATTTTAGTCGTATTGGTCTTAGTTTTCCGCTCGGTTGTGGCCCCATTTATTCCATTATTAACAGTTGGTATCAGCTATATAACGAGTCAAGAAGTTGTTTCGTTCTTAGTAGACCAACTCAATTTTCCAGTTTCAACATACACGCAAATCTTTATGGTTTGTATACTGTTTGGGATTGGGACGGATTACTGCATTTTGCTAATGAGCCGATTTAAGGAAGAGATTGGAAATGGCTTGACAGGGAGAGAAGCTGTATTTGCAACGTATCGGACAGCCGGGAAAACAGTGATTTACAGTGGTATTGCCGTACTTGTTGCATTTGCATCGCTCAGCTTTGTTCAGTTCGAACTTTATCGCTCCGCTGTGGCCGTGGCTGTTGGCATTGTAGTCCTTCTTGCCGCGCTGTTCACGATAGTTCCATTTTTCATGGCGACACTCGGCACCAAATTATTTTGGCCACTAAATAAAAACGTTGGGCACAAAGAAAATAAGCTATGGGGAGCAGCTGGCAAGTTCGCTTTTGCTAGACCAATCCTAGCACTTCTCGTTGTGGCGGCGATTACTGTGCCACCAATTATTATGTACACAGGAAATCTATCATTCAACTCCTTGGATGAAATTAGTGATAAATACCCGTCTAAAAAAGGCTTCGATGTCGTTTCCGATAGTTTCGGAGCAGGACAAGTGGCGCCAACGACGGTTTATTTAGAAAATGATGATTCGATGAAAACGACGGAATATCTTGCTTTACTAGAAGAAATTTCGACGGATTTATCTCATGTGGATGGCGTTGACATGGTTCTCGGTGTTACACGACCAACAGGCAAACGTCTCGACGATATTTATGTCAAAGACCAAGCAGGTAAAGTAGGCGATGGCTTAGATACCGCAGATAAGGGGCTCGGCACAATTCAAAAAGGCTTATCCGATGCAAGTTCACAAATGTCAAAATCAGAACCACAGTTAAATAAAGCTGTGAAAAGTGTCGGTGAATTGCAAGCCGGAACTGTCGCTACAAAAAACGGTGTCGACCAACTTCAAGCTGCACTAACACAAATTTCAGCGGGCATTAAAGAAGGGGCATCAGGAGCAGGGGACTTAGAAGCAGGAATCCGCTCCGCTCGAAGCCAACTCGCAACTTTGCAAAACGGTCAACAGCAAATTCAAGCTGGCTATGACCAAGTTGGAATGGCATTACAAAAAGTAGCAGATCAAACCGCACAATTCCAAAATCCGGCGAAACCAGCGATTGATACATCGGCGCTGGGTGCTTTGTTCAGCAACATGAATGGCTCATTAAAAGCCTACATTGCTAGTCATCCAGCCGCGATAAACGATCCAGATTTCCAAGCTATTATGGGTGATTTCGCCAAACTTGGCCAAGCCACAAAAGCGTTAGGACCACAAATTCAAGCCAGCATCGACAAAGAAACTGCGAAAGCAAAACAACAAATGACGGCTCTTAATGATGGTATCCAAAAACTAGCATCTAGCATGTCCCAACTAAACGCCAAAAATGCAGAAATCACACAAGGGCTTGGCGCATTCAACAGCGGCTTAGGACAGATCGAGACAGGATTAGACCAACTAGAAACCGGTTTAAATCAAGCATCGGCAGGAGAAGATCAAGTCATCGCTAAAATGCCAGAAATTTCGTCCGCATTATCTCAACTCGCAGCAGGTCAGGGCCAATTACAAACCGGATTTAGCGCGATGACAGGGCAAATTGGGCAATTAACAACCGGTTTAAAACAAAGTGCTAATGGTTTAGGTCAAATACAATCCGGCTTAACCGGAGCAAACGATTTCGTGAAAAACTGGTCGAATGTTCCATATGCAGACTCAGGCATTTACATTCCAGACCAGCTACTACAGAACGCGGACTATCAAAAAGTACTAGACCAATATATGTCATCAGACGGAAAACTAACGTCACTGAATCTAGTCCTGACAAAAAATCCATATTCTGATGCCGCAATGGACACGATTGATGGTATCAACGCGCAACTAAAGTCGAGTTTACAAGGAACAAAACTCGAAAATGCCAATATCGGAATTGGTGGTATGACAAGTATTAACTACGATACAAGAGACATGTCTAGCGCTGATTATCAGATGGTATTAATTTTCGTATTAACGGGGGTATTCATTGTGCTAGTCATCGTGCTACGCTCTCTCGTTATGCCATTATATTTAGTAGCATCACTCGTCTTAACGTACTTTGCTTCCATTGGTATTGCGGAAATCATCTTCGCGCGAATCATTGGCTACGACGGTTTAACGTGGGCAACACCGTTCTTCGGCTTTGTCGTACTCGTCGCGCTCGGCATCGATTATTCCATCTTCCTGATGACACGATTTAACGAATATCATGGTATGCCGATTCGCGAGCGGATGATTTTAACAATGAAAAACATGGGAGGCGTCATCTTCTCAGCTGTGCTAATTCTTGGAGGAACGTTCGCAGCGATGATGCCTGCGGGAGTACTATCTCTGCTAGAAATCGCCTCGGTGGTACTGATAGGGTTACTCCTTTACGCCTTTGTCGTCTTACCACTCTTCGTCCCAGTCATGGTTCGTTTATTCGGAAAAGCAAACTGGTGGCCATTTATCACTAGGAAAAATGAGCATCAGGAAAATGTAGATCCAAAAAATCGGGAATAAACAGAGAGGAAACCGCGACACAAGGTTCCCGAAAGAAAAAAATACGTATCGGAAATCAGCAATTAGATTTTCGATACGTATTTTTTCTATATCCAACATTTTTTAGTCTGGTGTGCTTGCTAAATCCCAATAAATTTTAGTTTGATAGGAAGAAGCGGAGGCATTGGCTGGTATGTTTACCAGTATACCTTGATCTTCCGGCCATTTTATTTCTGTCTCTTCTTCCCCTAGGGCACCACTCTGATATACGAGAAGACTTTCGCTTGTGAGGTTACTCAATTTTCCGGTTTCGTCTTTATACACTAGCGCATCATCAAGAACCTTTCCTGTTCTTTCATCTTTTAAAGGCTCTTCAATTCTTGCGCGCAGTTCCCAGGCTTCTTTCTTGCTACGCGTATCACTGACTGTAATTCCAGTTGTCGCATCTTTTCTTTTTACCAATGCCTTGTTTCCAGTAATTTGATAGGGCTTAAATAAGAAATACGGATTTATGTTTGAAAAGGAGAGTCCCCCTGAGGGTTCTTCCTCTACATCCAACTGAATGATTGGGGCCTCAAATTCCGATACGACTTCATCAAATTGTGTTATAAACGCTTGATATGTCCCTGAATCTGATGCTTTTCCTCTTGTATATTGGAAAATTTGATTACCTTCTGGACTAATCCATTCACCATCTTTTTTCCATTTCACACGAAATCGTCGGTCTTCTCCCATAACTGGATATCCATTATAAAAACGGCCAAAGAGGGCTTGGTCAAAAGCCGTTATCTTGATAAATTCTCCTACTTTATACGTATAGTGCGTCTTTTGCGTTTCTGAAAATGCCATTTTATTAGAGCTTATGTAGTCAATCGTTGCGTCATGAGGAATTTCGACCATAAGCCTTGCTGAGTACATCGATACAGATCCTAAGGTTCCAATATTCTTAATGGCAGGTAAAGTGACCCTCTTTATTTTATATTCGTCACCGCCCATAAAAGTACCTACATTCTCAAGCTTTGGCAAGTTCACTGCTTCTAAATTGGGAATATTGTCTATTAATCGTGTCCCCGTTTTAAGCGCTGGGAAGTCAATGCTCTGAATGGCGGTGTTGCCGGCAAACGATAGATCACCACTATAATAAAATTCTTCTAAAGACTCTAATTTTAAATGAGCGATTTGGACGTTATTGATGGCACCGACAGCCATTCTTTTTAAGTTCCTAGAATCAATAGATTGCAGGGGTGCTTGTTGAAAAGACCGGATATGGAAATCCGTGACCGAGCCGTCATCCGCATACTTTTGAAGATTTTTAGCTTCAGCAAAGAATCTACTTGGAACAAAATTCGAGTTGGCAAATTCCACTTCTTCTAATGTATCTGACCACAATAAACGATAGAAAACACCGACTGTTGTGTCATTTTCATTATCTCTTGAAAATGAACCTTGTAGCTTTACCTTCTCAATTGTATTTAATTTATCCTGAGCATACAGAGCACCAATCGCTCGCCTAAGGTCATAGGGGTCTGGTTGGTTGTTCAAATCAATATGAAGCGTCTTTTCATTGGTATATATATGCCATTTATCGGCAGTTTCTAACTCTTCTGCAAATACTTGTTTGGCCCCCATGAAAGTTAGAATCCCGATAAAAATTGCTAAAATTACTTTTTTCATGCTTTTCTTTCCTCCAAATAATAAGTCTTACCTGTATTATTACATATTTCTAAAGTTCATCGGGTATCTTTTTTTTCTTGTTTTGAGCTTTTTCTGTTAATAAGGAGCAAACATGTATTTCTCTGATCATTATAGTTTTCAAGGATCAAGTTCTCTTTACATTTCATTAGCTAGTGACAAAGTAATTAATTTCAATGAAAACGTAAACATACATTTTTTTCAATCCGCTTGTGGGGTGGGAAGAAGGCTGTTCGAATTTCCATCATGAACAAAGAAGCAAGGTGTTGAATTTCATTTTTGGCTAAGTTGTATGAAAATGGTTCATTTATTCGCTTATTACATGTATAATTGTGGTATTAGGAATAAGTGGAGGGGGACAACATGATTCAATTAGGAAATGATTGGGATGCGCTTTTACAAGAGGAGTTTAGTAAGGATTATTATTTGAACTTGCGGGAATTTTTGAAGGTGGAGTATGGGAATGAGCGAGTATACCCGGATATGTATGATATTTTTAATGCGATAAAGTATACGGCTTATCAAGATACGAAAGTGGTGATTCTGGGGCAGGATCCGTATCATGGGGCTGGGCAAGCACATGGTATGTCGTTTTCCGTGAAGCCAGGAGTGAGGACCCCGCCGTCGCTTGTGAATATGTATAAAGAATTGGCGGATGATTTAGGGCTACAGATGCCGAATAATGGGTATTTGCTTCCTTGGGCAAAACAGGGTGTTTTATTATTAAACACGGTGCTTACTGTCAGGGAGGGGAAGCCAAATTCGCATGCAAATCACGGGTGGGAACTATTAACAGATACGATTATTTCGCTTCTTGGCCAGAAAACAGAGCCAGTTGTTTTTCTGCTCTGGGGAAATAATGCGAAATCAAAGCAAGTCTTGTTACATAATCCAAATCATTTGATACTAACATCTGTCCACCCAAGCCCGCTATCAGCTAATCGAGGGTTTATGGGATGTCAGCATTTTTCAAAGGCGAATCGTTATTTAGCGACAAATGGGGAGCAAACAATCGATTGGCAGATTCCAAATCTATGAGTTTGCTCCACGCTTAGGATGATCAATTTCTTCGTGATAAGGCCTTTGCTTTATCTGTGTTTGCAAAGTGCCATTTCGTATATTTTTGTAGCGTTTCGGGGCCTTTTGTATCTAGAATATCCGCGGCTACTTGGTCGACTTTGGAACTTGCGCCTTTTGGAATGAGTAGACCCAGTTCGCGTTCCATATCTTGAAAAGCTTCAACAAAGCGTGAGCGGGCGATGATGGAAGCCGCAGCAACTGATAGGTGTAATCCTTCTGCTTTTGTCGCGAAGAAGACATCTTCTCGGACGACAGATGGTTCTTTTGCTAAGTATCGATAATAGGTATTCTTTTCGGCAAATTGATCAATGAGAACGGCATCGGGCTTGATAGGTCGTATTTTTGTTAAGACGTTTTCTAGTGCCCGATTATGCAGGATGGCTTTCATCTGGCCCTGATTCATGCCCTTTGCTTGGAGTTCGTTGTATTTAGGGTTAGGTAAAAGCAACAAGCTATGCGGGACAACGGGGATAATTTTTTTGGCAATCTCGCAGATTTCTGGGTCAGTCATGGCTTTGGAATCTTTGACCCCGAGTTGTTTTAGCAATGGCATCATCGCTTGGTCAACGTAACAGGCAGCAACGATCATAGGGCCAAAGTAGTCACCAGTTCCAACCTCATCAGAGCCTACGACATTTTTGGAGGCAAAGCCAGCGGGCAAGACGGATGTGCTTACTTTGGACGCTTTTGCTTTAGGTGTGGTTGCAGTGCCCCATTTAGCGGCTTCTCGTTCTCCTTGGGTACCTTGAAACATTACTTTCCCCGATTTGTAAGCGGTGATGGAAAGGCCAGCTTTTTTTACCGCAAAAATAGCACCAGGTGGAATTTTATCAGACATATTGGCTAAATAAGCTTTTTGCATAGCTTCGATTTGAGTTGGTGTAGCTTGAATGACAGTGTTTGCGATGGAGATCATCTTCTTTCTCTTAAGTTTCATTGCTTTTCATTTTACCACAATTCACGCGATTGTTTCATACTTAAGGCTGAAATCGTTCTAGATTGAAACATTTGCGCTTTTCTTCATTTGCTTTTCATGATAAGATGGGGTACAAGTAGGATAAATGTGTGCGAAGGATATTAACGAGGAGGAAGACAGATGGCGGATAATACTAGAAATAAGCTGACAACAACAATATATGGAAGAGAATATACGATTGTTGGTGTGGAACCTACCGAACATCTTCGTCTTGTAGCGCGTTTAGTCGATGAGAAAATGCATGAGATTGGTGCGCAAAATAGGACGCTAGATAGTGGTAGACTTGCTGTATTGACTGCTGTTAATGCCACACACGATTATCTGAAATTAGAGGAAAAATATCAAGAGTTAGAGAAAGAGCTGGCTCGTATCAAAGGACGCGAATAAATGATTTTAAATGCTATTATACTCATTTTATTGATTGGCGGATTCATCAATGGTTATCGGAACGGTGTTTTAAGGCAGTTGATTATTACGATTGGATATTTGCTATCCTTTTTTGTTGCGTACAAATACTATGAGGCTTTAGCTCCTCATATTACGTTTATTCCCTATCCAGAGTTGGAGAAGTCGAATGATTTGTATGCAGTACTGGATGCGCTTCACACAGAGGATGCCTATTATAACAGTATCGCTTTTCTAATGATTTTTCTAGTGGCAGTGATTGTGGTTCACATGATTGCATCACTGTTTAAAGGCGTGACTAAAGTGCCAGTTTTGCGCCAAGTGAACGGACTAATCGGGGCTGTGTTAGGCGTCTTGCAAACATACTTGGTTCTTTTCTTACTGCTGTATGTGGGTGCTATTTTCCCAGCGGAGTGGGCGCAAAATGCGATTACGGGTTCGTCTGTTGCAGAATGGATTTTAGAGAATACACCGATCCTGTCAGAATCGTTTTACAAGTGGATGACGGGGATATTACCGAAATAGTTTATGTCAGCGAAAAGCTGGGGCTGCTCAGTTCCAGCTTTTCTGCTTGTTTGAGATGGGGAGTGTTAGAAGATGAATAAAAAGAAAATTATTAATTTATTAGAGACAATTGCTTTATATATGGAGTTGAAGGGTGAGAATCCTTTTAAGATATCAGCTTTTCGTAAGGCGGCATTGGCATTGGAGCAAGATGAACGAAGCCTTTCGGAAATAGATGATTTCACAAAAATGAGCGGTATTGGAAAATCGATGGCCGTTATTATTCAAAATTATATCGAGACGGGTGAATCAAAAGAGTTAGAATCACTGAAGAAAGAAGTACCAGAAGGTTTAGTACCGCTTTTGAAAGTGCCTGGTCTAGGTGGAAAGAAATTGTCGCGTTTGTATCAGGAACTTGGTGTCATCGATCAGGCTTCTTTGCTTGAAAAAGCTGAGGATGGAAGTATTTCAGCGTTGAAAGGTTTTGGGCAGAAGTCGGTGGATAAGATGGTGGAAGCGATTCAAGAGATGGGGGAACGGCCTGATCGGTATCCGCTGAATGATGTGTTGCGGGTTGCTAAGAGCTTGGAGGCTTATTTAGCGAAGATTCCTGAGATTACGCGCTTTTCCCACGCTGGTAGTTTTAGACGGTTAAGGGAAACGGTGAAGGATTTGGATTTCGTGATTGCGACGGAAAATCCAGAGGCTGTCGCGAAGCAGCTTTTGGCATTGGATACGATTGATCAAGTTATTGCCGCAGGGAACACGAAGGTTTCTATGGAGCTGGATGATGGCATCAAAATATCGGTGGATTTTCGAATGGTTGCGCCGGGTGAATTTGTCAGTACGCTTCATCATTTTACGGGGTCGAAAAATCATAATATCCGGATGCGTCAGATTGCGAAACAGCAATCGGAGAAAATTAACGAGTATGGGGTGGAAGATGAGGCTGGAAATGTGAAGCAATTTGAGACGGAAGAAGCATTTTTTGCTCATTTTAACCTACCGTTTTTGCCACCAGAGGTAAGGCGTGATGGCACGGAAATCGACAGGATTCAAGGGGAAACGAGATTTGTGCAGTTAGCCGATATAAAGGGCGACTTGCATATGCATACAACGTGGTCTGACGGTGCTTATTCGTTACCTGAGATGATTGAAGCGTGTGTTGCGAAGGGCTACGAATACATGGTAATTACGGATCATGGGCAGTTTTTACGCGTTGCCAACGGTTTAACGGAAGAGCGAATTCGGAAGCAGCAGGCGGAAATAAGAGCTTATAATGAACAATATTCGGAAATAGAGATTTTATCAGGGGTTGAAATGGATATTTTACCGGATGGCACGCTTGATTTTGAAGATGATTTACTGAAGGATTTAGATTTTGTGATTGCGTCGATTCATTCGAGTTTTTCTCAATCGGAAGAGGAAATCATGAAGCGTCTGCAAACGGCTTGTGAAAATCCATATGTGCATCTGATCGCGCATCCGACTGGCCGCGTCATCGGTCGTCGTGATCCGTATAATGTTAATGTGGAGACGCTGATTGAAATGGCTGCCAAAACGGGCACGGCATTGGAGCTTAATGCTAACCCGCAACGGCTTGATTTAACAGCGAAATACTTGGAACTTGCAGCAGAACAGCGAGTACCAATCGCGATTAACACGGATGCGCATGACACAACACATCTTGATTTTATGGAGATTGGGGTTCGAGCAGCGACGAAAGGTTGGCTGAGCAAGGAAAATGTATTAAATACGATGAGGAAACAGGATTTTCTCGCTTTTATAAAAAATAATCGTTCTTAACATAGGACGTTACCTGGAGTTAAAAATAATGAATAAAAAAGTAGAAACGATTTTAGAATTCGATAAAATAAAGCAACAGCTACTCGAATTTGCCTCTTCTGCGCTCGGTGAGGAGGCGATTAGGGCGCTACATCCGACACCTGACGTCGAAAAAGTGATGTTAGCACAAAAAGAAACCGAGGAAGGTGCGAAAGTCATCCGTTTACGTGGTGCTGCGCCGATCTCAGGTATTTATGATGTATCAGGTCATATGAAACGGCTAGAGATCGGTGGCGATTTAAGCGGTTTAGAGCTCTATCAAACAGGAAGTAATCTCCGCGTGAGCCGTTTGATGAAACAGTTTGTTGACGGGCTTGTGGAGCAAGGTGTGGAGCTTCCCTTACTAGATGAACTGGCGCAAAAGCTCGTTCCGATGCGAGATACAGAGGATACGATTGCGCTTACGGTGGACGAAGCAGGAGAAATTTTGGATACGGCAAGTGAGGCGCTGCGGAATATTCGTCAAACGCTACGTCGTACAGAAGGTCGAGTGCGCGAGCGTTTAGAACAATATTTGCGCGATAAAAATGCGTCGAAAATGCTAAGCGATACGGTGATTACGATTCGAAATGATCGCTACGTTTTGCCGGTCAAACAGGAATATAAAGGGCATTATGGCGGTATTGTGCATGATCAATCTGCCTCCGGTCAAACGCTGTTCATGGAGCCGCAAAGTGTGGTAGATATGAATAATGAACGCCGTACATTGCAGGCAAAAGAAAAACAAGAAATGGAACGGATATTAGCAGAGGTTTCTGCCATTCTCGCTGAATTTATAGCGGAGATCCGCCAAAATACGTATGTCCTCGCGAGATTTGACTTTATTTTTGCGAAAGCGCGGTTTGGGAAATCGATGAAGGGAATCACGCCACGAATCAATCAAGATGGTGTTGTGAAACTGCTTCACGCGCGTCATCCGTTGCTTGATCCAGAGACGGTTGTGAGCAATGATATTTTGCTTGGCGGTGATTATCGGACAATGCTGATTACGGGACCGAATACTGGTGGGAAGACGATCACATTGAAAACGCTAGGTTTGCTTACATTGATGGCGCAGGCCGGTTTGCAAGTGCCCGCCGAGGAGGAGTCTGAGATTGCGGTGTTCTCACAAGTTTTTGCGGATATCGGCGATGAGCAGTCGATTGAGCAGAGTTTGAGTACATTTTCTTCTCATATGACGAATATCGTATCGATTCTTGATAAAATGGACGCAAAATCCTTGATTCTTTTCGATGAGTTGGGCGCTGGTACAGACCCACAAGAAGGCGCTGCGCTCGCCATTGCGATTCTCGATGCCGTGGCGGAAAAACAAGCGAGTGTCGTTGCAACGACGCATTATCCTGAACTAAAAGCGTATGGATATAACCGTGAGTTTACGACGAACGCTTCTGTAGAGTTCGATGTGGAGACGCTGAGCCCAACCTACAAATTATTGATCGGTGTTCCCGGACGAAGTAACGCGTTTGCCATTTCCCGACGTTTGGGGCTTAAAGAAGAGGTCATTGCGTCTGCGCGTAGTTTGGTAGACACAGAGAGTGCAGATTTAAACGACATGATTTCCAGCCTAGAAGAAAAACGGAAAGCCGCAGAATTGGAGTATGAAGAAGCCTATCAAATGAGTCGCGACGCCGAAAAACTCCAAAAAGATCTCCAAAAAGAGATTATTGCATACCACGATCAAAAAGATAAATTGCTTGAAAAAGCGAATGAAAAAGCAGCAGGCGTCATTGAAAAAGCAGAAGTTGAGGCTGAAGTTATTATCCAAGAGTTGCGTCAAATGCAACTTCAAGGCGCTGCAGGCCTGAAAGAACATGAGCTTATCGATATGAAAAGTCGCTTAAACCAAGTGAAACCGAAAACGATTCAAAAACGAGTGGTTCATGATGTTCCAAAAGTGGCGCATACTTTTGCGCAAGGAGATCAAGTTCGTATTTTGTCATTGGGGCAAAAAGGTGTTCTCTTAAATCGCGTGAACAGTAAGGAATGGAACGTTCAAATCGGCATTATCAAAACGAAGATGAAAGAAACAGATTTGGAATACATCAAACCAGAGCAGCCGAAAAAAATGCATCATGTGACAACCGTTAGAAGTGATCATTCGATTACTAAAACAGAGCTTGATCTGCGTGGTGTTCGCTATGAAGATGCGCTCCAACAAGTGGACAAATATATCGATGAGGCACTTCTCGCAGGTTATCATCAAGTCAGCATCATTCACGGTAAAGGAACAGGAGCCTTGCGTCAAGGTGTCACAGAGTTCCTGAAAAACCACAGAATGGTGAAATCGATCCGTTTTGGAGCAGCAGCAGAGGGTGGAAATGGCGTGACAATCGCTGAGTTAAAGTAAATTTTTGAGCAGATTATTAGCTCTATACACAGGCGCAGTGCTATACTAGCCGTACAATATGTGTAAGGAGGTAGAGAAAATGGCTATTCAAGAAATTACAGATGCAGAGTTCGAGAAAGAGACGAACGAAGGCTTAGTGCTAACAGATTTCTGGGCGACATGGTGTGGTCCTTGCCGTATGGTTGCGCCGGTTTTGGAAGAAATTGATGCGGAACAAGGCGATAAATTAAAAATCGTTAAAATGGATGTGGATGCGAACCAAGAAACACCAGGTAAATTTGGTGTAATGAGTATCCCAACATTGCTGATCAAGAAAGATGGCGAAGTAGTAGATACAATTATTGGCTACCGTCCAAAAGAAGAACTTGATGAAGTTTTAGCGAAATATCTATAAGCATGTTAAAGGCTGGTTTAAATGTCAGAGAAGCGAGATTAGATCTACGTTTTCCTGACATTTTCCCAGCTTTTTTGTTGCAACAAGGACGATTTATGCTACACTAAAGAGGAGTAAAGCTGAACAGTAGAAAACCGCTTTACATGATAAAGCCGCTAAACCGCAGTGTGGCGACAAATACTCAATTTCTAGGCAAAAGTGAGTGTTTGTCGTCACGCTGGAAGTAAAGCCTGTAATTTGGAGTGATAGAAATGACGACAGAACATATCCGAAATAAGCTTGCCTTTTTACCTGATCAGCCTGGTTGTTACTTGATGAAAGACCAACAGGGCACGATTATTTATGTCGGTAAGGCAAAAATTTTGAAGAATCGCGTGCGGTCTTATTTTACGGGTTCGCATGACGGGAAAACCCAGCGTTTAGTTCAAGAAATTCGTGATTTTGAATATATTGTAACATCTTCGAATGTGGAGGCTTTGTTACTCGAAATAAATTTAATTAAGAAACATGATCCGCGGTACAATATTATGTTAAAAGATGACAAAACTTACCCGTTCATCAAAATTACCAACGAACGCCATCCGCGGCTGATTATTACACGTAAAGTCAAGCGGGATAAAGGAAAGTACTTCGGGCCATATCCGAATGTGTATGCGGCAAATGAGACGAAGAAAATTCTGGATCGGCTTTATCCACTTCGCAAATGTACGACGATGCCAAACAAGGTTTGTCTGTACTATCACTTAGGTCAGTGTTTAGCACCGTGCGTATTTAAGGTCGAGGCGGATACGTATAAAACGATGACGGATGAAATTGTGCAATTCTTAAACGGTGGTTATAAAGAAGTGAAACAAGATTTGCAGGGGCGGATGCAAGAAGCAGCAGAGTCTATGGAATTCGAAAAAGCAGCGGAATACCGTGATCAGATTACCGCGATTGAAACGACGATGGAGAAACAGAAAATGACCATGAACGATTTTGTGGATCGCGATGTGTTCGGCTATGCGATTGACAAAGGCTGGATGTGCGTGCAGGTCTTCTTTATTCGCCAAGGAAAATTGATTGAGCGCGATGTTTCTCAGTTTCCATTTTATAGTGATGCGGATGAGGATTTCCTCACGTTTATCGGGCAATTTTATCAGAAAACCAACCATATTCCACCACAGGAGATTTTTTTGCCAGATGATGTGGATGAAGAGGCGATTCAAGCGCTGTTGCCGAACACGAAAATTCTTGTGCCAAAACGTGGTAACAAGAAGGATCTGGTGAAACTTGCATATAAGAATGCTAAAATCGCATTAAATGAGAAATTCCTGCTACTGGAGCGAAATGAGGAACGGACAGTTGGCGCGACAGAACGGCTAGGCGAGGCGATGGGAATTCCGACGCCAAACCGAATTGAGGCTTTTGATAACTCCAATATCTACGGAACCGATCCTGTTTCCGCGATGATTACCTTCCTTGACGGACGACCAAGTAAAAACGATTACCGCAAGTATAAAATAAAAACCGTTGTTGGCCCGGATGACTACGCCACGATGCGCGAAGTTGTACGTCGTCGCTATTGGCGCGTGCTCAAAGAAGGCTTGCCACTTCCTGATTTAATTTTGATTGATGGTGGAAAAGGGCAGATCGATAGTGCAAAAGATGTGCTAGTCAACGAGTTGGGGCTGGATATTCCGGTCGCAGGGCTAGCGAAGGATAGCAAACACAAAACTAGTCAGCTCCTGTTCGGCGATCCATTGGCCGTCGTTCAACTGCACCGCAACAGCCAGGAATTCTATTTACTGCAACGAATCCAAGATGAAGTCCACAGGTTTGCGATCACATTCCACCGCCAACTACGAAGCAAAACAGGCTTCCAATCATTACTTGACGGCATTCCAGGCGTTGGACCAGGCCGCAAAAAAACAATTTTAAAACATTTTGGCTCGATGAAAAAACTCAAAGCGGCCACCGTCGAAGAGATAAAAGAAGCAGGCGTACCGATTGCTGTGGCGGAAGCAGTACACGCGAAATTTGCAAAAATGAACGAAGAAAAACCAAAATAGGAGGGGTATTTTTTGGGAAGAGTAGTTTTAAAATTCGGTGGAACCTCAGTGGGCACGATCGAAAAAATCAAAAAAACAGCAGACCAAGCGATCCGCGAATTTGAAAAGGGAAATCAGGTGGTCATAGTAGTTTCTGCAATGGGAAAATCGACAGACCGCCTCGTTGATATGGCGCTAGAAGTCAGTGATAAGCCGAGCAAGCGTGAAATGGACATGTTACTCTCGACTGGCGAGCAAGTCACAATATCGTTGCTATCCATGGCGCTCCATGAAAAAAATTATGAAGCTGTCTCCTTTACTGGCTGGCAAGCAGGCATCACAACCGAAGCTGTTGCAAGCAATGCGCGGATTCTGGATATCGATACTGAAACGATTCAAGATGCACTAGACAAAGGCCAAATCGTGATCGTTGCAGGATTCCAAGGCGTGAGCTCCGAACGAGAAATCACAACGCTTGGAAGAGGTGGCTCGGATACGACAGCAGTAGCCCTCGCCGCAGCGCTTGAGGCCGATAAATGTAGCATTTGCACAGATGTCATTGGCGTTTTCACGACCGATCCACGCTACATCAAAAAGGCGCGGAAGCTAGACCAAGTAACCTATGATGAAATGCTAGAATTGGCCAATCTAGGCGCAGGTGTTTTGCATCCGCGAGCAGTGGAATATGCGAAGAATTATCGCATCCCGCTGGAAGTTCGCGCCAGCCATGAAACCGAAGTAGGAACGATGATTGAGGAGGAAATGACCTTGGAAAATACGAAAGTCGTGCGAGGGATCGCATTTGAAGATAAAATAACCCGCGTGACGATTCACTGGGATAAAAAAGAAAACATGCGTGTATCGAAAGTGTTTACAACACTCGCAGATCATAATATTGATGTGGATATTATTATTCAAGGCATTACAGGGCTTGGCCACGGAAACCTTTCCTTCACGATTAAAACAAAGGCGCTGCTAGAGACGCTAGCGGTGTTGGAAGAATACCAAGAAGTGTTGCAATACGCGAAGCTAGAATCCGAACAGAAATTGGCAAAAGTGTCCATTGTTGGTTCAGGGATGGTATCCAATCCAGGTGTTGCGGCGCATATGTTTGAGGCATTGACAGATAATGATGTTGCCATTAAAATGATCAGTACATCGGAAATCAAGGTTTCGACCGTGGTGGATGAGAAGAAGATGATCAAAGCCGCACAAGTGTTGCATGATAGGTTTGAGTTGGAAGATTGATGGAACTGGTTAGACTACACGTTTAATGTATATTTATAATCGTATTTCTTAATGGGAGCATGTGAACGGATGTGGGTTACGGCATTCGGAAATCATGCTCTCCTTTATTTCGTTAGTTGTTTTAATCTCATCATCATATGTTGATAATAGGCACTTTCATAATGTGATACAGCATGACCAAAGGGGTAGGAAATATCACCAATATATCCACTTTCTCGCATATCTAAAACTTTTGATAGTGGGAATACTTGCATAAAAATGCTATTTAATTCGTCCCAAAACTGATTACATCTTTCTATCGTTTCGGTGGCACTATACGACATAATTTCTCTGTTAAGGTCATAGTACGTTTTCGTCAACTGACAACGATTTAATATGATTTGTTCCTCTTCCATACCATCTATTAATCGTGACTTGTATTCGCACAGCTTGGCGCGCCATTCTTGCTGATAATCTGAACGAAGATTTTGCTGAATAACACTCATTTTGCTGCTAGGCGATGTCTCCATGATTTTCCCCGAGACAAAAGAAACACTTTTTAGAGCATCCGCATAAAGATCAATAAGCAGATAATCTGGTGTAGTTTTCCTCATGGTTTTAAAAAATATTTTTTCAGAGCTCTCCTTTACAAACTGCTTTTTCTTTTTTGAAAAGGAAGTATCTGTCTCGATTTTATCTTGTTGGATAGGTACGAAAGGGGCGTGAAACCGTGTGCAAACACATTTAAAGTACGACTTATATGTTGGATTAAAGTAGGGTGCTGAATTTAGAAAATTACGACTAAAACAACTTCCATAAACAGCTATTTTTCTAACCTGTGACATTAAGTATAATTCTCCTTTCTAGATCGCGCTTTTTTATTGAAATGGGATTAATTCGCATTTATCGACAAATGGATAGAGTAAAATTTGTTAGTAGTTTGAAATTAAAAAAACCTCTGATAGTGAAGAAAATCGGAGGTTGGACTTCAATATTACAAGATATGAGCTAGCTTGTCTGTAGATAAAATATGAATAAATATTTAAATTTTATAAAAAAGATAGCGCTTTCTTAAGAAGGGAGCGGAATGAGAAGGAAAGAAGCGCAGACAATTTCAACTGGAAATAAAAAAACCACTGTTTCCAGTAGTTTCAATTAACGTCCTGAGAGGGATTCGAACCCCCGACCGACGGCTTAGAAGGCCGTTGCTCTATCCAGCTGAGCTATCAGGACACGCTATACAATTTTCACAGCCAAGTATCATTTTATGATGTATTCGCGGATTTGTCAATGGTTTTGAGTGATATTCTTAAAAAATATTCATATTACTGCAAGTTTATCCATTTTTAATAGTTTTAACTGTCTTACCCGCTGGAAAAACTTAATTGTTCTTCACTAGCGGGAATGTCTGTGTTAGCTCGGTTAATTCGATATCATCAATCGTCATAAAGCGAATTATTACGCCTTCATCTGTTGCTTCAATCAGTGTATAGGTCTTATCATGAACACGTCCTCTTGGAAGCGAAATACTACCAGGATTCAGAATAATCGTGTTATCCAGCATATCAACGCCTAGTTCATGGGAATGACCAAAGAAAACAAAATCAGCATTTAATTCACGAGCACGGTAGCGCAAATTCATCAGCGTCATTTTAATATTATACAGGTGACCGTGTGTTGTGAAGATCCGATATCCATCTACTTCGCCGACCCAATCATTCGGGTAGTCCGAACCGAAATCACAATTTCCTCGAACGGTATGGAATCCTTGCATCGCTGGATCGTCTTTTTCAAGTTCAGAATCCCCACAGTGAATCATCGCGTCAACTTTACCTTCATATTTCTCTTTTAAATGGATGAGACAGTCGCGTTCGTGATGACTGTCACTGACTACTAGTAATTTCAAATTATTCTCCCCCATCTTCGTTACTTTCCTATTATACAATCTTTTCAAGCAATTGGTCTATATTTTTCGCAACTTTTTCTAAAGCTTTTCCGCGATGGCTTATTTTGTTTTTCTGGTCAGGGGTAATTTCAGCCATAGATTTATCAAATTCAGGAAGGTAAAAGAGGGGATCGTAACCAAATCCGTTTTTGCCTTGTGGTAACGCTAAGATTTCTCCTTCACATTCTCCTGTGAAAAATTGCGTTGCTTCGCCAGGAAATGCAATAGCAAGTGTGCAGTGGAAACGAGCTTGGCGCGCCGATTTTGGCACGTCTCTGAGCTCTTTCATCAGCTTTTCGTTATTATCGGCATCATTATGTTGGTTTCCTGCATAGCGCGCAGAATAGACGCCTGGCGCGCCGTCTAAAGCATCGACGATCAATCCTGAATCGTCGCCAATCACGACCTGCCCAATTTGATTAGCTACTGTTTCGGCTTTTAACGCTGCATTCTCAGCGAATGTCGTCCCAGTTTCTTCAATTTCACCAATCTCCGGAAAATCAGCCAGTGTCAAAATTTCAATGCCATGTGCACCGAATAACTTCTCAAATTCCTGCGCTTTGCCTACGTTGTTTGTCGCAATGACCAACTTTTTCATTGTTCGACGCCTCCGATCAAACCCGCTGTCGCACCGAGTATTTCTTTTTGCAAGGTCACGAGTTCTCCAATTCCTTTTTTGCCCAGAGTTAAAAGTTCGCTTAACTCGCTTTCGGAAAATGTTGCTTCTTCGCCGGTTCCTTGGAGTTCGACAAAACGTCCAGCGCCAGTCATCACGAGATTCATGTCCACAGCCGCTGCACTGTCTTCTACGTAGTTCAAATCAAGCGCTGTGTCGCCATTTTCAAGTAAGCCCACACTTGTTGCAGCAAGGAAATCTTTGATCGGGAATTTTGCAAACGGAGCCGCTTCGTGTAGTTTGGTAATCGCGAGTGCCATCGCCACAAAAGCGCCAGTAATAGAGGCAGTCCGCGTTCCACCATCTGCTTGAATTACATCACAATCCAGCCAAATAGTGCGTTCTCCAAGCGCGTCTAAATCGACAACAGCACGCAAAGAACGGCCAATCAGCCGTTGGATTTCCATCGTCCTTCCTGTTACTTTTCCTTTAGAGGATTCACGGATATTCCGGCGTTCCGTTGCACGAGGCAACATCGCGTATTCCGCAGAAACCCAGCCGCGACCTTCTCCGCGCATAAATGGTGGTACCCGATCTTCCACAGATGCGGAACAAATCACTTTCGTATCGCCGACTGTAATTAAAATCGAGCCTTCTGGATGCTTTATGTACCCAGGAATCATTTCAACTTGGCGTAATGCATCTTTTTCTCTTCCATCAAATCTCATGTCTAACACCCTTTTCATTTCCTAATTTAATATGTTCCACCTGCATGTCAGGAATATCTAACCAATCTTCCGCAATATCTTGAAAAATAGAGACCGAGCCAGTCGTGAAAAACCGGTGATTCACACCGATGTCGTCATGGTCTAAAAGGTCATGATAATCCAGTAAAGCGCTGACTTCACTCGCCGTTTCCTCTCCAGAATTTATGACAGCAACATCCGATCCCATAAAATTTTCAATCAATGTTTTGAGTAGCGGATAATGTGTACAGCCAAGAATGATCGTATCAATTTTGGTGCTTTTTAATGGTAGGAGAGACTCTGCAACGATTTTTTTAGCGATCGCGCTTTTATATTCACGGCTTTCAACGACAGACACAAATTTGGGGCAGGCGAGCGAATCAACTTCTACACGCCGGTTCAGCCCTCTTAGAGCCTTCGGGTAAGCCATGCTTTGAACCGTCCCAATCGTGCCGAGTACGCCGATGCGGTTGTTGCGACTTGCCTTTAATGCTGCTCTTGAACCAGGCTGAATGACGCCGATAACCGGGATATCTAATTTTGCCCGAATGTCAGTTAATGCTGCCGCGGTCGCGGTGTTACAAGCGATGACGAGCATTTTTATATTGCGATCGACGAGAAAATTCGTCATTTCCCAAGTAAATTGATTTACTTCCTTACTATCACGCGGTCCATACGGGCAACGTGCGGTGTCACCGAGATAATATATTTGTTCGTGGGGGAGCTGTTTCAGGACTTCTTTAACAACCGTCAGTCCGCCAACACCCGAATCAATAAAACCAATTGCTCTTTTCACACGTTTCGCCTCAATTTCTTTATTTTCATCTTCTTATTAGTATACTATAGTTTTACATTATACTCTCCATTTTCGTATTTTTTAAGCGTTTTCGCAAGTTTTTTGATGGATTTTCAGTTTTTTTTTGCGAATTTTATAGGTTGATGTTTCTATTTTGCGGGTTTTCTGGGTATAATAAACAAAGAAGAAAGCGGGGTATTGTAAATGGCAGAAAATGAAGAAATTGTAAACGAAAAAATGATACCAGTATTTGGCTACGAACTAATTCGCGATACGCTGTTGCCAAATGTGTTAGGTGAAGAGGCGCCGCATATTTTATATTGGGCTGGCAAAGAACTCGCGCGGAAATACCCGTTAGAGACGCTAGATGAGCTTGCGGACTTTTTTGCGCGAGCTTCGTTTGGAGACCTCGCAGTGACTACCGAAAAGAAAGATGAAATGCATCTGATTTTAAGTGGCGAAATGGTCGCTTTACGCCTAGACAATGACAGCAATGTGATATTCAAACTCGAAGCTGGCTTTATCGCCGAACAAATCCAGCATCAAAAGAAATTGTACACAGAGAGCTATGAGGAAGTCGATAAACGTAAAAAGACAGTCAAAATCATTGTGAAATGGGATCGTAAAGAAATTGTTTCCGATGGAGAAATTGTCAGTTAAATTTAAACGGCAACAGGTATTCTAAAAGCGCGATGGAATACCTGTTTTCATTTGGAGGGAAGGGCACATGGCGCATAATAAAAAAATTCCTAAAACCAATGTTGGCAGAATTTTAGATCAAAAAAAGATAGCTTACGAATTGCATCAAATTCCATTTCACGATAAACACATGGATGCCGTCACGGTGGCGCATGATTTAAACGTACCGCCGGACGAAATCTATAAAACATTGGTGACAAAAGGAGACAAAACGGGTATCGTCGTGGCGTGTATTCCAGGGAATGAAGCATTAGATCTGAAACAATTAGCCAAGGCAAGTCATAATAAAAAGATAGAGATGTTACCGATGAAAGACTTGGAAGCAACGACAGGATACATACGTGGCGGTTGTTCACCGATTGGCATGAAAAGGCTATTTCCAACTTTTATCGCAGATCAGGCAATGTCACAAGACAGTATTTTAATCTCCGCGGGAAAAAGAGGTTTTCAAGTAGGCATCAATCCGTATGACTTAGCGAAAGCAGTCAATGCCTCGTTTGTCTCAATAAGCAATAAAGACGCCCATCATTCGCGCATTTGATGGGCGTCTTTACATTCGAAAATTAGAATAAAAAAACAGATCTATGATTAACATAGATCTGTTTTCACACATATTATTTAAAAAGGAGGAAGAGGGATTCGAACCCCCGCGCGGTCTTACCCGCCTGTCGGTTTTCAAGACCGATCCCTTCAGCCAAACTTGGGTATTCCTCCATAAGCACAAGAATTATTGTATCATGAAAATGTTGGTTTGCCAAGATATAAATCAACATTTTTTCATAAATTTTTCAACCGAGTGCTTTATTGCCAGAAAGAAGCGATAAAGTAGCTAAAAGATATTGCATCCAATTAGAAATAAAAGTACAATAATCGTATGTCTTATAACCAAAAGGTGGAGAATAATGCATGAAAAGCTGATATCAACGGAAATAACGAAGCTCTTAGCAAAGGAGATTTTTCGGTTTGCTGATTTTTGGTTTGACAATTATTATACAAAAAATCTAGCCAGGGAAATTTTACGACAACATCCGGATTTCATTGCAGTGTACCGACCTCGTATTGTAGCGACTGTGGCCAATAGCTTGAAGGCAGTTAGTGGGGGGAGCTACTCACAATTAGACTACTATAATCTAGGGAAAACAGAGGCGCAAAATGGGCTGACTGTGGCAGATGCTATCCGCAATCGCTATTCTTTTGAAGAGGCAACAGAAACCTTCCTAAAAAAACGTAACGAGGAAAGCTCATTAGGTATTGCAAAGCAAGAAATTGATTACTATATGGAAGAACTGAATGATTTTCATGAAATAATCATGCCGCTTATCTTACAGGGGTACACGCATCATTATGGGTACGCAAAAAAACGATAGGATCTGATTCCCATCGTTTTTTATCTTAGCCGTTAACTGCGCTAGGGTCCATATAGACAACTTCCCAAAGGTGTCCATCAATATCTTGGAAGCTCCAGCTATACATGAAACCTTCGTCCGTTTTATCGTTAGAAACCGTCCCGCCAGCAGCAAGGGCTTTTTCAACAATTTCGTCTACACCAGCGCGATCATCTGCGGAGATGGCGATTATCGCTTCTGTTGTTTTTGTTGAATCCGCAATTTCTTTTTTCGTGAAATTTTGGAAGAATTTTTCGACAAGTAACATGATGAACGTATTTTCATTCAAGATCATGCATGTTGCGTTTTCGTCTGTAAATTGAGGATTAAATTCGAAACCAAGCGCAGTGAAGAATTCCACCGACTTATCAAGATCTTTTACTGCTAAATTAACAAAGAGCATTTTTGGTTGTGTTGCCATTTTTCTACCTCCTTTATTTTATATATAATAGTATACCCGAACTCACGATTTTAAGACACCAATAAACTCATCAAGCTTTGTACGATCCTTCATTTGCGTACTACATGCTATGCTGTCTGCGCAAATATATTGTCCCACTGCACGATATTGATCGGTATTCCCCTTTGTTTTAATATCTGCTTTAAATAAACCGACACGCCCATTTTCGTGGCAAAAGGCGCAGATACCTTTTTTTGCTATAGGTGTGAAATTACCTTGTATGCCAGTTAATTGCTCTTTATATGGAGCGATAATAAATTTCTTCTGTGCGCCAGTGTCATTCCAGCCTAGAAATACAAGTCGTGCCATTTCCTCGGGTGATATTGTCGGAGCTTTCAATTTCTTCGCTTTCGGAAAGAGTTTTTTCACAACCGCGTCATCAATGGTAGGGAAGGGGAGGAGAAAATCTTGTAATGTTGCATCATACTTTTCTAAATGCTCTTCGGAGCGAATATGGAAAATCTCTCCGATTAGTTGCTCTTGCTCGCTGTCCAATGTATCGAAAATAGCCGTTGCTTTATCAATACATGAAAACCGAAGTGCATTTTTGACACCTTCATCATTTGTATTTTGAGCGCCATAAAAAGCGTTCATCGCCTGTTTTAAAATGAAATGGTAATTCACATTTGTTATAAATGGTTTCATGGTTTAACTCTCCTTTTGCGTTCCCTGGAAGAAAAAACGCTCGGTTAAGGCGATAATCTGATCTTCCAATACGCCTTCTTGTAATAGATGATCAAAGATAGCAGGATCAAATAAATGAATAAAATACGAAACTAGAAATGTAGTCGGATAGACAGAATCAAGTATGTTCTGTGTTTGCAAATGCTTAAAAAGAATTGCCAACTCCTCGTAAATCTTCTCGAAAATGGAAGTGAGCTCTGTTTTCTTTGTCCTATCAGGCTTATTTTGTAACACTAAAATGAAATAGGGGTTGCGACTAATCGTGTGAATCAGTGTTTTGATACGCAATGTGCTGTCATCCACATTGATCATTGTCTCGCGCATCATTTTAAGGAAATTCTGGGCATTACGCTCTAAAATTCGAGCAATGATCGCATCTTTGTTTGTGAAATGATTATAAAGTGTTCCCTTAGAAATACCAACAGCAAGAGCCAGTTCATCCATATTAATCGTACCGTCCATGTTTTGTGTTAGCATTGTTTCAGCCTGTGCTAGTATTAGCTGTTCTCGGTCGTATTTTTGCTGTTCCTTCCAATTCATTTAGAGCTCTCCTTTAAACGCGAGTCATATTTTGACTTCGGAGTCATTTTATAAAGTTAGTATAAAATGAAATGGTTAAAAAGTCAACAGCGCACTGGTCAAACCTTGTAGATTCTGATAGGATATGAAAGAAAAGGAGGGATTGAATTGTCAGAAGAAGCAGGGAATATTACTTTTAAACAAGGCGTTCGGGATTGTATTCCAACGCTACTAGGATACATAAGCATTGGTATTGCTGCAGGTGTTGCCGGTGTAGCAGCCCATTTGAGTGTTTTAGAAATTACATTACTTGCGATTTTTGTTTATGCGGGAGCAGCGCAGTTTATTATTTGTGCGATGTTGCTTACTAATAGCACGACGCTTGCTATCGTTGTGACGACTTTCATCGTCAATTTCCGCCATCTGTTACTTGGGGCGACATTAGCACCGCATTTTCAAAAAGATGCCATGTTAAAAAATATCGGTATCAGCCTGTTGGTGACAGATGAATCTTTTGGCGTCGCAGCAATAAAACTGGCGAAGAAAGAGCCGATTTATGCCGCTTGGATGAACGGACTAAATATTACGGCTTACATTGTCTGGATTGCGTCCTGTACACTCGGCGGACTTGTTGGGAAACTCATTCCAAATCCGAACGTCTTAGGACTTGATTTTGCACTCACAGCGATGTTTGTTGCTTTATTTGTTTTTCAGCTACAGAGTGTTCCTAAAACGAAGATAAGGCATATTGTGATGCTGATTACATACATGCTTATTTGTATGATTGGTCTCTCCTTCATCGTGACAACCAATGTTGCTGTAGTGCTTTCGACCTTAATCGTAGCTACTATTGGGGTGGTGACAGACCGATGAGTATCAGCTATTCATTCCTTCTCCTATTACTTGGTTGTTCTCTCGTTACCGCAATACCTCGGATGTTACCATTTTTAATGATGCGGAATATGGAAATCCCCGAACCGATGTTAAAGTGGCTCAGCTATATCCCGCTCTGCATATTTAGTGCCCTGATCATCGAAAGCTTCATGACAAACGGATCGACAGGATTTCAAATCCATTGGCTGGAGCTTATTGCAGTCATCTGTACACTCGTGATTTCGCTCCTTACAAGAAGTCTGCTTTGGACAGTTATTCTAGGAGTTATCCTGATGGCATTATTACGATTTATCTTCTAGCTGCAAAAAAGACTTGCATAAAAATAAAGGGCATGGTATAATAGTTACCGTTGTTAATTTAACATTATCGGTGGCGGAATAGGTAGACGCATTTAGTTGCAAAGAACTTCGAAGCAGAGCAACAGTATAAAGTACATTTAAACAAATGAAGATTTAAATATGAGTTTGTGTGGTGCAAATCCACACCCGATGATCAATAAAAAAGACTAGTGAGCTTGCTCACTAGTCTTTTTTATCCGGGAATTTTAAAAATATGAGGTATATAAGCGTTTGGATCACGATAAAACAGATTACAAAATAAAGCATGGGATAAGAAAAGGCATCCAGCATTTGTTGTAGCGAACGCAGTGGGTCAGTGAACAAATAAACGGAATGTAGTCGGGCGAATCGGCCTAAATAAATAGCGTAGCCAGAAAGAATTGTAAGCCCACCAAACGTTGCCCAATAAAACAGGGTACTCGCTGATTTCCAGCGGATCATCCATTCATCTAGCATCCATTTCAAAGATACAAAACCGGTGTATAGTCCAAAGAAAACGCCGACGGTCATGACAGTAAACCTCTCCCAAATATGAGGATGGTTCGAGAAGACACCAATTTGGGCGGCGTTAATACGTAAATTTTCTAGATGAAAGAAATCGGTTAACAAATACGGCGCATTCGGAAAAAATAATAGCCATAAAAAAGCGACTGGCCAAAAAAGATAAGGGCTTCTCTTTTTACGATACACAAAGGCTGCCAGTTCAAGCGGTATGTAAGCTAACAATACGTTTAAAATTAAGAAAAAATACCCATCTAACACATAAATAATATATATAAAATACATAATCAGAAAAATTCTGCACCATTTCATCACGTTCCATCGCTCCATTTCTAAATTACTATTTTACCAAATAGGAGCCGCTTAAAAACATCGATCCAGATGACAAAACTAGTTTTTTATGTGACAAAATTGTAAGTTTGGCGTAAAAAGAACGGCAGCCATGAAAAGCCGCCGTTCTTGAACTATTACACCGTTAAGGAAACCACTTGCATGTCTTTATTTGCGATATCCAAAAATGGTAACTTTACACGTGTATCTAAACAATACGCATTGTATAAAAGTGGTTTTAGATCAGTCGAACTGTTATCGATCGTACCGACAAAACGTTTGATTTCCTGATACAGTATTTCCGGTTGTTTGAGCGAAGCAATTTTTGCATCGATGCGATTTTGACTGACATTCACATTCGACACGTGAATAGCTTCATCAAAAGTAGGATTAATCGACTCACGTGTCAGCTCTACGTTCGTGTAGCCATTATCAGCCCAGTCCACCTCGATAATATGGCAATCCTCCAATATCAAAAAATCGCCTGTCCAGAGCTTGCCGTCGATCTCTACAACCATACGTGTATTAGCGAAGAGCTCTTTGTTACCATATTTCTTTAAACAATAGTCAAACATTTGTAAATGCGCGATATCATTCATCATGTCAACATCTCCTTCATAGCTCTATTTTAACATGTTGTGATTAGGTGAACAAGTGAAAAAAGTAACAGAAAAAATGGAGACTGGATAGTGTACCGATAGGAATATTTGGGTATGGAAGGTTAAGTGCTGTATAATAAATTTAGGATGGAAAGAGGAGGGATACGATGCACACAGAATTAAAAATAACGACACATGATAATTTACCTTTGCACGTACATATTTGGGAAGAGGTAGCAGATCCAATCGGCATTGTCCAAATCGTGCATGGAATGGGGGAGCATGGCGCAAGATATAGTCAATTTGCACGCTATTTAAACAGTCAAGGGTTCATTGCGATTGCAGACGATCATCGAGGGTTTGGTAAGAGTGCGTCAGACGAGGCAGGGCTTGGGCATTTACCTTTTCCAGACGGTTTTGATGCGATGGTATCAGATGAGGTTTCCGTCGCTGATTTTGTGAAAGCGCGTTATCCCGATCTACCCCATCTGCTTTTCGGACATAGCATGGGTAGTTTTGTGGCACGTGTTTTGATTACGCAATACAAAGTTGATGCGACAGTCCTCGCGGGTAGCGGCTTGCAGCCAGATCCGCTTTTGAAAACAGGGCTATTGTACGCCAGATTTAGAGCGCAGAAAAATGCGACGAGGCGTAGCAAGGTGCTGCATAAATTATCATTTTACGGCTTTAATCACGAATTTGCGAAGGAAAAACATCCATTTAGCTGGCTTTCACGAGATCGGGAAGTTCACCAGGCTTATATGGCAGATCCGTTTGGCGGTCAAGTCATCGGTTCCTTAGGTTTTTATCATAGTTTATTACGCGGTGTGGAGCAATCGCAAAATGAGAAGACGATTCGGGGTACGCCGAAAGAACTGCCGTTATTGCTTATTTCGGGGAGTAAAGACCCGGTAGGACATCTCGGTAAGGACGTGCCCAAATTAGCGGTGAAATACGAACGGGCCGGTGTGGAAGATGTGACGCTGAAAATATACGAAGATGCCAGACATGAGCTCACCAATGAAATAAATAAAGAACAGGTTTTTGAAGATGTTTCAGGTTGGTACAGACAACAAATATAACAAAAAAATCGATGCTTGCAGCTTAGTGCGTAGCATCGATTTTTTGTTATTCGCGGATTTGACCTTCCCCATAAATGATATATTTTGTAGAGGTAAGTTCGTTTAATCCCATCGGACCGCGCGCATGTAGTTTTTGCGTACTGATACCGATTTCAGCCCCAAAACCGAATTCGAAACCGTCTGTGAAACGGGTAGATGCATTGACATAAACCGCTGCAGCATCGACTTGTTGGAGGAATTTTTGGCTGGTAAAATAATTATCGGTGACAATTGCCTCAGAATGTTTTGTGCCGTAGTGATTGATATGCGCGATAGCAGCATCAACGCTTGTGACAACTTTAATAGCCAAAATATAATCGGCATATTCGGTTTCCCAATCTAGTTCCACAGCAGGAATGACATCAGAGACGATTGTGGCAACCGTTTTATCTCCGCGAACTTCCACTTTTTCGGTGCGGAGTTTGGCGATAATGGACGGGAGAAAATCAGCAGCAACGTCTTCATGTATGAGTAGCGTTTCGGCAGCGTTGCAAACAGAAGGGCGACTAGCTTTGGCATTGACAATAATCTTTGTGGCCATCTCTAATTGCGCATCTTTATCGATATAAACATGGCAATTGCCAGTTCCGGTTTCGATGACAGGAACGGTGGCAGTTTCAAGGACAGCTTGAATCAAGCGTGCGCTTCCACGAGGGATGAGTACATCAAGATAGCGATTTAGTCGCATTAGTTCTTGAGCCGTTTCTCGCGATGTATTTTCAACAATTTGTACAGCATCTGCTGGGAATCCTGAGTTGGTAAGCGAATCACGAATGACACTTACTAAAGCAAGATTAGAATGGAAGGCCTCGCTTCCACCGCGTAAAATAGTAGCATTCCCTGTTTTAAAGCAAAGGACAGCGGCGTCTACGGTTACGTTTGGTCGTGATTCGTAAATGATGCCAATGACACCGAGTGGTACACGCTGTTTCCCAATTGTTAATTCGGCCTCGTTTTTCCACATATGCATCACTTCGCCAATCGGATCAGCGAGAGACGCTACTTGTCGAACGCCTTCTGCGATATCTGCCACGCGTTGCTTGTTAA
Organism: Listeria grandensis; assembly: GCF_014322885.1. Classification (NCBI taxonomy): domain Bacteria; kingdom Bacillati; phylum Bacillota; class Bacilli; order Caryophanales; family Listeriaceae; genus Listeria; species Listeria grandensis. The sequence continues at coordinate 200,796 of NZ_JAASUG010000002.1, read as the reverse complement.
GTCGCAACCGGTCGAGCATTGCATCGCGCACGCCATTTTCAGAAGCTTGCTCTAAATCTTTTTCGTTAGCTGCTAAAATAAGCTCGGTATTCGCGATAAGTGACGTAGCTAGATCAGATAAGGCCTGATTTTTTGCCTTTGTTTTTGCTTGAGCTAGAGTTAGCGCGGCTTCTTTTGCTTGTTTTCCCTTTTGAATCAGTTCGCTCATGTTCTATTTTCCCCCTTTACTAACTGTTTTGTCGCAAAAAGCGTGCCAATAGCATCCCCGTTTATGATATCAAAAATAACACTCGGATTGTTCCCGTTTGTTAACACCATTTTCCCACCATTCTTCAATACTTTTTCAGCTGCGGCGAGCTTTGTAAACATACCACCAGTTCCAAAAGCAGAACCTTTCCCCCCAGCAAGCGCTTGTAGTTCGGGTGTAATTTGATTAATCTCTGTAAACATAGTGGAATCAGGGAACTCATTCGGATTACTATCGTAAAAACCGTCGATATCAGATAACATAATCAGTAGATCTGCTTGAATGACCTCAAGTACAATTGCAGATAAACGATCATTGTCGCCGAATTTTGTTAAGTGCTCAATTTCTTCGATAGCGACGGTGTCATTTTCGTTAACGATAGGGACGATGCCTTTTTCGATGAGCATATTGAAGGTGTTGATGACGTTTTTACGGCTGATTGGATAATCGATCACATCGCGTGTTAACAGGACTTGGCCGACCGTATGCCCATATTCACCGAAAAACTTGCTGTAGATATGCATCAGCTCACTTTGACCCACGGCTGCAATCGCTTGTTGTTCTGGAATGGTGGTGGGGCGTTCGGGAAGTTGTAATTTGTGACAGCCTACACCAATGGCACCAGACGACACAAGAACCACTTCTTTTCCTTCGTTGCAAAGGTCGCTGAGTACCATTGCTAATTTTTCAATAGTGCGTAAATTTACATTGCCATTTGGATACATCAACGTACTTGTACCGACTTTGACGACGATCCGTTTGCTATTCTTTAAAGATGCACGCATAGGGACGATTCTCCTTTTTAAAGTCAAATTATATCCATTCATTGTACACTATTTTGAGGCACAAAAAAACCCATTCTAGCAAAAAAGATAGAATGGGTTCGGAATTTACGCTTTCGCAACTTTTTTAGCTGAGATTTGGCGTAACCCTTTATTGATAAGGTAGAAAATAACAATCCAAACGACCACGATGAGTAGAATTTGTTTGAACGCAATCTGTGGTAGAGGATTCCATGGGCAATCCCACAGGAAGTGAAGCCCGATTGGAATGATGAAGAGGCTTAAGAATTTGCCGCTAAATATGTGGCGCATTTTTAGTTTCGGATCAGATCCCATGGCAATCATAAGTGCTGCACCGGAAATCGCTGCCCAGACAACATGTCCGCCAATCGACTGCCAACCGCGAGAGAAAATGATATTTAGCATCGTATCACCAGCGAAATGAAGATTTTTAAATACGGCTGCGGCTTCGATACTGTAATTAAACGCATAACCGAGCGATTCAAAGGATGCGAAACCGGCACCAACAGCTGCCCCAATAAGTAAGCCGTTCAAAATATATTTTGGTTTCAATGCCACGATGAAGAGGGCGACAATCACCATTTTCCCAGTTTCTTCAATAATTCCAACTAAGAAGGCATTGAAATAGTTCAGCTTACCAACAGGAATTAAATCGTATAAGATGAGCGTGGCAACAAGTGCCGCAACACCACCAATGAAGAACATCTTCAGTACATCGAAGAAACTAATATTCCGCGGTGCATTGATTTCAAAAAACAGTACAAGAACAGAAAACGGTACCGCGAACGATCCGATTACCATTAAGCCGGGAATGGTATTGGAGTTGGAAAAAATATAAGTACAAGCAAGTAACAATAAATAAGTAATAGCTAGCGCAAAAAATACGCGAGAAAACAGAAATGGTCGCGTCCATGAAGATGCAATTTCTTCTTCTTTCGGCGTTGTGTAAATTGTTCCGGCAATAAAAACCTTCTCACTATCTGATTTAGGATGTTTCTTAAATATATCTGAAAAAACATCTCCTAAACCTAAATGTTGGGCGCCATTTTTTTCATGAGGATGGTGATTGGTGTTCTTTGCAGAGCTTGTGTGGGCATCAGTTGTGTGGTGTAAAGCTTGGAAAATGGGGCTATCTTTTAGAAGAATCCATGTGCCGTTCTCCTCTTGCTTTACCTTTGTTTCATCTGTTAACTCCTTTCTTTTGTAGAGTGTTCTGAGTTCATAATCTGTCAGTGGACCAATTGTCTTGTCATTTTTTTGAAAAAACCAATGAGACAAATGGATCGCCTCCCTTATCTATATTTATAGTCTCTCCCTCTAATTCCACAAAATGAATAGGTTGAAACGTCATAATTAAGAAAAAACGAATTTGTTTTTTGGTTTTAGAATGTTAGTAAAAGTTGGCTTGGTAAGGTGCCCTGAAAAAGCAATTGATTTTTACTCTTGTTCCTCAGTCGCTTGATTTAACGCTTTCGCTTGATTTAGTAAAAAGACGATTGTATCATCGATAAATTGGGTGACTTCTGGACGAACCGTTTTCGCATCTAGTTGTATACTCTCCTCGAAACGAATATTTTCCCGTATTTTTTCTAAGGATTTTGCGATGTCGAGATTCTTTTCGAGTTCGCTCGGTTTGTAATCAGAATCATCTTTTTGCCCGATTAAGTAATCCACGGAAACATCAAATACCATGGAAATATGACGTAACATTTCGATATCAGGCTCCCGAATACCGTACTCCCAATTGCCGTATGTTGATGTGGCATTTAAGCCGAGCCTACGAGCGGTCTCTACTTTGGACCACCCCTTCTGTTCTCTTAAAATGGTCAAACGATTTTTTAATTTCGACATTTTATCACTCCTTTTAGAAAATATTATACCACAACTTACACAATACAGCTATTTTGTTACACAAAACGAATTATATTCAGTTGACATCAACTAATAGAGTTGATATTATAGGGTTATAAACACAAATTGAGTAGAATGGAGCGATACACATGGCAACAGCTACAGACAAGAAAATCAATTGGGCGAAAGTGAGAAAGAAGAGAGAGTCTCTAGGTATTTCGCAAGCGTTTATTTCAAGAAAAATGGGTTACAAATACAGTTCTGGTTATTCTAATTTAGAAAAAGGGATGGTGAGGTTAACCGCTGAAAAAGCAGCGATTTTAGCTGAAATTCTCCATTGTAAGCAAGAAGACTTTTTTAAATAAAACCCCGTCAAAACGTGACGATTCGTCACGTTTTTTGTGTGTTAAAGAAAATGATATCGCCTAAAAAGGCATTTTAGTGAAAAAAGAATATCAACTAGGCGCGAAATCGTGTAAAATAAAGGAGAATAGCGAGAAACGCTACCCATCCAACAAATATTGTATGGAGAGTTATAAAAAAATGGGATCTATTCTGTGAGGAGTTTTGAATTATGAAAGAGTCAGAAATTATTTTTCCTACAATTGTGGAGATGTTTTTAAAAGAAGGAGCAGTTGCACTTGGTGACAATGAGGCGCAAGCCGTACAGAAATTTCTTGAGCAAGCCTACAGCGATCAGCCTTGCAATGAACAAATAGTGTATGCCTTGATTAAATTCTACAATGCCCAGCAGGAGTTTGGCAATGCTAAAGAAGTTGGTCAGGCCTTTTTAATGATGGATGGGTATAACAAAGCGATACTGGGTGAGCTCTCAGCAACGTTTTTATCGCTCAACGAAATGGATACGTACTTTAGTCTAGTAAAACAACACTTGGAGAAAGAATCTCAGTTGGATGATCTTGAAATCAATGATGTGGCCGAGAGCAATGTCATTCTGTTTCCAAAAAAAATTAAGCCAAGACGGAATATCGCGAATTTTTTAGAGTGGGGGACGCCGGAGCAATTAGAATTTTTGCAACAAGCTCGGTTTCATGATATTGAGCCATATTTTGAGCCGTTTGCCGTGTTTTTAAAGGATGCGACAACCTCTCCGTTTGTGAAGTCGATGATTTTTGAGCTTTTGCAAGAAAAGAAGGTGAATGTAGTATTTCTTGTGAAGAAATTAGGGTTGGAAGAAAGCTTTAACCCGAGTAAAGTACCGCTTTTAAGCCGCAACACGTTTATGGAGGAATTAATGGAGAAGTTAACGAAGCGCTGGGAGCATACGAATCCAAGCCTTTTGGAGCAAGTGCTAGTTATTGTTCAACAGCATTTATTTATTATGTATCCTTTTCAGTTCCCATCGACAGATACAGACCTCTGGAGCGAGGCTTATAGCCAGTGGTTGCTACAACTATATGGTGAGAGTCAGCAAGATGACACGGCAATAAATCAGGAGGAGTTAATAGAAGCAACACGATTTATTGAGAGGATGGAACAAGCACAGCAAAATTATCTGCTGTAACTAGAGGATTGTAGTTTTCAAGTAGATAAGTTTTATGTTATTATATATGAGTGTGACTGAAATAAGGATTGAGTAATCAAGACTATTAACCAGTAAATAGATGTATGGAGGGAATACCATGTCAGTGAAATGGGAAAAAAAAGAAGGTAATGTTGGTACATTAACTTTCGAAATCAATCAAGATCAAATTAAAACAGGAATGGACAAAGCGTTCCAAAAAGTTCGTAAAAATTTAAACGTACCAGGTTTCCGTAAAGGGAAAGTGCCACGTCAAATTTTTAACCAACGTTTTGGAGAAGAGGCTTTGTACCAAGATGCTTTGGATATCTTGTTGCCAGAAGTTTATGCAGCTGCAATTGAAGAATCTGGAATTGATCCAGTGGACAACCCACAAATCAATGTAGAGTCTATGGAAAAAGATGCAGTTTGGGTACTAACAGCAGAAGTGACTGTGAAACCTGAAGTGAAATTAGGCGACTATAAAGGTGTGGAAGTAGAAGCGCGTGATTCGAAATTAACAGACGAAGAAGTGGATGCTGAGCTTAAGAGCATGCAAGAACGTCAAGCAGAATTAGTTGTTCGTGAAGATGCTCCAGCTGAGGATGGCGATACAGTTATCCTTGATTTTGAAGGATTTAAAGACGGTGTTGCTTTTGAAGGCGGCCAAGCAGACAATCATTCATTAGAACTTGGATCAGGTTCATTTATCCCAGGTTTTGAAGAACAAGTGGTTGGTTTGAAAGCTGGCGACGAAAAAGATATCGAATTAACATTCCCAGAAGAATATCATGCAGAAGATCTTGCAGGACAAGCAGTTGTCTTCAAAATCAAAGTGCATGAAGTAAAAGCAAAAGAGGTTCCAGAACTTGATGATGAGCTTGCAAAAGACATCGACGAAGAAGTGGAAAACCTTGCTGAATTGAAAGAAAAAGTAACAAAACGTTTACAAGAAGCGAAAGAAGATAGCGTTGTGCAAGCGAAGCAAAATGATGCGATTGCTAAAGCGGTAGAAAATGCAGAAGTGGAAATTCCACATGCAATGGTACACCACGAAGCAGACCACATGATGAACCATTTTGCGCAAGATTTACAAGCACAAGGGTTAACTCCTGAACTTTATTATCAATTCACTGGTCAAACAGAAGAAGCGATGCATGCACAAATGGAAACAGACGCTGAAAAACGCGTAAAAACAAACCTAGTTCTTGAAGCAATTGCTGAAGCTGAAGGTATTACACCAACAGAAGCAGATATTGAAGAAGAAGTAAAAACGCTTGCTGAGAAATACAGCATGGAAGTAGACGCAGTTCGTGCAGCATTAGGCGATATGAACGAATTGAAATCCGACCTTAAAATCCGTAAAGCGATCGATCTTTTAGTGGAAAACGCTAAAGAAGTCGAAGCAAAATCAGCGGAGTAATTTTAGGAAGAAAGCAATTCATTAGTATGTTTGAGGAGGAGGCATGAGTTTATGACTTGTGTGTCCTCCTTTTTGTTGCTTTTTTTACGAAGCGACTTTAATTGAGTTAGGGTCTCAATATGCATTGGAGCAAAGTGTCAATGTTTCTTAATAGCATTTCTCACAAACTAGTGATATGATAAACAGACATAAGCTTGTTTTATAAGGCATAACGCTTATGAAAACACTTAATTAGAAGGGGTGAAAACCTTGTTCAAATTTAATGACGAAAAAGGATCTTTGAAATGTTCCTTTTGTGGTAAAACACAAGACCAAGTACGCAAACTAGTTGCAGGACCTGGCGTGTATATTTGCGACGAGTGTATCGAATTATGTAACGAAATTATTGAAGAAGAACTGAATGTGTCTGAATTTGTAGATTTTGGTGATGTGCCGAAACCTCATGAAATTCGCCGCATTTTAAGTGATTATGTGATCGGTCAAGACCGCGCGAAAAAAGCGTTGGCAGTTGCCGTTTATAATCACTATAAGCGTATTAACTCCAATGAGAAAGCAGACGATGCGGTGGAGCTTTCCAAGAGTAATATCTGCTTAATCGGACCGACTGGTAGTGGTAAAACATTGCTAGCACAGACGCTTGCAAGGTTGCTTAATGTTCCGTTTGCAATTGCAGATGCAACAAGTTTAACCGAAGCTGGATATGTCGGCGAAGATGTAGAAAATATTCTTCTAAAACTAATCCAAGCAGCTGATTTTGATGTGGAACGTGCCGAAAAAGGTATTATTTACATTGATGAAATTGATAAAGTTGCACGTAAATCAGAAAATCCGTCTATTACACGTGATGTATCTGGTGAAGGTGTGCAACAAGCCTTGCTGAAAATCTTAGAAGGAACGGTTGCAAGTGTTCCTCCACAAGGTGGACGTAAGCACCCACATCAAGAGTTCATCCAAATCGATACTGGAAATATATTGTTTATCGTCGGTGGAGCTTTTGACGGCGTAGAACAAATCGTCAAAAATCGTCTAGGCGAGAAAGTGATTGGTTTTGGAACAGAGAATGAACAATTAAAAGAAAACGAAACATATCTTTCTAAAGTTGTTCCCGAAGATCTACTGAAATTCGGTCTAATCCCAGAATTTATCGGTCGCTTACCAGTCATTGCAACACTTGAGCAGTTAGATGAAGAGACATTGATCTCGATTTTGACAGAACCAAAAAATGCACTTGTGAAACAATATCAAAAAATGTTAGAACTGGATGATGTGGAGCTTGAGTTTACACCAGAGGCTCTATCTGAGATTTCCAAAGAAGCGATTGCTCGTAAAACAGGGGCACGTGGACTTCGCTCAATTATTGAGCATATTATGCTGGAAGTTATGTTTGAAATTCCTTCCCGTGATGATATTAAGAAATGCATCATTACAAAAGAAGCTGTTACGGGCGATGCACAGCCACAATTACAACTGGAAGATGGCTCTGTCATCCCGATTAAAACATCAGCTTGATGGAACAAGAAAACGCTAAGTCCAGATTTAGGATTTAGCGTTTTTCTTTTTGGGAATCGGGTAAACAGTAGTTAGGATATGGACTATTTATTAGAAATGGATTAGAATTACTACGGCGCAGTATATTTTGCTGTTTTTTTTAAAGCTATTCGTGCTATACTTTAATTTGTGTTTCGTAGTAATTGTAGAGAGGAACTTGAGAATATGGATAGTGAGACTAATGAGACTAAAAAAACTGGTCGTGGTAAAGGTAAGGCGATATGGGGATGGGTGCAAGTAATTCTTGTTGCTGTAATACTTTCCATGGCACTTCGCTATTTTGTGATTTCACCAGTTACAGTATTTGGGGATTCTATGTACCCGACGCTTCATGACGGAGAGCACTTATTTATTAATAAAGTAACAGGTCCTGATCGTTTTGATATTATTGTATTCCCAGCACCGGACGAGAAAGATACTGAGTATATCAAACGCGTGATCGGTTTGCCAGGCGATACGGTTGAGTATAAACAAGATCAACTGTATATCAATGGAAAAAAATACGATGAACCATACTTAGATGAGGCAAAGAAAGATTTAACGAATGGTTATTTAACGACATTAAACGATGGCGCACAAGGTAATCCTAACTTCTCCTTGGCTACGATTCCCGCTTGCGGAGGGGCAACAAAGGTTCCTGAGGGCAAGTTATTCGTTTTAGGGGACAATCGTCCAATAAGTAAAGATAGTCGCTATATCGGCTTTATCGACGAAGATAAAGTACTTGGTAAAGTGATTTCATTCGGAAAATCTTTGCAGAAGTAAATAAAGACCGCGAAAACTTGTTTTTTAAAAGAGAGTTTGTACATCATGTACAAGCTTTTTTTTTGCGATTAGTGTATACTTAGAACTAGAAAAAATAAAAACAAAAGGGTGATACGTCTAACAAGAGATCTAGGGGAGATGGCATTTTGAACGAAAAGAATTTGAAATTATTATGGAGCTGGACATGGGCAATTGTGCTTGGACTTCTTTTAACGGTACTGATTCGTTTTTACTTTTTCGTGCCTGTGATGGTGGATGGTTCCTCAATGATGCCAACGCTACACGACGGAGATCGGGTGATTATTAATCGATTTGGAAATGTCGATCGCTTCGATGTGATCATTTTTAAAGATGAGGGTAGAGAGTACGTGAAGCGCGTCATTGGTGTTCCAGGGGACAAGATCGTGTACAAAAATGATGTCCTATATATCAATGGGAAAAAACAAGCAGAGCCTTATCTAGATGAGTATAAAAAGCAATTAGACAATAGTTTATTAACGGATGATTTTAGTACAGAGGACATGATTCCAGGTGGTGTGGTGCCTAAAGGAACGGTTTTCGTATTAGGAGATAATCGCCGTGCAAGTAAGGATAGTCGCATTATGGGTCCTATTCCTGAGTCGAAAATACTTGGGACGACACCGGTTTGTTACTGGCCTTTAGAGCATGCTAAGTTTATTCAATAAAAGGAGTTTATTATGACAATACAATGGTTTCCGGGTCACATGGCGAAGGCCCGTCGTGAAGTAACAGAGAAATTGAAGCTGGTAGACGTGATTTTTGAACTGGTGGATGCAAGAATTCCATATTCGTCGTCTAACCCAATGTTGGAAGAAATTATTCACCAGAAAAGGCGAGTAATTATACTCAATAAAGCCGATACGGCAGATGAAAAAGTAACGCAAGAATGGATTGATCATTTTGCGGAACGAGGTCTGCCAGCGGTTGCAGTAAATGCACAAGAAGGTAAAGGAATGCATAAAATTGAACGGGCAGCAGAAGCGTTGATGGCAGAAAAATTTGAGCGTCAGCGTAGTCGTGGCATGAAGCCAAGAGCTATTCGGGCCATGATCTTAGGTATTCCTAATGTTGGAAAATCTACTTTGATTAATAGGCTTGTGAAGAAAAATATTGCAAAAACGGGGAATAAACCAGGTGTGACGAAAGCGCAACAATGGATCAAAGTGGGGAAAACGTTGGAATTGCTTGATACTCCCGGCATTTTATGGCCTAAATTTGAAGATCAACGCGTTGGTTATAAATTAGCGCTTACTGGGGCGATAAAGGACGATCTTTTGCATATGGAAGAGGTTGCAGGCTTTGGTTTGCGTTTTTTAGAAGCACATTATCCAGAAAAGCTACATCACTGGTTGCAAATCGAGGTTTTGCCGGAAGAGACGACAGAAGTACTGGCGATGATTGCGGAGCGCCGAGGTATTTTTGACCGCTATCGTGATCCTGATTATTCACGGGCAGCAGAACTACTAGTACGTGAGATGCGTCAAGAAAAAATGGGACGCGTTTCTTTCGATTTTCCAAGCGATTTATTAGTGGAGGATGATGCAGATGGCGGAGAAAATAGCAGTCATTAAAGAGCGATTGGCATCTGTCATTTCTGAGGACGATCCGTTTTTTCAAGCGTGTCTTTTAGATGAGCGAAAAGGTGTCGCGAACTTGATTACGTCTTTCAGGCGGAGGCAAGCGAAACAAAAGGCGCTTTACGAACAATTGGAGATAATGAAATACTATGAAACAGAGGCGCGCGCTCGTGGTTTCGAACGAATAGCAGGCATTGATGAGGTGGGGCGCGGTCCGCTTGCTGGGCCCGTCGTTGCGGCTGCGGTTATATTGCCAGAAGATTTTGATGTGGTCGGTGTCAATGATTCCAAACAGCTGAATGAGGCGAAACGGGATCAATTATTTGATGCGATTATGGAAAATGCTATTGCTGTAGGAATAGGTATTAAATCCCATGAAGTAATTGATAAAGTTAATATTTATGAAGCCACGAAGTTAGCGATGGCAGAAGCTATCGACGCGCTTCCCGTTACGCCCGATTTTTGTTTGATTGATGCAATGCCGTTAAAATACTGTGAACATGAATTGTCCTTAATAAAAGGCGATAGTAAGAGTGTTTCTATAGCCGCGGCTTCGATTATTGCGAAAGTGACACGAGATAGAATGATGGCCAGTTTTGATATCGAATTTCCAGGATACGGCTTTTCAAAAAATATGGGATATGGTACAAAAATTCATTTGGACGGACTTCAGAAACAAGGTATTTGCCCAATTCATCGATTAAGTTTCGCACCGGTGAAAAATATTTTTTTAGCTAATAAAAGCTAGTTCAAAAAGCAGAGAGAGCATGCAAAATTATCTTTTGAAAAGAAAGAGATGATTTTGCGTGTTCGATTCTGCTTTTTTGCTGTTTTTGACACAATTTACAAAATGAAGGTAGGCGGATAAAATGAGGTAAACGTGAAGGAGCAAATAAATGAAAAATTGGTTATTGCATATGAAATACTGTCCGTCCCTATCTGTGAAACAGCTAAGTAAGCTATGGCGTGAAATTCCAAAAGATCGTTTGAGAAGCTTGGCACCAAACGAGATAGCGGTATTTTTAGAGATGCCTGAGGAAAAGAGTGAACGATTTAAAAAAGAGTTTTATCAATTTAACTTGGTAAGTACCACGAATGAGTTAGATAATCGTGAAATCCAGTTAGTATCTATTGAAGATGACTATTATCCGCAATTATTGCGTGAATTATATGATCCCCCTTTGTTACTATTTGCTAGAGGTGATCTAGAATTATTGGCGTGGGAAAAACTAGCTATTGTCGGGACTAGGAAAATGACAGAGTATGGCAAGCAGATACTACATCATTTGGTGGAGCCTCTATGTAAGGAATCCTTAGTCATTGTGAGCGGCTTGGCGACGGGAATTGATGCACAGGCTCACCGCGAAGCTCTCGAAATAGGTGGCAAGACAATGGCGGTTATTGGTAGTGGTTTTTTCAATTTTTATCCGCGTGAAAATATGGAGCTTTTTGAAGCGATAATGAAGAGTGGCCTTGTTTTAAGTGAATATGCCCCCCATGTGACAGCGCGGAAATGGCATTTTCCAGAGCGGAATCGAATTATTAGTGGTCTTTGTTTGGGTACGCTCATCATTCAAGCGGAGAAGAGAAGTGGTTCTTTGATCACGGCGGATGCAGCCCTTAATCAGAATCGGGAAGTGTTTGCGGTTCCAGGAGGGATTTTTGGGCTTAGCTCAGCAGGTACTAATAAATTAATTCAGGAAGGAGCAAAATTAGTGATGGACGCACCAGATATAATGGAAGAATTGCGTCAATAAGGATAAAATTCTACATTTTAAGTGATTAGACTTGCATTTCTCGCGTATTTGATATAAGTTGGCTAAAGAATCATCATTATTCCAAACATACAAAAGAACGAGTGGAATGAAAATGAATTGACAAATAGCACAACTAAGGATAACATTTACTACTGATTACAAATTATTTTTTGTGATTAGAGTTGGAGACTATTTAAAATCGGAAGCTGATTGTCAGAAAATATAGTATGACGCGCTCCGCTGTCTTAAATGCGTATCCCAAATTAGGGAGGAATTAACAATGGCTGATTATTTAGTAATAGTAGAGTCACCTGCAAAAGCTAAGACAATTGAGAAATACCTTGGCAAGAAGTATAAAGTAAAAGCCTCGATGGGACATCTTCGAGATTTACCAAAGAGTCAAATGGGTGTAGATACAGAAAACAATTTTGAACCCCGCTATATCACTATTCGTGGGAAAGGTCCCATTTTAAAAGAGCTAAAACAAGCTGCTAAAAAAGCTAAAAAAGTATATCTCGCAGCCGATCCAGATCGTGAGGGTGAAGCAATTGCTTGGCACCTTGCGACCAGTTTAGGATTAGATCAAACAGACGATTTACGTGTCGTTTTTAATGAAATTACAAAAGAAGCAGTGAAAGAATCATTCAAACATCCACGTAAGATTGATATGGACTTAGTAGATGCACAACAGGCTCGTCGTATCTTAGATCGATTAGTGGGATATAATATCAGTCCTATTCTATGGAAGAAAGTAAAAAAAGGGTTGAGTGCTGGACGCGTTCAATCAGTGGCACTGAAGCTCGTTATCGATCGGGAAAATGAAATCAAAGCCTTCATACCTGAAGAATATTGGACAATTGACGGCAATTTCAAAAAAGGCAAAAAAGAATTCCAAGCCAATTTTTACGGCATGAATGGCAAGAAGAAAAAATTATCAACGGTTGATGATGTGAAAGAAGTTATGTCAACGATCAAGGGCAAGCAATTTGAAGTTATAGATGTTGTTAAAAAGGAACGTTTACGCAATCCTGCAGCACCTTTTACAACTTCATCACTGCAACAAGAAGCTGCTCGTAAATTGAATTTCCGGACGCGTAAAACGATGATGTTAGCGCAACAATTGTATGAAGGAATTGCACTTGGACGCCAAGGGACGGTAGGTCTAATTACTTACATGCGTACAGACTCCACACGTATTTCGGATACAGCGATTCAAGAAGCTTCGACTTTTATTACAGAGAATTACGGCAAAGAATTTGGGCGGACGCAAAAAAGAAATGACAAAAAAGCAAAGGGTTCACAAGATGCCCATGAAGCGATTCGTCCGACTAGTGCTATGCGCTCTCCACAAGAAGTAAAAGAATATCTTGGTCGCGATCAGTTACGATTGTATCGCCTTATCTGGGAACGTTTTATAGCAAGTCAAATGGCACCAGCAGTTTTGGATACAATGCGCGTAGACTTAGATAATAATGGCGTGATGTTCCGAGCAAATGGTTCTAAAATTAAGTTTGCTGGATTTATGAAAGTATACGTTGAAAGTAACGACGATAATAAAGAAGAAAAAGAAAACATTTTACCGGATCTAAAAAAAGGTGACAAAGTAGAGTCACAATCGCTAGAACAGCGCCAACATTTCACGCAACCACCACCACGTTATACGGAGGCGAGACTAGTAAAAACGCTAGAAGAAATCGGTATTGGTCGCCCATCTACGTATTCTCCTACATTAGATACTATCCAGCGACGCAACTATGTTTCTTTAGATAATAAACGCTTTGTACCTACGGAACTAGGTGAGATTGTTCATGAGTTAATTCGAGATTATTTCCCTGAAATATTAGATGTCCAGTTCACGGCAAACATGGAAGCAGAGCTCGATGAAGTAGAACATGGTGAAATACAATGGGTAAAGGTTATTGACCAATTCTACAAAGGGTTCGAGAAGAATGTAGAACGGGCAGATAAAGAAATGGAAAAAATTGAAATCAAAGATGAGCCCGCAGGAATAGATTGTGACCTGTGCGGCGCGCCAATGGTTTTTAAAATGGGTAAATACGGTAAGTTCTTAGCTTGCAGTCGTTTCCCTGATTGTCGAAACACAAAGCCGATCGTAAAAGAAATTGGTGTGACGTGCCCGAAATGTAACGAAGGGCAAGTTATTGAACGCAAGAGTAAGAAAAAACGGATATTTTATGGTTGTGATCGCTATCCAGCATGTGATTATGTATCTTGGGATAAACCGATCGCGCGTCCTTGTCCGAAATGTAATGAAAAAGCACTTGTAGAGAAGAAGCTCAAAAAAGGTGTGCAAATTCAATGTACACATTGTGACTATAAAGAACAGCCTCAGCAATGATGCACACATATCAAATTTAATAAAATAGCTAGAAACAATGGCAACGGCGATTATCGTGTGTTGCTATTGTTCTGAACTGGGGGATAAAATGGAGCAAAAAGTAAATGTAATCGGAGCTGGGCTTGCAGGTAGTGAGGCAGCTTGGCAACTCGCAAAACGTGGAATTAAAGTGGATTTATATGAAATGCGCCCAGTGAAGCAAACACCGGCTCATCATACAGATAAATTTGCAGAGTTAGTATGCAGTAATTCATTGCGCGCTAATACGATGACAAATGCGGTTGGTGTAATCAAGGAAGAGATGCGTTTGCTCGACTCTATCATTATCGAAGCAGCAGACAAAGCTTCTGTTCCGGCAGGTGGAGCATTAGCGGTCGATCGCCATGAATTTTCTGGATATGTCACCGAGAAAGTAAAAGGGCATCCGAATGTGACGGCACATCACGAAGAAATTACAGAAATTCCGGAAGGGCCAACTATTATTGCGACAGGTCCTTTGACGAGTGAAGCACTTGCTGAGAAGATTAAGGCGCTAACAGGAGAAGAGTACTTGTACTTCTATGATGCGGCGGCTCCAATTATTGAACAAGATAGTATCGATATGGATAAAGTTTATTTGAAATCAAGATATGATAAAGGAGAAGCGGCTTACTTAAATTGTCCCATGACAGAAGAAGAATTTAACGCTTTCCACGAGGCTTTAGTAACAGCTGAAACTGCTGAATTAAAAGAATTTGAAAAAGAAATTTTCTTTGAAGGTTGTATGCCTATAGAAGTTATGGCTAAGCGTGGTATCAAAACAATGTTATTTGGTCCAATGAAACCAGTAGGCCTTGAGGATCCTAAGACAGGCAAGCGCCCATACGCGGTTTTACAATTACGCCAAGATGATGCAGCTGGAACGCTGTACAATATGGTTGGCTTCCAGACACATTTGAAATGGGGCGATCAAAAACGAGTTTTCCAAATGATTCCTGGTCTAGAAAATGCTGAAATTGTTCGTTTCGGTGTGATGCATCGTAACACGTTCATTAACTCGCCGAAAGTATTGTTACCAACATACCAACTAAAGGCTCGGCCAGATCTTTTTTTTGCTGGACAAATGACAGGTGTTGAGGGGTATGTGGAGTCTGCAGCAAGTGGTTTAGCTGCTGGAATCAATGCTGCGCGTCTTGTTCTTGGTGAAGATTTGCTTGTGTTCCCACCAGAAACAGCGATCGGTAGTATGGCATATTATATTACAAACACCAACACGAAAACATTCCAACCAATGAATGTGAATTTTGGGCTATTCCCAGATTTACCATCGAAAATTCGTAATAAGCAAGAACGAAATGAGCAACATGCTAACCGAGCTATTGCAGCTGTAAAAGAAGTTATTCCTACCATTTAGGACTCAACGTGGTACGGCTTTATCAAACAAACAATAAAGCCGTATTGTCTTATTTTCATTTTAGAGGAAAAATATTACTGATATAATATAAACAAATTGGAAAAATGGATATTTTTAGAAATCGCATGAGAGTGCCTTTCATCCTTTAATTTACACTTTATCGGTTCAATTCGAAAGGTTGCGAAAAATGTATAAAATTATTGCAACATCACACCATGTGTGTTACGATGGACTTGTTTGAGAGGTGTGTGCATATGATGGCTGGACGAAATTGGGAACAAGAGTTTAGCAATTACCTAAGCATTGAGCGCAATTATTCAGAACATACTAATATTAATTATCTCCATGATATTCGGGAGTTTCATTCGTTCATGTTGGAGGAAGCGATTCATGTCTTTGCGGATGTGAGTTATATGGATGTTAGGCTATATCTTACGCGTTTACGCAAACAGGAATTTGCCCGCACAACAGTAGCACGGAAAATTTCAAGTTTGCGCAGTTTTTATGCCTTTCTACTGAGAGAAAAAGTTATAAATGAGAACCCATTTGCTTTTGTATCACATTCTAAGAAGCAGTTGCGTTTGCCGAAATTTTTCTACTCACAGGAGATGGAAGCATTATTCGATGTTGTATATGCGAATAATGATCCGCTTACTTTACGAGATCGGGCCTTGCTAGAGCTGTTATATGCTACTGGTATCCGAGTGAGTGAATGCGCAGGAATTCTATTGTCTGATATTGATCAAGCCTATCAAGCAATTTTAATAAGGGGAAAAGGGAACAAGGAAAGATATGTTCCGTTTGGTGTTTTTGCGTTGGACGCTGTGAATGATTATACAAATGGCGGACGAGATCTGCTAATGGAGCACCACCAAAAGACGCATCAGAGTTTGCTTATTAATCATTATGGTGATCCACTGACAGCAAGAGGAATTCGCTATTGTTTGAACAAGGTGATTGAGAGAGCTTCGCTGACCCGGAAAATTCATCCTCATATGTTGCGACACACGTTTGCTACAGACTTGTTAAATAACGGCGCTGATATGCGAACTGTTCAAGAACTATTGGGACATGCGAGCCTTTCCTCAACACAAATATACACGCATGTGACAAAAGAGTATTTGAAAGAAACGTATATGAAACATCATCCAAGAGCTTAATTTTTGAGAATGGAGGCGTATCAAAAAATGACTACGATATTTGCAATCCGTCATAATGGACAGTCTGCGATGGCTGGAGATGGGCAAGTAACATTAGGAAATTCTGTCGTGATGAAACATACTGCTAAGAAAGTGAGACGTCTTTTTCATGAGAAAGTAGTCGCCGGTTTTGCAGGTTCGGTTGCGGATGCTTTTACGCTTTTTGAGAAGTTTGAGGGAAAGCTAAATGAGTATAATGGTAACCTGGAGCGTGCGGCGGTAGAACTAGCGAAGCAGTGGCGTAGCGACAATGTTTTACGCAAACTTGAGGCGATGCTAATTGTTATGGATGACGAAAAATTATTATTAGTATCTGGAACAGGTGAGGTCATTGAGCCTGACGATGGTATTCTAGCAATCGGTTCTGGAGGGAATTATGCGCTCGCCGCAGGACGTGCGATGGTTCGCTTCGATGGCGATCGATTGGAAGCCAAGGAGATTGCTCGGAATGCGCTGGATATTGCTTCGGAAATTTGTGTTTTCACGAATGATAATATTATTGTAGAACAATTGTAGAGGAGGGACTCGATTTGTCAAATGTCAATTTAACACCTCGCCAAATCGTAGAGAAACTGGATCAATATATCATTGGGCAAACAGGTGCTAAAAAATCGGTAGCTGTAGCCCTCCGAAATCGTTATCGCCGCTCGTTGATGGTGGATGAAATACGTGATGAGGTCATTCCTAAAAACATTTTGATGATTGGCCCAACTGGTGTCGGAAAAACAGAGATTGCGCGCCGTATTGCTAAAATTGTTCGGGCGCCATTTTCTAAAGTAGAAGCAACAAAATTTACAGAAGTTGGTTATGTTGGCCGAGATGTTGAATCGATGGTTCGCGACCTTGTCGAGGTTTCCGTTCGTCTTGTGAAGGATGAAAAAATGCAACTTGTTCGCGTGAAAGCAGAGGAAAATGCGGAAAAACGCTTAGTAAAACTGCTTGTTCCTAATAAGAAAAAGCAGAAACAATCCTCGCAAAATCCACTAGAAATGCTATTCGGCGGTGGTGGAAATCAGCAACAGGAAGAAGAAGTGGAGCCGGAAGATGACACTGTACGCTCAAAACGTAACCAAATCGAGTGGCAGTTAAAAAATGGTGATCTGGACAATGACTATGTTACGGTCGAAGTGAAAGAGCAACAAAGTCCAATGGCAGATATGTTTCGTGGCACAGGGATGGACCAAATGGGCAGTATGCAAGATGCTTTTTCAGGTCTTTTTCCGTCCAAAATGAAGAAGCGAAAAGTAACAGTCAAAGAAGCGCGCAAAATTCTTTTTGAAGATGAAGCGTCGAAGTTGATTGATCAAGACGAAGTCGCGTCAGAAGCAATACTGCGCGCGGAACAAATGGGTATCATCTTTATTGATGAGATAGATAAGATTGCCAGTGGTGGACAAGGCGGGGGAAATGCGCAAGTATCGCGTGAAGGTGTACAACGAGATATTTTGCCGATTGTGGAAGGCTCACAAATCGCGACGAAATATGGTACGGTGAACACAGAATATATTCTGTTCATTGCCGCGGGGGCATTTCATATGTCTAAGCCATCAGATCTTATTCCAGAATTACAAGGGCGTTTTCCAATCAGGATTGAGCTAGATAAATTATCCCAAGAAGATTTTGTTAAAATTTTAACGGAGCCAGATAATGCGCTGATTAAACAATATAAAGCACTATTGAAGACGGAAGATATTGAACTTATTTTTACGAAGGAAGCTGTAGAGCGACTGGCTGAAATCGCCTTTCACGTCAACCAAGAAACGGACAATATCGGTGCCAGGAGATTGCATACAATTTTGGAGAAATTATTAGAAGACTTGCTTTTTGAAGCGCCAGAGATTACACTAGAAGCTGTCACGGTAACAGAAAGTTATGTGAACGACAAATTAGCAACGATTATGATGGATAAAGATTTAACGCAATTCATTTTATAAAAATTTTAGGAGGACTAATAATGAACTTATTAGCAAAAACAAGAAAAATTAATGCCATGTTACAAAATGCAGCAGGTAAAACGGTTAACTTTAAAGAAATGGCGGATACATTAGCGGATGTTATCGAAGCAAACACATATGTCGTGAGCCGTAAAGGGAAACTTTTAGGTTATTCTGAAGTTTTACCAATCGAAAATGCACGTATGAAACAAATGTTAGTAGAACGTCAATTCCCAGAAGAGTATACGAACAGTCTTTTCAATGTAAATGAAACGTCTTCTAACTTGGAGGTTTCTAGCCAATACACAGCTTTCCCAATCGAAAATAGCGATCTCTTTGTCAAAGGTTTAACGACGATTGTTCCTATTGTTGGTGGTGGGGAACGTCTTGGTACATTGATTCTTTCTCGTCTAGAAAATGATTTCACAGATGACGATTTGTTGCTTGCCGAGTATGGCGGAACAGTTGTTGGGATGGAAATTTTACATGAGAAAGCAGAGGAAATTGAAGAGGAAGCGCGTAGTCGTGCTGTTGTTCAAATGGCTATCAGCTCACTTTCATATAGTGAACTTGAAGCGATTGAGCATATTTTCGATGAGCTAAATGGTAAAGAAGGCTTGCTTGTTGCTTCTAAAATTGCTGACCGTGTAGGTATTACTCGTTCAGTTATTGTGAATGCCTTGCGTAAACTTGAAAGTGCTGGCGTTATCGACTCACGTTCCCTAGGAATGAAAGGTACATTTATCCGTGTCTTGAATGACAAGTTCCTAGTAGAATTAGAAAAATTAAAAAACCATTAATTCGAAACTAGTTTTAGAGACTTCCGCGATTGTTCTGATTGTGGAAGTTTTTTTGTCGTGGTAGAATGGTATGTGCTAAGGAGGGGAAAATGGATGAAGTATCATGAGTCAAGGATTGTTGTCCGGTATGCAGAAACGGATCAGATGGGAATTGTTTATCATGCTAATTATTTAGTGTGGATGGAGATTGGCCGTACGGAGTTTCTAGAGAGCATCGGTTTGCGCTATTTTGATATGGAGCAGGAAGGTTATATTTCACCGGTTCTGGATGTGCATTTGTCATATAAGCAGGCGATGAAGTACGGACAAACGGCTATAGTAAAAACGTGGATTAAGTCTTATGACGGGTTTCGGATTGTTTATGGCTATGAGATTAGGCAGGTTGGTAGCGAGCAAATACATATTTTTGGTGAGACAGAGCATATCGCAGTTCGCAAAGGCGACTTTAGGCCAGTGAGTACAAGACGGACATTCCCTTTATGGCATGAGGCTTATTTAAAAGCAATGAAATCATAATGGTAGGTGAGGACGATGGCTTTTGGAGTGAAGCGTGCGGAGCTTGAAGCATGGAAAAAAAGAGCGGATAGCGGTGAAGTAGCTTTTTTAACACATTACTGGTTAGATGATCGCTTTCCTGATTCCAAAACAGTAACAAAGGCGGCTTGTGCGGATATCGAAAAGCTTGAAGCATGGGGAGCGACGTATGGTTTCAAGCCCGAGTGGATTGATAAGCGCCACGACGGCTATCCTCACTATGATTTGTTTGGAGAAATACAACGAACCGTATTAAAAAAAGAAGGCGAATGGGATCAGCTAGAGCGATTTCATTTGAATGGTGATGACGAATGTTGAAATTAGAAAATGATGCATTACTTGTAGAACTAAAAGAAGATGGAGCGGAATTAACCCGTATTTTCGATAAAAATTCGGAAAAAGAATTTTTGTGGCACGCAGATGGCGCGTTTTGGGGTAGACACTCACCGGTGCTTTTTCCGACGGTGGGACGCTTAGTAGAGGATACGTATTTGGTGGATGGAAAACCGTTTCATTTGGGGCAACATGGCTTTGCGCGGGATCGCATATTCCAAGTGACGGATCAAAGTGAGCAGTCGATAACTTTACGACTAGAAGCAGATGAGGAATCACTGCTGATCTATCCGTTCCGTTTTGCGTTGGAAATCTCCTATCGATTAGAAGGTGGAACCATTCATGTGGGGTATCACGTCGTAAATTTGGATGATAAAACGATCTATTTCTCGATCGGTGCACACCCCGCGTTTAACGTGCCATTTGTTGAGGGCGAAGTGTTTGAGGACTATTACTTGGAATTTGGCGCCACCGAGCAACTCGATACTCTAGCGTTATCAGGGCCTTATTTATCAGGGGAGAAAAAGAAAATAGCGGATGCAAAAAAATTAGCGCTGAACTATGATTTATTTGCGAATGATGCTTTGATTTTCGAAGGATTAACGAAAAATGAAATCACTATTCGTTCGCGAAAAAACAGGCATTTTGTCAAAGTAGCGTTTCCTAATTTCAAATATGTAGGTATTTGGACGCCGAAACCAGGGACTCCGTTTTTATGTATTGAACCATGGTTTGGTATTGCAGATACGAAAGGCGCATCGGTCGAATTACAAGACAAGAAAGCGATGGAAGAATTGGCTGTAGGTAACGATTTTTCAAGTGAATACACGATTACAATTGGGTGAAAGTAAAAACCTCAAAAGCTGGATTTTATTCTAGCTTTTGAGGTTTTTACTCATTATTTTACATCCATGTTATCTTCGGCTCTTCTCCTTTTTTGATCCGCTTAATATTCGGGATATGGCGATAAATAATGAATGCAGCAATCGCGGCTATAATACCAACCAAAATCCAATCCATTAAGAAGAGCGAGATAACGAGTGCACTTGCAGCTGCTATCATAGAACTAAGAGAGACGTACTTGCTTAATTTTAGCGAAAGAGCAAAAATCAGGATCGCAGCCACGAACAGCCATGGTGCATAGGCTAAAATGACGCCGGCCGACGTGGCCACAGCTTTGCCTCCTTTGAATTTCGCGAAGATTGGGAAACTATGCCCGATAATTGCAAAAACACCCGTGAGTAGCCAGAAATGATGGTTAATATCTAATTGAAAGAAGAATGGCAATAATGTTGCAGCCGTTCCTTTCAAAATGTCCATCACGGTTACGACGATGCCAGGTTTGATGCCGAGCACGCGAAACGAATTGGTAGCACCTAGGTTACCGCTACCAAATTCACGAATGTCTTTCTTGTAGAAAATTTTTCCTATCCACAAACCGGAGGGTATGGAACCAAGCATATAAGCGATAAAGCAAAGTAAGATTATCATTTCCATGTGTTTAGAAACTCCTTTTATTTCGAACTACCTAACTCCCGCCATTATAGCATAAAAAGGTGATATAGAATATAGATGCTACTTATTTATTTCGTGGACTTTTAGCCAAAATTGGCGTAGAATATGAAATTGGATAAGCGTGATATTCAATCGGAATAATCAGAAAATAATACAAATGAAAAGGGGTTTTGGAATGAAGTTAGGAATTGCAGCGCTACAGTGGATGATTTTTATGATCGCTGCTGCGATTGTAGCGCCGATCGCGATTGCAGATTTATACCAATTAAGCGCAGTGGAAACGGCTGGATTTATGCAGCGGACGATTTTTGTACTGGGTGTTGCAGGTTTGCTACAAGGCTTACTGGGGCACCGCTTACCAATACATGAAGGGCCGGCCGGGTTATGGTGGAGTGTATTCACAATTTATGCAGGATTTATTGGCGTTTTATACACATCTAATATTGCGGCATTACAAGCATTATCTGGCGGATTGCTCGTGAGCGGTGTTTTCTTTATTATCCTTGCAGCAAGCGGTTTTATCGGTGTTTTGGCGAAGTTATTTACGCCGACGGTTACTTTTGTTTACTTAATGCTACTCGTCCTCCAGCTAAGTGGCTCCTTTATCAAAGGAATGTTTGGCATTTCAGCAGATCATCCGACAATGGATCCGTGGATGGCTTTATTAAGCGCTATTGTCATCATCGCTACATTTACGTTCGGACGATCGAAGGCGATGTGGGTGCGCCAATATTCGGTGATCTTTAGTTTGATACTTGGATGGGGGTTATTTTTGGTTGCTGGGAAGGCACCTAGTGTCAGTGCCGCACATACTTGGTTTGATGTACCGAAATTATTTGCGTTTGGCGCGCCGACTTTTGATTCTGGTGTCATTACAACCGCGATATTTATTACTTTGCTGTTGATTACGAATCTAGTGGCTTCGGTACGATTGATGGAAGGTATTGTTGCAAAAGACGAGTCGAGTGATCCAAAACGGTATCGGCGTGGAGGCCTCATATCGGGTGTTAATCAATTGCTTGGTGGTGGGTTTTCGGCGATTGGTTCAGTGCCTATTTCAGGGGCTGCTGGATTTGTCACACAAACTGGTCAGAAGTCCATTAAACCTTTTTTAATTGGTTGCATTCTTGTTATTGGGATAACGCTATTTCCGCCAATTATGAATGTAATGAGCGCGTTGCCTGCACCGGTTGGTTATGCGGTGACATTTGTTATTTTTACGAACATGGTTATTATGGCTTTGAAAGAGTTGAAAAAAATTACAGTTGGAGAGGAAAACGCCTACCTTGTCATCGGAATATCTTTGATGGTCGGTGTTGGTGTTATGTTCTTGTCTCCATCAGCGACGCAGGGTTTGCCTGCAGCGGTTATAGCGGTACTAAATAATGGGCTCATTGTAGGCAGTATTTTTGCGATTATTTTAGAGCAGTTTTTCTTATTTCGAGAAAAAGAACTTAAGCGAGGATGATCGGTAGTCGATTTGCTTGCTATTTTGCTGTCCGTTCCGCTATGATAGACGTATAGGAGGGGATTTAGATGACAATTTTGAATCCTGAAAGGTCGGAAATTCACCAGATTTTGAAACAAGCAAAACGGATTGCGGTCGTGGGGCTTAGCGATAATCCTGAGCGCACATCGTATCAAATATCCGAGCGAATGCAACAAGAAGGTTACACGATTATTCCTGTGAATCCAAAGGTAGACGAAGTACTGGGCGAGAAGGCTGTAGCCAAACTAGCTGATATTGAAGGGCATATCGACATTGTTGATATTTTTCGGAAATCAGAATTTTTGCCAGCACTTGCTGAAGAATTTGATGTGATAGATGCAGATGTCTTCTGGGCACAGTCGGGTATTGTCAATGATGAAGCCTATAATTTTCTAAAAGAAAGAGGTCATACGGTCATCATGGATCGTTGTATTATGGTTGAGTATTTGCTTTCTGGTAAAGGATAATGTTAGACTAGGGTAAATAGTTCGTAACGAAAGCCTCTTCAAAAGGGGCTTTTGACTTGCCAAAAAACATATATGTATGGAAAACCTGCTCGCGTTAGAAAACCGCTATGTAACCAAAAGAGAAATTGGGGCTTTATTATTTGGTGAGTTAATGCTATTCTGTTAAAGTAGTTGCTACCAACATATGTTTGGACAGCAGGTAGAAATGGGTAAACGAACAAGATATATACGCAAGAATGGAAGGAGAAAAAAGATGAGTCGCTCAAAAAATGAATATAATGATGATTCCATTCAAGTATTGGAAGGACTTGAGGCGGTACGTAAACGCCCAGCGATGTATATCGGTTCGACAGATACACGAGGATTACATCATTTAGTATATGAGATCGTGGATAATTCCGTCGATGAGGCATTGGCAGGATATGGCCATAAAATTAAAGTTGTGTTGCATAAAGATGAAAGTGTCAGTGTTTCGGATGAAGGTCGTGGTATGCCAGTTGGGATGCATAAAACTGGGAAACCGACTGTGGAGGTTATTTTAACAGTACTTCATGCTGGTGGTAAATTTGGTCAAGGTGGTTACAAAACAAGTGGTGGTTTGCACGGTGTTGGCTCCTCCGTTGTTAATGCTTTATCGGAATCGCTAAAGGTGACGATTCATCGTGATGGCTTCACGTATGAAATGGATTTCGCGGATGGTGGTAAACCAGTTGGAACATTGCGCAAGCTTGGTAAAACTAACAAAAGAGGTACGATCATTCGTTTTAAACCTGATAAAACGATTTTTTCCATGACTTCGTATAATTATGAAACGTTATCGGAAAGGTTGCGTGAATCAGCGTTTCTTTTGAAAGGCATGGAGATCGAGCTGGTCGATGAGCGAATCGGGATGGAAGAGAAATTTCATTTTGAGGATGGCGTGAAGAACTTTGTTGAATACATTAACGAAGGCAAAGATGTGCTACATCCTGTCGTTTCTTTTGAAGGAGAAAGCAATACGATTGAGATTGCAATGGCATTCCAGTTTAATGATGGTTACGCAGAAAATATTTTGAGCTTTGTTAATAATGTGCGGACAAAGGGTGCTGGTGCGCATGAAGCTGGCATGAAGGCGGCGATGACACGCGTGTTTAATGAGTACGCCCGTCGTGTTGGTATGTTGAAAGAAAAAGAGAAGAACTTGGAGGGTAGCGATATCCGAGAAGGGCTTTCAGCGGTGCTGTCTATCCGAATTCCAGAGAATTTGCTGCAATTTGAGGGGCAAACGAAGGAAAAACTAGGTACGCAAGAAGCTAGACCTGCTGTGGATGCCGTTGTTGCTGAGCATTTGGGCTATTTTCTAGCGGAAAACCCAGAAGTGAGCGCGTTGCTGGTGAAGAAGGCTGTGAAGGCGCGTGAAGCACGTGAGGCTGCTCGTAAGGCGCGTGAAGAAACGCGAAATGGTAAGAAGCGCAAACGTTCAGAAACATCGCTTTCTGGTAAATTAACGCCGGCGCAATCGCGTAACCCGCAGAAAAATGAGCTGTATCTTGTCGAAGGAGACTCGGCGGGTGGTTCAGCCAAACAGGGCCGAGATCGCCGTTTCCAAGCTATTTTGCCACTTCGAGGTAAAGTTATTAATACCGAGAAGGCGAAGCTCGCAGATATCATGAAAAACGAAGAGATTAGTACGATCATTCATACAGTTGGTGCCGGCGTAGGTGCGGAGTTTGAAGTCGAGGACTGTAACTATGATAAAGTCGTTATTATGACCGATGCGGATACGGATGGCGCGCATATTCAAGTGTTGCTCTTGACGTTCTTTTATCGCTATATGCGTCCGCTTGTTGAGGCGGGCAAGGTTTATATCGCATTACCACCGCTTTACAAGGTGAGTAAGGGTGTTGGTAAAAAAGAAGTGATGGCGTACGCATGGACGGATGAAGAACTTGATTCTGCCATTAAGAAAATCGGAAAAGGCTACATTATTCAGCGTTACAAAGGGCTTGGTGAAATGAATGCTGACCAGTTGTGGGATACGACGATGAATCCTGAGTCACGAACGCTAATCCGTGTGCGCATTGATGATATCGCTCGCGCTGAGCGTCGTGTGGCAACATTGATGGGCGATAAAGTAGAGCCAAGACGTAACTGGATTGAGAAAAACGTCGAATTCTCGTTAGAAGAAGACCAAAGCATTCTAGAAAATGAGAATATGATTATTGAGGAGGCGGGCGAGTGAGTACTCCAGATGAAAAGATTCAAGATTTAGCCCTGGAAGAAGTTTTAGGAGACCGATTTGGTCGTTATAGTAAATATATTATTCAGGAGCGGGCGTTACCTGATGCACGTGATGGCTTAAAACCGGTGCAGCGACGGATTTTGTTCGCGATGCATGTGGAAGGTAACACTGCTGAAAAAGGGTTCCGTAAATCTGCGAAAACAGTTGGTAATGTTATTGGTAATTACCATCCACATGGTGATTCGTCAGTGTACGAAGCGATGGTTCGGATGAGTCAAGATTGGAAAGTTCGTAACACACTGATTGAAATGCACGGGAATAATGGTAGTGTCGACGGTGATCCGCCTGCAGCGATGCGTTATACGGAAGCACGAACATCTAAAATTTCCTCCGAGTTGTTGCGAGATTTGGATAAAGAAACGGTTGATTTTGTTTCCAACTTTGACGACACAACGAGCGAGCCTACGGTGTTGCCGAGCCGTTTTCCGAATTTGCTTGTAAATGGTTCAACAGGGATTTCTGCAGGTTATGCGACGGATATTCCACCGCACAATTTGACTGAAGTTATTGAAGGCGTCATTAAGCGTTTGGACAAGCCAGATTGTACAACGCTAGATATTATGAAACTGATTAAAGGCCCTGATTTTCCAACTGGTGGCATTATTCAAGGAATAGACGGGATTCAAAAAGCTTACGAGACTGGAAAAGGGCGCGTTGTTGTGCGTTCGAAGACGGTTATTGAAGATATGCGTGGCGGTCGTCAACAGATCGTGATTACGGAAATTCCGTACGAGATCAATAAAGCGACACTTGTCAAACGGATGGATGACCTGCGCATCGATAAGAAAATTGAAGGTATCTCTGAGGTTCGCGACGAGACTGATAGAACGGGTTTGCGAATCGTTATTGAGCTCAAAAAAGATGCGAATGCAGACGGCGTCTTGAACTACCTTTTCAAAAATACCGATCTGCAAATTTCCTATAATTTTAATATGGTCGCGATCTTTAACAAAAGACCGCAGCTGATGGGTGTTATTTCGATGATTGATGCGTATATTGCTCACCAAAAAGAGATTATTACGAAGCGTTCTGAGTATGATATTCGTCGTGCGAAGGCGCGCCAACACATTATTGATGGTCTGATGAAGGCTTTATCGATTTTAGATGAGGTCATCCGCATCATTCGTGGTTCTAAAGATAAACGCGATGCAAAATTAAACTTACAAACGACCTATGATTTCAGTGAAAAACAAGCAGAAGCGATCGTTTCGTTACAATTATATCGCTTAACAAATACGGATATTACACAATTACAACAAGAAGCTGACGAACTTGCGACGCAGATTTCAGCATTAGAAGCAATTTTGGGCGATGAAAATAACTTGATTGCATGCCTCAAGAGCGAGCTGAATGAAATCAAAAAAACCTACAAAACACCACGCTTAACGGTAATTGAAAATGAAATTTCAGAGATAAAAATTGATACCGAAGTTCTGGTTGCAAGTGAAGACGTCGTCGTTTCTGTGACGAAAGAAGGCTATGTGAAGCGTACGGGGATGCGTTCTTATTCAGCATCTAACGGAGAAGATTTATCGATGAAAGAAACAGATCATGCCATCTTTATCCAGACGATGAATACAATGGATTCTCTGCTACTTTTCACAAGTAAAGGGAACTATATTTATCGCCCGGTTCATGAATTACCGGATATCAAATGGAAGAACTTAGGGGAACATGTGAGCCATCTTGTGTCGGATACGTCGGCAGAAGAAGAAGTGGTTGCAGCGATTCCGATGAAAACCTTTAGCGAGACAGATTATTTCTTGTTTGTAACAAAGAATGGCATGATTAAGGCATCTGCTGTTCTCAACTACAAACCACAGCGCTACTCGAAAACATTGATGGCGATCAACTTAAAAGGAGACGATAGTCTAATCTCAGTAGAGACCGTGATCGGAAATGAAGATGTTTTCCTTGCTAGCCATAACGGTTATGGGTTGCGTTATTCTATTAGTGAAGTACCGCTTTCTGGTGCTAGAACTGCTGGTGTAAAAGCGATGAATCTTAAAGCGGGAGATTATATTGCGGGTGCGAAAGTCATTGTGCCGAGCGAAACACGCGATCTCGTTTTGGTGACACAACGAGGCTCGGCAAAACGAATGAAACTGTCTGAATTTGAAACGATATCCAGAGCTAAGCGCGGGTTGCTCATGCTTCGAGAGCTTAAAAGTAGCCCACATCGCTTTATTAGTCTCGATTTAGCGAGTAGTAAAGATATTATTCATATTGCCACAAATAAAGAGGTGGTTGTAGATATGGATGTCTCTAATTTACGCGTGACAGATCGTTATTCGAATGGCTCTTTCATTATGGACGAACAACTAGAAGGCGTACCGGTAGAAACATGGTTATCGCTAGCAACTATTACAGAAAATACGGTAGAATAAACGTGAAATGTATTCCTAGGGTGTGCTATCCTAGGAATATTCTTATAAAATTGAGAAAGGGATGAAATGTAATGTCTGAAAAAATGAATGTTGAGAGCTTCAATCTAGATCATACGAAAGTAAAGGCACCATATGTGCGTCTTGCTGGTCAAAAAATGGGAGAGCATGGCGATGAAATTTATAAATACGATATTCGCTTTATGCAACCTAATAAAGAACATATGGATATGCCTGCACTTCATTCATTGGAGCATTTGATGGCAGAGTTATCGCGTAACCACTCGGATAAAATTGTAGATATTAGTCCAATGGGTTGCCAAACAGGCTTCTATTTATCGATTATTAATCATAAAGATTATGAGGATGTGCTCTCTATTCTAGAAAAAACGTTAATTGATGTATTAAATGCTACAGAAGTTCCGGCTTGTAATGAAGTGCAATGTGGCTGGGCAGCTAGTCATAGTTTATCTGGTGCCAAGGAACTAGCTAAAAATTTCTTAGATAAAAAACAAGAATGGCCACAAGTTTTTGGAGAATAGCCTGTAAAAATATTTACACTCAAGCGAGAATGTGTTAAATTGAATATATATACACAATGATGAAGATCACTGTCATAGTGGTCTTTTTTTAATTCTTATTTGAAAGCGGAAACACCTTGATTGTACAATAATTATTTGGAAAGGTGAATGATGATGAAGCAATTTTCAATTATGCATCAAAATGAAATGGATCTGAAATTGAGCAAGTTTAATGATGCTGTCAATAGGTTACAAGGATTACCGAAAAGAGAGACCACTTCTATAGTGGAAACGAGAAAGGCGGGCAAATATATTGTTATCGAACCATTTGAATCGATGTGTGAAAAAGCTATTCACCGGATGGATGCAATCGATAGTGGATTTCGGAAATATTTAAAGGGTCGCGTACATGTAGAAAAAGAGTTGTGGATTATCGCCTCCATCAAAAACTTGATAGATTATGGCTATTTGAAAATAGAGGAGTAAAAATCCTAGGGAAGGAACCGTTTTTATATGGAGCTAGAGCGTATCTGTCGTTTATTAAAACAACGTGGTGAACAAATTATTGTGAAGAAAAATAGCGTAGAAACATATCATGAACTAGATGAAGATTATTATCGTTTAGAACGCGAACGTTTAAAAAATAGTGAACAGTGGCACTATTTTTACGTGCGGAGTAAGAAGGAAAAAGTGGTGGAAAAGGAGCATTTAGCGAGTTTTTCTGATGAGCGTGAGGGTGCTAGAATTTTTTATTTATGGACCATGCGTAGTCACTATCGGCAGAAATATATCTGGAAAATCCATGAATATTTGCGCGATACAGATTATGATATTAGTCCAGATGTTGCGACCACCGAGCGAGCAGTAGCAGTATTATCGAAACTACATATACCAAGGCATTTATATAGCTTTGAAAATGAACAAAAACCAGACTCGATCAATTTAGAAATAGATTGGGATTCTGGTCGCAGTTTTTATATTGATTTAAATGGAAAAAGGCATCGGGAAACGTTAATCAGGCCTAAAAGTATCGCGGTGAGTATTGCCTTTGATCGCGTGTTGATGCTTTATTTATTTTATCAGGAGCAGGATGCGTTATTCCAATCGAATGAAATCCAGAATTTATTTAATGAGCAAGAACGGCTAGTCTTTTTATGATGCAAAAAAAATTCGCACTGCCATCTATCTAAAGATTACAATGCGAATTATTTTAATGTGCCATCTTGCTGGTGAGTAAGTTGACATAGGCTGCGACGCCTTTCTTTGTTAGATGGACACCATCTTGACCAAAATATTCTGGGTGATTCACAGCGAGGCTATACCAGTCGACATAGGTGACATTGTCATACTCTGCATCGATTTTTTTGATGGATTCGTTGACCTCAGATTCCCATTGACGTGGAACGCGTGTATTTACGAGGTAAATGCTGGCCTGGTCAAACATTTGAACAAGTTCTTCCATTTTTTTGAGAGCAAAAGGACCATTAGTACCAAGTTCGAGAATCACTGCGCTACCTTTAGAATTATATTTACCGTATTGGGTAGCTGTATTGAGAGCATCCGTCATCTGGCGTCCGACTAAACCATCAATCGCGATATTAGGCACAGCTTTTTCTAAAACAGGTTGTATATCAATCATGATGGAATCCCCAATAGCGACTGATTGTGTATACTTGATCTGATCGGGTGTCACCGGTTTTTTCGACTCGCTGTTCTTAGGTGTTGTTGCCGGCTTTTTCGGTGGATCAGAAGGTGCTGCTTCTTTTTTCGGAGGGACTACAGACGTTTTTGGTTTTGCAACGGTTTTTACATGTGTTTTCTGCGTGCCTTCCGCGTTTGTTTTAACTGGAATCAAGTTGCTCATTCCGAGTGCGAAAAATCCTAACAGAAGAACGAGGCTCCCGATAAAAGCCCATTTACCGATTGGATATCCACGCCAGTGTAGCAGTTCTTGTAGGCGGAATGATTTGATGTAGGGAATAAACCCTTTTTTGCGAATTGGCGTCTCCACATAGCGATAGGAAAGTTCCGCGATAATCAATGTTGCCGCGACCTGCAGGGCAGCTCGTCCTAAACTAGGTGTCCCGACTTCCGTAATCGGTGTTGTCAATGTGATGATGGGGTAATGCCAGAGGTAAATCCCGTAAGACCTTACGCCGATCCAGCGCAGTGGTTTGAAGCTAAATAGTTTACTTAAGTACGAGGCTGGATGGGCGATCGTTGCAATCATAACGATGGCATTAATCGCAATTAAAAACATGCCTCCGCGATATAAAAAGGAATCATACTCATTAACAGTAGCAACACAGAATACAAAGATGGCGACACTTATCGTTCCTGCCAAGTTAACGGTGATTTTGCCGGCCATTGGAATATTAGGTGATAGTCGTGTAAATGGCCAAACAAAAGCTAGCGCCCCGCCGAGTAATAGCCCAAAAGCACGCGTATCTGTACCGTAATAAACACGGCTAGGATCACCATCAGGAGAGTACAAAATAGCCATGACAATCGCAGAAATGATAGCTGCAATCACAATGATGCGCAAAATAATGGCAGGCTTCTTGATAAATTTCAGGGCACCAAATAAAAATAGTGGCCAAATGATATAAAATTGTTCTTCGATGGCCAGTGACCATAAATTTTTCAGTGGAGAGGCCATTCCAAATGAATCGAAATAAGAAACGTTATGAAAGATAAACCACCAATTGCTCATATATAGGAAGGAGGCTGTTGCATCTCCTCTTAAAGTGGCAAGCAGTGGGCGATTGAAGATAACGGCAAAAACGACCACCACGACAATCATTAAATACACAGCTGGAATCAGTCGTCTGAAACGTCCTATCCAAAACTTTTTCAAATCAATGCGTTCATTTTTTTCCCATTCGGTAAGTAAAATATTTGTAATTAAATAGCCTGACAAAACGAAAAAGATGTCGACTCCCAAGAAACCACCGGAAGCCCATCCGAAACTGAGATGATAGGCGATGACAGCAATAACTGCCAATGCTCGAAGCCCGTCTATGCTAGGTACGTATTTTCTTTTATGTCGAGCGGATCTCTCCATGCGATCTCTCCTAACTGCAAATCTATATGGAAAGAATGTTTCCCATTTCAATTGCTAATGTGAAGTAGTAGGAATAATGAAACTGTTATTAAATCCCCCCGGATGCGTTTAACGTCAAGACGAACACGCTATTCATTGGTTATTCTCTACTAATCTATAATACCACATGTTGCCTAGACTGTAATACGATAGAGGAGCAAATAACAGGAATTTATTAAATTTGAGACAATTGTCTTATTTATGTATAATAAAAAGGGTAGTAATGTGCATAAATGAGGTGAGGAATTTGACGGAAATATTTGCCCATCGAGGGAGTAAAGGCACACACCCAGAAAATACGATACCTGCTTTTTTAGCGGCGGTAAAAGCTGGAGCAGATGGGATTGAACTAGATGTTCAGCTGAGTAAGGATGGTATTCCCGTTGTAATCCATGACGAAAAAGTCAATCGGACGACGAACGGTTCGGGATTGGTAAAGGATTTTACATTGCGCGAGCTTCGTAAATTGGATGCGCACCAAGGCTATAGAAAACGTTTGCGAGCATTGTTCAAAAAAACGACGATTCCAACATTGGAGGAAGTCTTGGATGTTTTAGGTAAATATCCACTAATCTTAAATATCGAACTAAAAACAGATACGTATGATTATGATGGCATTGAGGAAAAAGTATTAGAACTGTGTCAAAAGAAGGCGGGGAGGCTGACCTTTGTATTTTGTTCTTTTAATCTGGAGACGCTAGCACGTTTACGCGCACTTGATAAGGACATCAAGCTTTCTGCAATTACAAAATTAGATGTGGAAGATGCTTTAGCACAACGAGATATACTAAAGCTGGATAGTATTAATCCACCATTCAAAATTCGGAACATAGACGCGCTTAAAAATGTTCCAACAAGATGCTGGACTGCAAATAAACCAGGGCAAATCGAAGCGCTCTTTGATGAAGGGGTGCAGGGGTTTATGACAGATTTCCCGGCTAAAGCGGTGGAAATCCGAAAGCAGCGGAACAAATAGCTTTACTTTTAACGAGAGGCTGTACTATAATTGGAGACAAGTTAATACTAATTATTGTCTGAGATACGGAGAGACTACAAATGGCGAGCGCAATCGCTTACTTTGTAGTCTCTCTTTTTTTGTGTATCGGTTTAAAGCCAACAAAAAGTGGAAAACAGATGGTGATAGATAGGCTGTATTTAATTCTAGAGGGGGAAAAAAGAATGGTACAATTATTTTCGGCTTTTGATAGAGAAACGATTCAAACAAAGATGACGGAGGAAACATTTGACCTCGTTATTGTAGGTGGTGGTATTACCGGTGCAGGGATTGCTCTTGACGCGGTTTCACGTGGTATGAGCGTGGCGCTAATTGAAATGCAAGATTTTGCGGCGGGAACTTCTAGTAGATCGACTAAACTGGTGCACGGTGGTTTGCGTTATTTGCAACAATTTGAGATTAAAGAGGTAGCGGATCTTGGAAAAGAGCGCGCAATTGTCTATGAAAATGGTCCTCATGTGACAACGCCAGAATGGATGATGCTACCGTTTCATAAAGGTGGTAACATGGGGAAAGTCAGCGCTTCGTTTGGAATTCGTCTTTACGATTATTTAGCAGGTGTGAAAAAAGAGGAACGTCGTAAAATCTTATCGGCAAAAGAAACATTGGCGAAAAACCCATTTGTGAAAAAAGAAGGCTTAAAAGGATCGGGTTACTACGTTGAGTATCGGACAGATGATGCACGCTTAACGATTGAAGTCATGAAAAAAGCGGTGGAATTAGGTGCTAAAGTAATCAATTATACGAAAGCAGAAAACTTTTTATATGATACGAAGAAGCAGGTTGTGGGTGTCGTGGCACGTGACCGGATTACAGGGAAAGTTTTTGATATCAAGGGACATCGGGTTGTCAATGCAGCGGGTCCTTGGGTGGATCGGGTGCGTAAGATGGATTATGCGACGAACAATAAGCATCTTCGTTTAACGAAGGGGATACACTTAGTCATCGATAAAAAGAAATTCCCAATGGAGCAGGCGGTTTATTTTGACACACCAGATGGTCGGATGGTTTTTGCGATTCCGCGTGAAAAGAAGGTTTATGTGGGTACAACGGATACAGTGTATGACGAAATGGTGATTAATCCGAAAGCGAATGAAGAGGATCATAAATATGTGATTAAGGCGATCAACTATATGTTTCCAGATGTGCATATTAGCGAAAATGACATTGAATCGAGCTGGGCAGGGGTTCGCCCGCTGATCTATGAAGAAGGCAAAGATCCATCTGAAATTTCGCGGAAGGATGAAGTCTGGTTTTCGGAAAGTGGCTTAATTACGATGGCCGGAGGAAAACTAACGGGGTATCGCAAAATGGCTGAAAAACTACTAGATGAAGTCACAAAAGCGCTGTCCAAAGAAACTGGTAAGAAATTCAAAGCTGTACAAACACATCATTTACCAATTTCGGGTGGGGATGTAGGCGGTTCCGATAATATTGATGCTTTCATCGAGAAAAAAGCGAAAGAAGGAAACAGTCGCTTTGGTTGGACATTGGCGGAAGGTCGTGAACTTGCCAAACGTTACGGCTCTAATATTGATCACGTTTTTACCTACGCGCAAGAGCACAAAGAGAACGGGACATCCGCTTTGCCGAATAGTTTGTATGCGCAGCTACATTATGCGATTTATCAGGAAGCTGTCATTCATCCGATTGATTTCTTGCTTCGTCGTACGGGCTATCTTTTGTTTGATATGCCGTACTTGCTAGAGTGGAAAGAAGAAGTTATCAAAGACATGGATAATTTATTTCAATGGGATGCAGCAACTAAAGAACAATTGGTTGCGGAATTGCAAACGCAGATTGATGATGCGCGCGAGCCAGCGGATTGGCATTGATCGATTTCTAACAATAGTATAATAAAACCTCCCTTTACAAATCTTCATTTTATGATACATTGGAGATATGGAAGGGGAGGTTTTTTTGAGCAAAATTCCCGTTATTGTAATTGTTGGCCCGACTGCGGTTGGGAAGACGGCGTTAAGTATCGAATTGGCGCAAAAATTTGATGGAGAGATTATCAGTGGTGACTCCATGCAGGTGTATCGTGGGCTTGATATTGGCACTGCAAAAATAACGCCCGAAGAGATGGCTGGTATCCCGCATTATTTGATTGATATTAGGGAGCCGAGCGAAACCTATGATGTTTCGGAGTTCAAACGGGAAACGCATCAATTGATTCGAGATATTTGGAAACGAGGAAAAATCCCTTTTTTGGTTGGTGGAACAGGGCTTTATGTGCAGTCTGTGCTTTATGATTATACGTTTTCCGAGGTGAAAAGCGATCCTGTTTTTCGTGAAGAACTGGCGAAAAAGCCGAGTGAAACGTTACTTTCTATGCTTCGTGAGGTTGATCCTGAAAGTGCGAATAGCTTGCATGCCAATAACCCAAGACGTATTATCAGAGCACTTGAAGTCTACCATCTATCTGGCAAAAAGTTTTCGGAGTTGCAGAATCAAGAGGCGCAATCGAGCGAGTTTGACCCGCTTTTGATTGGATTAAATCGTGAGCGTTCTGAGCTTTATGCGCGGATTAATTTGCGTGTAGAGTTGATGCTTGCGCAGGGATTACTTGAGGAAGCACGCAGATTTTATGATACAGGTGTTCGTGATGTGCCGGCTACCCGAGGCATTGGTTATAAAGAACTGTTTACATATTTTGATGGGAATATGGCACTCGCTGATGCGACAGAGCTATTAAAGCGGAACTCCAGGCGTTTTGCGAAGCGACAGTTGACTTGGTTTCGAAACCGCTTAGATGTGCGTTGGTTTGACACTGGAGAATCAGGAATAAACAGTGTAGTAGCAATGGAAATAAAGCAATTTTTGAAAAGGGAATAGGGTGTTTTAATCGGGGCTAAACAGGGTATTTGAAACTAGCAGAGAAAAAAGAATCTTTTTTTAGGGAGTGCAATTTGTAGTTCTTGTGCATTTCGTTTAAAATGAAGATAACTTAAAAGATAGAGAATAGGAGCGATTCGATATGAAACAAGGTGGGCAAGGGTTACAGGATCATTATTTAAATCAATTGAGGAAAGAGAAAATTTTGGCAACAGTGTTTTTAACAAATGGATTCCAGTTACGCGGTCGGGTTATTAGCTTTGATAACTTTACGGTGTTACTAGACGTCGATGGCAAGCAACAGCTCGTTTTTAAGCATGCTATTTCGACATTCTCACCACAAAAAAATGTAGCTTTGAAATCGGACGATGAATAGGCTGATTGAATTTAAAAAATGAAGGATAAAGTCGAATGTGATGCGCTAGTACTACAAAGCGTGTGCGTTCGGCTTTTATAATGGTTTTCGTCTTTCTTTGTAGGGCTATTTATGCTACGATGAAAGGAAGATACGATGGGAGTGCGGAAACAATGGTGGAACGAGCGATATTGGTAGGCTGTGAGTTACCTAAAGTGACAGAAGAACATTTTTATTATTCGATGCTAGAATTGGGGA
Organism: Listeria grandensis; assembly: GCF_014322885.1. Lineage (NCBI taxonomy): Bacteria > Bacillati > Bacillota > Bacilli > Caryophanales > Listeriaceae > Listeria > Listeria grandensis. The sequence goes on along the minus strand of NZ_JAASUG010000002.1, from coordinate 164,504 downwards.
ATTTGGCGAAAACGGCGCAAGCAGAAGTCGTCGGAGAAGTGACGCAGAAACGGGAACGTGTACATCCAGCTACTTTTGTAGGGTCGGGGAAAATAGAGGAGATTGCAGCATTTGTCGCTGAAATGGATGTCGATGTGGTGTTGTTTAATAGTGAATTGAGCGCAACACAGGTACGGAATATTGCGAAGATCGTTGACGCGCGTATTCTTGATCGGACGCAATTGATTTTAGATATTTTTGCGATGCGGGCGAAAACACGGGAAGGCAAATTGCAAGTTGCCTTGGCGCAATATCAATATTTATTGCCTAGGTTGAGCGGTCAAGGGATTTCTTTGTCGCGTCTTGGTGGTGGAATTGGAACGCGTGGCCCTGGAGAGACAAAGTTGGAGATGGATCGTCGTCATATCCGGCAGAAAATGGTGGATATTAAGAAGCAGCTCGATGTTGTAGTGAAGCATCGTGAGCGTATGACTTCGCGTCGTAACGACCAAGCCATTTTTCGGTTTGGGCTCATCGGCTATACGAATGCGGGGAAATCAACGCTATTTAATAGATTAAGTGATGCGAAGACCCTTGAGGAAGATCAGCTATTTGCTACACTTGATCCAACAACTCGAAAAATGCCCTTTTCAGAAGGCTATGCGGCGCTTTTAACAGACACAGTTGGTTTTATTCAAGATTTGCCAACCACGGTTGTTGCGGCTTTTCGTTCCACGCTGGAGGAAACGGCGAATGTGGATGTTCTTTTGCATGTGGTGGATTGCTCTAATCCTGATTACGTACAACACGAGCGAACCGTTTTGACGCTGTTAGAAGAGCTAGAGATGCAGCATATTCCGATTTTAACAGTGTACAATAAAAAGGACTGCCAATTGCCGTATTTTATTCCGACACAGCCAAATTATGTAGAAGTGAGCGCGTTGGAAGAGTCGTCTCAGTATTTTTTGAAGGAAAAAATGTTATGGGAAATTAAGCAGCTTTGGCAACCGTATGTAGCCAGTATTCCAGCAAGTGACGGCAGGATGTTACATAAATATAAACATGATACGGTAGTGATCGAGGAAGAATTTGATGAAGCAACAGAATGTTACCGATTAAAAGGCTATCAAGCACGAAAGGAAAACTAAAATGACATCATTTTTTAAACAAATACCGGAAGAAATACGCCAATTGGCTGACGAGGTAGAAGCGAAGTTGCACGTATTTCAGAAAGACAGTGAGCGAATTGCGGAAGAAAATCAATGGAAAGTAATGCAAGCTTTTCAGAAAAATCGGGTAAGTGACTTTCATTTCACGCCATCGACGGGTTATGGCTATGATGATGACGGTCGTGATACACTAGAGCGGGTTTATGCAGACGTTTTCAAGGCGGAAGCGGCACTTGTGCGACCACAGATTATTTCGGGCACGCACGCCATTTCGACAGCTTTATTTGGCGTCCTTCGCCCAGGGGATGATCTGTTATACATGACGGGTGCGCCGTATGATACGCTAGAAGAGATTGTTGGCATTCGTGGTTCGGGGAAAGGTTCGTTAAAAGAATATCAGATTGGTTATGATATGGTGCCGTTACTAGCTGATGGTTCTGTAGATTTTGAATTGGTTCGAACGAAGGTGAAGTCGACTACGAAAATGATTGGCATTCAACGTTCTCGAGGCTATGCAGACCGCCCTTCTTTTACCATTGCGAAAATGAAAGAGATGATTGCGTTTGTTCGTGAGTTGAAGTCTGATGTAATTGTTTTTGTGGATAATTGTTACGGTGAATTTGTCGAAGTAATGGAGCCTATCGAGGTAGGTGCTGATTTGATTGCAGGTTCTTTAATTAAAAACCCAGGCGGTGGTTTAGCGAAAACAGGCGGATATATTGCTGGTCGAGCAGATTTGGTGGAATTGTGCGCTTACCGACTTACAACACCTGGAATTGGTGCGGAGGCGGGTGCTTCTTTATACAGTTTACTTGAGATGTACCAAGGTTTTTTCTTAGCACCTCATGTTGTTTCGCAGGCGATTAAGGGAGCGCGTTTTACAGCGGGAATTTTAGGTGCATTTCAGATTCAAACGGATCCATCTTGGGATGCTCCGCGCACGGATTTAATTCAAAGTGTGTCCTTTCATAGTCGTGAAAAAATGGTTGCTTTTGCTCAGGCTATTCAGGCTGCTTCACCAATTAATGCACATGTTGTTCCAGAAGGTGCCTATATGCCTGGGTATGAAAATGACGTTATCATGGCAGCAGGAACTTTTATACAAGGAGCAAGTTTGGAACTAACTGCAGACGGACCGATTAGGGAACCTTATCAGTTGTATGTGCAAGGAGGCCTTACATATGAGCATGTGAAGCTTGCTGTACTAGTAGCAACGAGTCGTTTAGTAGAGCAAAATCTATTAACGATCTCGCAAATAACAGAGTAACATGAAGATGTAAAAAAATTTGAAAAACAGTAAATTTATTTTTTGCTGTTTTTTTATTTTAACTCTAAATGACTGGTACAACAGCGTTTTTGTATATGTTAGATTATCTTACATAGATTTGACAAAAGATTTAACATACATTATAATGCAACTAACATATGAAAAATACGTTGTTTTCCGAAGGGGGAAAAAGTCGTGAGTGAAAAAGAAATTAGAAGATCGATGCCTCTTTTTCCGATAGGTCCTGTCATGAAGCTTACAGATCTTACCGCACGTCAAATACGTTATTATGAGGATCAAGGATTAATTCATCCAGCAAGAAATCAAGGGAATCATCGTTTGTACTCGCTTCAGGACATCGATATACTGCTTGAGATTAAAGACTACTTAAATGATGGTCTGAATATTGCGGGAATTAAGAAAATGTACCAAATGCAGCAAGAGGAACAAAAGTCACCGCTCACCGATGAGGATGTGCGTAAGATTTTACGAAAAGAAATGCAACAAGCAGGCCGTTTTGTGAAACAAGATGCTTCTGGGAAACAGCAATTACCGAGATTTTGACACACGATATTTACTTTTAAAAAGTTTATATAATATCAATTATTGGGAGGATTTAATTATGACGACATCGTATACTAAAGAAGACATTTTTCGCTTCGCAGACGAACAAAATGTGAAATTCATCCGCTTGCAATTCACGGATATCCTAGGAATTATTAAAAACGTGGAAATTCCGGTGAGCCAACTAGGTAAAGCATTGGATAATAAGATGATGTTTGATGGTTCCTCTATTGAAGGTTTTGTCCGTATTGAAGAATCGGATATGTACTTATTCCCAGACCTTGCGACGTGGGTAGTATTCCCATGGACAGCGGAGAAAGGGAAAGTAGCAAGACTTATTTGTGATATTTATAATCCAGACGGAACGATTTTTGCGGGAGATCCTCGTGCTAACTTAAAACGTGTATTAGCCGAAATGCATGATTTAGGATTTACAGATTTTAACTTAGGACCAGAGCCCGAATTTTTCTTATTCAAGTTGGATGAGAAAGGGAAACCAACGCTAGAATTGAATGATAATGCCGGTTATTTCGACTTGGCGCCAACTGATTTAGGCGAAAATTGTCGTCGTGACATCGTGTTAGAGTTAGAAGAAATGGGCTTTGAAATTGAAGCGAGCCATCATGAAGTTGCACCTGGTCAACACGAAATTGATTTCAAATATGAGGATGCGGTCACTGCTTGTGATAATATCCAAACATTCAAATTAGTCGTAAAAACAATTGCTCGTAAACACGGCTTGCATGCAACGTTTATGCCGAAACCATTATTTGGTGTCAACGGCTCTGGAATGCATTTCAATATGTCCTTATTCAATGAATCTGGCAATGCTTTCTTTGATGAAAACGGAGAAGAGCAACTAAGCGAAACAGCTTACCAATTCTTGGCGGGTATGTTGAAGCATGCACAAGGCTATACAGCTGTAACTAATCCAACGGTCAATTCGTTTAAGCGTCTAGTGCCAGGTTATGAGGCGCCTTGTTACATTGCATGGTCAGGGAAAAATCGTAGCCCTCTTGTTCGTGTTCCAAGTTCACGTGGTTTAAGTACTCGCTTGGAGCTTCGTAGTGTCGATCCAGCAGCGAATCCGTACTTAGCAATGGCTGTATTATTACGTGCTGGCTTAGATGGTATTAAGAACAAATTGACGCCGCCAAAACCAGTAGATCGTAATATTTATGGTATGAATGAAGAAGAGCGTCACGCGCATGGAATTTATGATCTTCCAGAAAGCTTGGCACTTGCATTGAAAGAACTTGTTAACGATGAGGTTATTGTGGATGGCTTAGGTGAACACATTTTAGAGCACTTTGTAGAGGCGAAAATCATTGAATGTGACATGTTTAGAACAGCGGTCCATCAATGGGAACGCGATCAATATATGGAAATATATTAATAGAAAGTACAAAAAGAGCTTTTCCCACCGTGGTGGGAAAAGCTCTTTTGACTTGGCCTTAACGAATGTCGCGGTATAAACCGATCACTTTTCCGAGTATAGATACGTTTCTAAGCAGTAAAGGTTTCATGGAGTCATTCTCAGGCTGTAATCGGAAATGGCTAGATTCTCTGAAAAACCGCTTGCACGTTGCTTCATTATCATCCGTCATAGCAACAACAATTTCGCCGTTATTAGCAGAATTTTGCTGTCTTACGATAACTTTGTCACCATTTAGAATTCCAGCGTTAATCATACTTTCACCATCGATTTCTAACATGAAAATCTCTGTTTCACCGTTAGCCATATACTCAGGTAGTGGAAAATATTCATCGATATTCTCAACGGCAGTAATAGGTATTCCTGCTGTTACTTTACCAATTATAGGAACATTAATAACATGTGGGGTCGCTATGTCGTCTTCCAATGACAAAATTTCAATAGCTCTAGGCTTTGTAGGATCTCTCCTTATCAGACCTTTCCCTTCAAGTCGTGCTAAATGTCCATGAACGGTCGAACTAGAAGCTAAACCAACTGCTTCACCGATTTCACGTACGGAAGGTGGATAGCCTTTGTCTTTTACTTCTGACTTGATAAAGTCATAGATATCTTGTTGCCGTTTTGATAATTTCATTTGTTTCACCCCGTTCACTCTTTCATTACTTCTTTTATTAATCCCAGTATATCAAAGTTTTTTTGGATATGCAAACAATTGTTCGTTTTTTTTATTGACATAACAGAACGAGTGTTCTATAATGAATAAAAAGCGAACATATATTCTTTTGGAGGGATAAACGATGACTTTAAAAACAATTTGGGATCGGTATTATATTGCTATTATTTTTATTATTACATGTTTTGTTTTAGGCGCTGTGTTATTGATAGTAACTGTGAATCAGGCGGAATCTGACTATAACGAGGTCAGTGTTGCTAGTGGGGATTCGATTTGGGGACTAGCGGATGAGTATGCTGGTAAGTATAAGATGAGTAAGCAAGAATTTGTCGCATGGGTGGAGAAAGAGAACCAAATCATCGATGGTAAGTTAACAGCGGGCGAAATGGTTACAATTCCTGTAAAAAGGATGAACTCAGACATAGATAGCTCCATCCAATTAGCAGATAAATAGTTAGTGCACAATACTTTAAAAAACCTGCCTTTTCATGTAAAATAAGCGGTGACAATGATAGAAAAGAGGTTTTTGGATGTTTAAAGAGTTTAAAGCATTTATTTCGAAAGGAAATGCTTTAGGTATGGCGATTGGTATTGTCATCGGAGCTGCGTTTACAAGTATTGTAAACTCGCTTGTGAATGATATTATTATGCCCCCGCTAGGTTTGTTGATAGGGAATGTGGATTTTACAAATCTGTTTATTAGTTTGAACGGGGCGCACTATGATACTTTAAAAGCAGCACAAGCGGCTGGAGCGCCTACCATTAATTATGGGATGTTTATTAATAACGTTATTAGTTTCCTAATTATTGCTTTTTCTGTATTTTTGATTATTAAATTGGTTTCGAAGTACATACCTCTGGAGCCGAAGAAGCCAGCGACGAAAGAATGCCCTTATTGTTTATCGGCTATTCCAGAACAAGCAACAAAATGTTCGCAATGTACTTCTGATTTATCTATAAAAGAAGAGCCAGAAGTTTCTGTATAGGATGGAAGTCAAGACGCAAGGAGGAGAATTATGCTAGAAAAGAAAAAAATAGACCGGATTAATGAATTGTCTCGCAAAAAGAAGGCGGGAATACTGACGGTGGAAGAGAAGTTAGAACAAGATGCATTACGACAAGAATATATTAAATCTTTTCGGAATCAAGTGCGCGATACAATCGAGCACACTACTTTTATTGATCCAAATGGTGATGATGTAACACCGGAAAAGATAAAGCGAAAAAGAGAAGAACGGAACAAGCTATAATTTAGAGAGGTTAGGCACAAAGCTTAGCCTTTTTTAAGTAATTCAAACGCACATTATCGATCATTTTAATGCAATTCCGAACATTTCAATCTTTTTTAGTTGTGAAATATGCAAGAAAGGCTTATTATGAGTAGTAGTGACTAAAACAAGAGAGGATGTTTCATTTGTTTGATAAAACTGATCAGTTAGCAATTAATACGATTCGAACATTATCGATCGACGCAATTCAGAAAGCCAATTCTGGGCACCCAGGTTTACCTATGGGGGCTGCTCCTATGGCATATGCCCTTTGGTCTAAAGTATTGAAAGCAAATCCGGCGAATTCACATTGGTTTAACCGTGACCGCTTTGTACTTTCAGCGGGGCATGGTTCCATGTTGCTTTATAGCCTATTACATTTGAGTGGTTATAAATTAGGATTGGATGATTTGAAGCAATTTCGTCAGTGGGACAGCAAAACACCAGGTCATCCAGAAGTACATCATACTGATGGTGTGGATGCAACAACAGGACCACTTGGCCAAGGGATTGCGATGGCAGTCGGTATGGCGATGGCAGAAAGACATTTAGAAGCAATGTATAATAAAGATGGTTTCCCGGTTGTGGATCACTATACATATGCATTATGTGGTGATGGAGATTTAATGGAGGGTGTTGCTTCAGAGGCGGCGTCACTCGCTGGGCATCAACAACTTGGCCGTTTAGTACTTTTATATGATTCTAATGATATTTCGTTAGATGGAGATTTAGATAAGTCATTTTCTGAAAGTGTGAAACAGCGCTTTGAGTCTTATGGTTGGGAGCATTTGCTTGTTAAAGATGGTAATGATACAACAGAAATTTTGGCGGCTATTGAGAAAGCCAAACAAAATACGTCGCAACCAACGATGATTGAAGTGAAAACAGTGATTGGATTTGGAGCTCCGAATGAAGGTACAAGTAAGGTTCATGGTGCCCCACTAGGCGCAGACGGTGCTAAGGCTGCTAAGGCTGTTTATGGCTGGAATTATGCGGAGGATTTCCACGTGCCAAGCGAAGTATATGATCGCTTTAAAGAAACAATTGCTACGCGTGGTGCGCAAGAAGAGGAAGCTTGGAATACGATGTTTGCCTCTTATAAGGAGAAATATCCAGAGCTTGCAACACAGTTAGAGCTTAGTTTGCGTGGGGAGCTTCCAGAAGATTGGGATAAAGATCTTCCTGTATATGGTGAGGATAAATCGCTTGCTAGTCGTGCTTCAAGTGGCGAAGTAATTAATGCTCTGGCTGCGAAATTACCACAATTATTCGGTGGATCTGCTGATTTAGCTGGTTCGAATAATACGAATATCGCGACAGATGGCGAATTTACAAAGGCAACACCAGCTGAACGTAATATTTGGTTCGGTGTTCGTGAATTTGCGATGGGGGCAGCCTTAAACGGTATGGCACTTCATTCTGGACTTAAAGTATACGGCGGGACTTTCTTCGTATTCTCTGATTATCTTCGTGCAGCCATTCGTTTATCGGCTATTCAGAACTTGCCAGTAAATTATGTGTTGACACATGATAGTATTGCAGTTGGGGAAGATGGTCCAACACACGAACCTGTGGAACAAGTGGCATCTCTTCGTGCAATGCCTGGTCTTACTTTACTTCGTCCAGCAGATGGCAATGAAGTAGTAGCGGCTTGGAAGATTGCGATCAGTTCAAATGATCGTCCTACAGCGTTAGTATTGACGCGTCAAAACCTACCAACATTACCGAATTCTGCCAAGCTTGCAGAAGCAGGTGTTGCTAAAGGTGCTTACGTGCTATCACCAGCTAAAAAAGAAGTTGCAGATGTGCTTCTTTTGGCGACTGGTTCAGAGGTTAATTTGGCTGTACAAGCACAAGCAGAACTTGCGAAGGATGGCATTGATGCATCTGTTGTGAGTATGCCATCATTTGATTTGTTTGAACAACAATCGGACGCTTACAAAGAGAGCGTATTACCCAATGCGGTACGTAAACGCGTATCCATCGAAATGGGATCAACACTTGGCTGGGGACGTTATATTGGCCTAGATGGTAAAGCAATCGGTATCGATAGATTTGGCGCTTCGGCACCAGGCGATACGATTATTAAAAATTATGGTTTTACGGTTGAAAATGTTGTAAATACGGTGAAATCTTTATAATGAGTTGGAGAAGCGCAAGGTGATCTGTTTCGACGAGATCATTTTGCGCTTCTTTTATGATAATCTGTGGGATTAGGATTGTACAAACACTGCGTTAATGGTATAATGAGGCAGTTGTGATTTTTTAATGATAGCGAACTTTTATTGCTATAGAATATCGAAAAACTATTGTTTTGGCCTGATAAATCAAGTACAATAAGAGGGATATATTGTTTCGAGGAGGAGAAAGAGAATTATGTTGTGGTATATACTTATCGGCGTACTTTGCTTGCTTGCAGGTTTAGCGCTAGGATTCTTTATCGCAAGACGTTACATGATGACGTATTTGAAAAAGAACCCGCCAATTAATGAACAAATGTTGCAAATGATGATGGCCCAAATGGGAATGAAACCATCGCAAAAGAAAATTAATCAAATGATGAATGCAATGGGTAAACAGCAGGAAAAAGAAGCGAAAACAAAGAAGAAAAAATAAATGGTATAAGGTGTTTTATGCCTAAGTGGACGGATTTTTTAAGAAATGTTTATTAGGTATATGAAACACAAATGGGATTGTTTTTTATTTTTCGATACGTAATTGTGGTTCATTTTAAATGGTATAGGCTCTTCTAGATGACATTTTTCAGATGTTATTTAGGGGGGCTTTTATTTTGGATAGAAATTTGTTAGTGCGTTTATATTTGCAGAATATTTCGGGATTATGAGCTTTTTGGGGAGACAAATTGGCTGGTAGTGGTAAAATGGGTAATACGTAGTTGGAAGCGGATTTCTGAATTGGAGGAGAGCTCATGAATGAGAAAATAAAGCTTGAGGTGAAGTGTAACGAGGAGAGGATGATTGCTTTTCGGAGAGATTTGCATCGTTATCCGGAGTTGTCGTGGCAGGAGATTAGGACAACAAACCGTGTGGTGATGGAGCTCGAACGCTTGGGAATATCATATCGCCGAATGGAGCCGACGGGAATTGTGGCGGAACTTGTCGGTGCCAAACCTGGAAAAATGGTGGCTTTGCGGGCGGATATGGATGCTTTACCGGTAGTGGAACTTAGTGACACTTTGTCTTACAAGTCGCAAAATGATGGGAAAATGCACGCTTGTGGGCATGACGCGCATACGGCAATGTTGCTTTGTGCGGCGGAAGCACTGGTCGCGGTTCAGGACGAATTGGCGGGGACTGTGCGTTTTATTTTTCAACCGGCAGAAGAGATTACGGAAGGTGCGGAGGCAATGATTCAGCAGGGGGCAATGGAAGGTGTTGATAATGTATTTGGGATCCATATTTGGTCGCAGATGCCAACGAATACGATTTCATGTACTGCTGGACCGGTTTTTGCATCGGCGGATGTGGTAGAAATTAAGTTTACAGGGCGCGGTGGGCATGGAGCGATGCCGGATGCTTGTATTGATGCTGCCGTTGTTGCATCGGCTTTTGTGATGGGGGTACAGGCGATTGTGTCACGGGAAACAGATCCGCTTGAGCCTGCTGTTTTTACGGTTGGTCGGATGGAGGCGGGAACGCGCTATAATGTCATCGCGGAGCATGCGGTTTTAGAAGGGACGGTTCGGTCGTTTCATCCGCAGGTTCGTGAAAAAATGGAGCACGCGATTAGCCGCTTTGCGAAACAGATTGCAGCTACGTATGGTGCTACTGCTGAGGTGAATTATCGTTATGGGACACACGCGGTGATCAACGAAGAGGTAAGTGCGACATTAGCGCAACGTGTCGCTGTATCGAGCTTCGGGGATGGGGTGCTTTATTCGGATCGCCCGACAACTGCTGGTGAGGATTTTAGTTATTATTTACAGGAGGCGCCTGGTTGTTTTGCGCTTGTTGGGTCTGGAAATGTAGAAAAAGATACGGAATGGGCGCATCATCATGGTCGCTTCAATATCGATGAAGATGCGATGGTACGTGGAGCAGAACTCTATGCGCAGTATGCGTATACTTATTTGATGGAGAATCCCGAGTAAGGGGTTCTTTGTCTGTGAAATAAAAAAATATAAATTTACTTGAATCTTTTAAAGAAATCGGTTACACTAGTTTCTGTAAACAAATTCGTGAAGGAGGTAAGGGCGATGAAAAAGATAATTGGATTAGATATGTTCACCATTATTGTAAGGAAGGACCTGATTTCTGCGTCCGTAATATCGAGAAAGAGGTACAAGCTTATTTGAGGGCTCGTATGTATTCTTTTGTGCTTTAAATTCGATATATTTCCAAACAGTAATGGACAAGGTACGATGTGTCCGTTATTTTTTATGGTCAAAAATAGGAGAAAAATGGTTGCTCGGGAAGTGGGGATTAACAAATGAAGATTTATAAGGAGTTGGGGTGGTTTTTTAAAGAGCAGAAGCGGTCGTATATGATTGGGATTTCTTTGCTGTTTATGATTACGCTACTTCAACTGGTGCCGCCGAAAATTTTAGGGATGACGGTGGACGCGGTTACGAAAGACACATTGACAAAAAATCAGTTGTGGGTGTGGATGGGAATTTTGCTTGGTGCTGCTATTGTGGCGTATATTGGACGCTATTTTTGGCGGATGATGATATTTGGATCGGATAATAAGTTGCAACGGAAATTGCGGCTACGATTATTTGAACATCTGTCTAAAATGTCGCCGTTCTTTTTTCAGCGTTACAGAACCGGTGATTTAATGGCGCATGCGACGAATGATATTTCGGCGATTCAGCAAGTGGCCGGATTTGGTGTTTTGACGTTATGTGATTCGATTTTAACGGGAAGCACGGTTATTGCAACGATGGCGATTACGATTGATTGGCGGCTGACATTGATTGCGCTTTTGCCGATGCCGCTTATGGTTTGGGGGAGTTCTGTGCTGGGACGGAAGTTGCATGATCGCTTTCATAGTGCTCAGGCGGAATTTTCGAAGTTGAACGATAAGACGCAGGAAAGTTTATCTGGGATTAAGGTGACAAAAACATTTGGCCAAGAGAATGAAGATATTGCAGATTTCAAACGACAAACGGAGGAGGTCGTGGGGGTCAACGTCAAGGTAGCGAAGCTTGATGCTATGTTTGATCCAATGATTTCAATTATTGTCGGGGTTTCCTTTGTCTTATCGCTCGGGTTTGGTTCGAAGTTCGTGATGGAAGGATCGCTTACAATTGGACAGGTGATCGCTTTTACGAACTATTTATTCTTGCTGATTTGGCCGATGTTAGCGTTTGGATTTTTATTTAATGTGATTCAGCGCGGGAATGCTTCATATGATCGTTTGAACACGTTATTGAATGAGCCAGAAGATGTGCAAGATTTGTCTGGTGCAATTCATGAGCTTCCTCATGGCGACATTGCTTTTGAGGTAGATGCTTTTACGTATCCGGATGAGAAGATGCCTGTTGTAAAGGATATTGTTTTTACCTTAAAAGCTGGAGGAACGCTTGGTATTGTTGGGCGAACGGGTTCTGGGAAGACAACGCTTCTGAAATTGTTGATGCGGGAGTATGATGATTACGAGGGAACGATTAAGTTCAACGGGGAAAAAATCCAACGATACACGGTGCGTGGTTTGCGTGAGGCGATCGGTTATGTGCCGCAGGATCAGTTTTTGTTTTCGACGACGGTTCGGGAGAATATTCGGTTTGGAAATCCACAAATTTCGCAAGAGGATGTGGAGCAAATTGCGGAGATGGTCTCGGTGCATGAGGATATTACGGAGTTCACGGATGGCTATGATACGGTAGTCGGAGAACGTGGGGTCTCTCTTTCTGGTGGTCAGAAACAGCGGCTTGCGATTGCTCGGGCGCTTATCATGAATCCGGAGCTACTTATTTTAGATGACGCATTATCGGCGGTAGATGCAAAAACGGAAGAGAAAATTTTGCATAATTTAAAAGAAGAGCGGGCGGGTAAAACGACAATTATTAGTGCGCACCGGTTGAGCTCGGTGGAACACGCGGATCTGGTGATTGTGATTGATAAGGGGATGATTGCTGAGCGTGGAACGCATGCGGAGTTGATGGCGCTTGATGGTTGGTATGCCGAAATGTTCCATAATCAGCAGTTAGAAGAGTTCATCGAGTCGGGAGGTGATACGAATGGAGCCGAATAATGAAGAGATGTTAACGATGAGCGGGACAGAACATCGCGCTGTTTTAAAACGTTTGTTTAGCTACACGAAATATCATGTGCCGGCGCTAGTTTTGACGGTATTTCTTGTTCTGCTTGTGACACTTGCGGATGTCTTTCTGCCGATTTTGATCAAAATATTTTTGGATGATTATTTGACACCGCTACATTTTGCGTATGGGCCAATTCTTTTGTTGGCCTCGGGATATATTGGCTTGACGCTTGGTCGATCGGTTGTTTGGTACTTTCAACTTGTATTATTCCAAAAAATTGCACTGCGCATTGTGCAGCAAATACGGATTGATATTTTTAGTAAACTCCAAACGATGGGGATGCGCTATTTTGATAAAACGCCTGCGGGGAGCCTTGTTTCACGGGTGACAAATGATACGGAAGCGATTAAGGACATGTTTATTAATGTGCTTGGAACCGCGATTCAGAGTTTATTTATGTTGATCGGTATTTATGCAGCGATGTTCGTGATGGATGCGCAACTTGCAACGTATAGCTTGCTTATTTTCCCGCTTACGTTGCTGATTATTATCGTCTATCGGAAGTATAGCTCGAAATTCTACCGGGCGCGCCGTGAAAAATTGAGCCAATTAAACGCCAAAATTGCGGAATCGATTTCTGGTATGTCGATCGTACAGCAGTTTAACCAAGAGAAGCGATTAATCGGCGAGTTTGAGGAAATCAATAAGGATTACTATGATGTTGGCATGAAAAACATTAAGTTTAACGCCCTTTTGCTCGGTCCGGCGATTGATTTGATCTATTCGTTAGCGATTGTATTGATTCTTAGTTTCTTCGGGGTTCAATCTTTTTCAGGTGCTGTTGCGATTGGTACAATCTACGCGTTTGTTAGCTACTTTGATCGATTTTTAGAAGCGATTTACAATATCATGGAACGCTTGGCGATGTATCAAGAGGCAATTACGGCGGCTTCGCGTGTTTTCCGAATTATGGATGGTACGGATTTAGCGCCGGAACAAGAGGTGGAGGAGAACCTTGCAATCGATAAAGCGAAAATTGAATTTAAAAATGTGACGTTTTCATATGATGGCAAAAAGGATGTGCTAAAAGATATTTCTTTTACGGCAGAGTCTGGGCAAACCGTTGCGCTTGTCGGTCATACTGGTAGTGGGAAGAGTTCGATTATCAATCTGATGATGCGTTTTTATGAGTTTGAACAGGGTGAAATTCTGATTGATGGGAAATCGATTAAGCGGTATCCGATGGAGGAACTGCGCGCCAAAACAGGGCTTGTTTTGCAGGATAGTTTCATGTTTTATGGCACGATCAAAGATAATATTAGACTGCATAATAAGCTGATTACGGATAAGGAAATTTTGGAAGCGGCGGAGTTTGTGCAGGCGGATCGATTTATTAATACGCTCGCGGATAAGTATGACCATAAGGTGATTGAACGTGGGGCTTCGTTTTCAAGTGGGCAGCGTCAGTTGATATCGTTTGCCCGGACGGTAGTCACAAATCCGCAAATCCTTGTTTTAGATGAGGCGACGGCGAATATTGATACGGAAACGGAGACCTTGATTCAAACAGGTCTGCGTAACATGCGCCAGGGTAGAACAACGATTGCGATTGCGCATCGGCTTTCGACCATTAAAGATGCCGACCTGATTTTAGTGCTGAGTAAAGGAAGCATTATTGAGCGAGGAACGCATGAGGAATTGCTGGAACATGGCGGTGTGTACCACTCGATGTATCAATTACAGAACAGTGGTATGGATTTAGAAGATATTGGTTAAACGGACAAAAAGGTTGTTTTTCTGCTAAAAAAGTTTATAATGAGGCAAGTAAAATAGTGCTGATTAGGAGGAAAAAACGTGTCATTTATTTTATCAATTATCATCACACTTGTCTTTGGTGTCGGGGTTATCTTGATTCGAATGAAAGCATCAAAGGAGCCGGCAACTGTGAAAAAGATCATTATTCCGCCAATTATGATGAGCACAGGGGCGCTTATGTTCGTGATTCCATATTTTCGTGTATCGCCAGCTGGCATTTTAGAGGCAGTTTTGATGGGGTTCGTTTTTTCGCTTATTTTAATTTGGACGACGCGCTTTGAAATTAAGCATAAGTATGTCTTTATTAAACGAACGAAATCTTTTCCTGTCATCCTGCTAAGTTTGCTGTTAATTCGACTTGGCATCAAGTATTGGATCAGCGGTTCTGTCGATGTCGGCGAGCTGTCTGGCATGTTCTGGATTTTAGCGTTTGCCATGATTGTCCCGTGGCGTATTGCAATGTATTTCCAATATAAAAATGTCGCCGGAAAGCTTGAGCAAACCGAAGAAATATAACCCAGAAAAATGGGGAGCATGTATCTCCTGAAAACGGTTGAATTATTCTTGTAACATCGCTATAATGAGTAAGGTTGCGTGAAAAAGGCAACATGTATAAAAAGAGGAGGTTTTTCATTTGAAAAAATGGTTAGTAGCTTTGTTTTCACTCGCGCTTATTTTTAGCTTAGCGGCTTGTGGAGATAGTGCAAAAGATGAGAAAGCAACAGAGAAAAAGGACGTCAGTGCAGATGCAATGAGCTTCTACATGGATTTAGTAGCAAAAATTAATGACAACGACGCGGATTATGATGCTTATCAAGCAGCGATTGGTAGTGACACACCGCCAACAGGAGCGGAGTTAACAAAGCTTGCAACGGCAGCAAGTACTTCTGCGGATAAGGTGTCGACTGTTTTAGCAGATGTAAAAGTACCTAATCTAGGCGTATCAACAGGTGCCTTTAAAGCAGCGGTAAAAGAATTAAGTGATGCTTATGCAGATGAAGCGGCAGGTTTAAAAGCTTCTCCAATTGATACAAAATCAGCAGATGAGGCGATGCAAAAAGCTTCGGATGCACTTGGTAAAGTATTGAAAGATGTCGGTTTAGCACCGTCGAATATTATGAACGACACAGCCGCTTAATACGAAGTGATCAAGAACGTTGTACTCGGAAATTGGGTGCAGCGTTTTTCTATCTATCAAAAAACCTTGATATTCCTCTTCATAACTAGAGGGAGATCAAGGCTTTTGTTTATTTTAGTTTGGTTGCGTCTATTTCGGATTGTAATCGCTCAAATGTGCTTAATACTTCCGTTGATTTTACTTCTAGTAATTCTTTTTGATCAAGGTCTTTGTCGTTGAAATGAATCGGATCGCCGAAGCGGATGGTGATTTTTTTACGTTTGAGAAGTTCACCGAATGATTTCGGACCGTCGTATACGGCTGGTAAAATCGGGACTTTTCCTTTTAGTGCTACGGTAACGGCGCCTCTTTTTAAGTGCAGTCCCGTTGATTTTCTGGTCCCACTTGGAAAAATACCGACGACTTTACCATCTTTTAAAAGGCGGATTGGTAATTTGATCGCGCTTGGACCGGGATTTTCACGGTTGACTGGAAAGGCATTTAGATGGCGCATTAACCAGTTGAGGAATTTTGTTTTGAATAGTTCTTGTTTAGCCATGTAGTTGATTTGAAGTGGTTTGATTGCAAAGCCTAAGTAGAGGATCTCCATCCACGATGTGTGCGTTGAAACAACAACGAACGGTGCTTCTGGAATTTTTTCTTTATTTTGTACTTCGAAACGTCCGCCAAGGATAGTCAGGATGACGTGGACGAAATTTCGCGCAAAAGTGTAGAACAAGTTGGTTCACTCCCATAATTCTTTTTTAGTCTTGGTTTTAGTATACTGAAAAGTTTGGAAAACGTCTAGTGCTTATGTGGTGTTCTTATTTCTCTTTAAAATATAGTATACTGAAGGTAACGGTTTTTTTTACATAAAAATTTGAAATGGGGCGTTGGGATGAAATTTTTACATACGGCAGATTGGCATTTGGGTAAAATTGTGAACGGGGTTTCTATGCTTGCGGAGCAGCGCTATATTTTAGAGCAGGTGGCACAGATTGCGGAGGAAGAGCAAGTCGACGGTATTGTGATTGCTGGGGATTTGTATGATCGGTCGGTGCCGCCAGCGGATGCGGTGACGCTTTTGAATGACGTGTTGATGAGGCTGAATGTGACACTTGGAAAACCGATTTTTGCTATTAGTGGAAATCATGATAGTGCGCAACGGGTGAATTTTGGCTCGGCTTGGTATGAAAAGAGTGGCTTACATATTCAAGGGGAGCTTGGTGGAGTGTGGACGCCTATCGAGTGGGAAGGAGCGCAAGTTTGGCTTGTCCCGTATCATGAGCCGGCATTGGTACGTGCCGTTTTTGAGCATAAGTCGGTGCATTCGTTTGAGGATGCAATGCAAGCGATAACCGCCAAAATTCGAACGGTTTGGGATCCAGATAAGCCGCAAATTTTGGTTGGGCATGCGTTTGTGGCGGGTGGCATTCCGAGTGATTCGGAGCGACAGTTAGCGATTGGAAATGTGGATCGGGTGTCGACGAATTGTTTTGACGGTTTTGATTATGTGGCACTGGGGCATTTACATCATCCACATGCGATTCATCATCCGAGTATTTTTTATGGGGGTTCGCCACTTAAATATTCATTTTCGGAGAGTAAAGACAAGAAGAGTGTGCGCATAGTAACGCTGGAAGGTAAGGTGTTGCAGGAGGTTCGGGAACGCTTTTTAGAGCCGTTGCATGATTTGCGGATTATCGAAGGATATTTGGAAGATTTGATAACGACCGTTGAGCCTGGAAATGAGGACTTTTTGCAAATTAATTTGTTAGATGAGGGTGCGCTGATTGATCCAATGGGGCAGTTGCGGGCGTTTTATCCGAATGTGCTGCATTTAGAGCGAGTACAGGAGAAATTGGCAGAAGGATCGTTTGAGCGATTTGAAGATGTGATTAAAAAAGATGATTTAGAGCTGTTTGCGCAGTTTTTTGAGCATGTTAGTGGGAAAGAAATGTCGGAGCAACAAGTAGAAATTATGCGCGAGACGATGGATAGTGTGAAGGGTGGCGTGGAAATATGAGACCTTTACGACTTTCGATGCAGGCTTTTGGGGCGTATGCAAGTAAGGAGACAATTGATTTTACGGAGCTCGGTGCGGAGCGGATTTTTGTGATTTCTGGGAAGACGGGTTCTGGGAAGTCGACGATTTTTGATGCGATTAGTTTTGCGATTTTTGGACGGGCAAATACGAATGATCGGGAAGGGTTTTCGCTACGTAGTCATTTTGCGAAAGCGGAGGATTTGACGGAAGTAACACTCGAATTTTTACTGCGGGATGTGAGGTATTTGGTTCGCCGTTTGCCGCAACAGGACGTTCCAAAACAACGCGGGGAAGGCTTCACAACAGTCACTGCGAAGGCGGAGCTTTATGAGTTGGACGGGGAGCAGGAAAAATTGCTTGCGACTTCAGTTCGTGATGTTGGTGCGAAGATGGAGGAGATTATTCAGCTGAATGTGGATCAGTTTCGGCAAATTTTGATGATCCCTCAAGGCGAGTTTCGCGAATTACTCGTTGCGGAAAGTAAGGAGAAGGAAGCGATTTTGCAGCGATTGGCACATACGCATTTTTATCAGTTGATTGAAAATCAGTTGTGGGATCGGCAAAAAGAACTGGAACAGCGCGTGCGGTTATTACGTGAAAAAGTAGCGGGGATTACGCTGGGCGCTTTTGATGAGGAGGCGCTTGTTGGGAAGACAACGGGGGATTTGGAAATGATGTTTTCCGAGCGGATTAAAGCAGAGCGAGAAACCGGTGCAGCGATGCAGATACAAGTCGATCTGGCGAAGCAAAAAGCAGAAATCGCGGCTAAAAATGTGACGTTAGCAGAGGGAAGGCTAGCAGAATGGGCCGAATTAGCTCAGTTACGCGCAGAAAAAGAGACGTTGACGGAGCAATTTTCGCAGTGTAATCAAGAGAAGCACGTAGTGGATTTGGCGCGTAAGGCGGGAGCGATTATTGATCAGGATGCGTTATGTTTGCGATTGAAGCAACAACTAGATGAGGCGAAACAAGAACAGCAGCGTGCGTTGGAAGCGTTGCAGGAAAGCGAAGAAAGGCTTACGCAGGCGGTTTTGGAAATGGGGCAAATCAAAGAAGTGGAACCATCGTATGTTGCTTGGATCAAGGAAAGAGAACAGCTCCAAGCAATGGAAGTGAAGGTGACACGAGCACTAGGGCTGCAACAGGATATGGCACGTGACCGTGAGCAAAAACAAGCTTTGGAGGAGAAATTGGGTCTTTTACAAGCGCAAGAAAAGGATTGCCTGGCTAGATCAGAATATTTGGTGGAACAAGTGCGTTTAGTGCATGAGACACGCGTGAGACATGCGGAAGTAAAGCAGGAACATGGCGAATGGAAGCAAAGAGAAGCGGTGTTGTTGTCAGAGATAGACAATTGGGAACAAAAAGCGGTATTACAAGCGGAATTGGTTCAGTTGGAGATTGATTCTGAGGTGGTAGAAAAAGCATCTCGGGAAGCTGAAATACGATCAGCTGAATTAGATGCAAAGTGGCAGAAGGAGCAGGCGGCGATGTTGGCGGCGACCTTGGTTGATGGGGAGGCATGCCCGGTATGTGGGGCGCTGGACCATCCGAAAATCGCGACGCAATCAGCGATCGTGACGAAGCAAGAGGTAGACGCGGCGCGCGCGATGAAAATCGCAAAGGCAGATGTGCTAAAAACAATCGCGATGCAGGTAGAACAGAAACGTTGGCAAATCGAACAGATTCCCATTTCGACGGAAGAATCATTGACAGGACTAAAGGCGAAGCAACTCGAATGTTCCAGGGTTTTGACTGAAAAAGAGCAAGAACGTCTGAAAATGGAAGCTTTTTTTGAGGAAACTAGAGATATCGAAGACCAGATGGCGCGTAATAAGCAACAGCAGACAGAGTTGGCCGTGTTAAAAGGGAAGCAACAAGAGGCGTTAGAAGTGGTACGTAAAGCAGTCGACACGGCGGCAACAACGTATACCTTACTATTAGAAGATGTACCAGAGGCGTTTCAGGATACGGCACAATTCTATAAACAGCAAGAGACACTAACGGCGCAAATTGCTGCTTTTGAGGCAAGAAAAAAGAGTGTGGAGGCAGAACACAATAGCGCTAAGGAGCAACAATACAAGGCAGTTTCGACAAAAGAAGTGACAGAAAAAGCAACGGAAAAATCCGAAATGGCTTTAGCCACACAGCGAACGATTTTTAAAGAGATTATGGTGGCAAATGGTTTTGCGGACTATCCAACGTATCGCCAAGCCATTTTAACAGCAGAAATTCTGGAGGAGAAGGAACGATGGATTAGGGATTTTGAGCAACAATACCATTTTGTATCGGAGCGTTTGAAAGCGATGGAGGCGCGACTTGCAGAGTCGAAAAAACCGGATATTCTAGTTTTACAGCAATTAGATCGTGAGGCGAAGCAGGAATATCATGAAAAAGCGGAACAGTGGATGGCGCAAAAAGAGACGATTCGCAAGATTACGGCATTATCGGAGCAGTTTTTAGCGTACCTTGGTGAGACGAGTGAGGCGGAGAAGGCGTATGCGGATGTTGGATATCTTGCAGATATGGCGCGTGGGAAAAATGAGCGACGTCTGACATTTGAACGCTTTGTGTTAGCGACTTTCTTGGATACGATTTTGCTTCGGGCGAATGGAAGATTGAAAAAAATGACGAATGGTAGGTTTCAACTGATCCGCAAAAAGGAAAAGTCAAAGGGAAACGTGCAAAGTGGGTTGGAGCTTGAGGTTTATGATGAATATACTGGCTTGGAACGGCATGTGAAGACGTTATCTGGCGGGGAAAGCTTCAAAACATCACTCGCTTTGGCTTTGGCACTTGCGGAAGTGGTGCAGGAAATGTCAGGTGGAATCTCGCTTGAGACGATGTTTATCGATGAGGGATTCGGTACACTTGATCCGGAATCCTTGGAAATGGCAGTGGAATGTTTGCTAGAGACGCAGGAGTCGGGTCGGCTTGTAGGAATTATCTCGCATGTTCCGGAGCTAAAAGAACGGATTTCGACACGCCTAGAAGTAACGGCTACAAATCATGGCAGCACGACGAAATTTTTCACGCAGGAGCAATAAGCATTTAGGATGGAGGTGCGGACTTTGTGTGAATTTGGCTTCCTAGTTTGTAACATCATCGTTTTTTCGATATAATGAAGTATTGGATAAAAAAAGGGAACATTATTCCTGATGAAATGAATGGAGGAATTGTGATGATACGACAAGCGAAGGCGGAAGATGCGGAACATGTCGCACCACTTATTTATATAATTTTAGAGGATATGGAATTGCCGTTTTTGAATGGTGTTAGTAAGGAAATGATGTTAGAAATGATTGAGGCGAGCTTTTTACGACCGGATTACCGGTTTAGTAAGGAGAATGTGATGGTGAAGGAAATAGATGGGAATGTTGCGGGGATTCTTGTAAGTTACCATGGGGATCATGCGGAACATCTGGACGACGATTGGGAAGGCATTCAAGATATGTTTGGAATCGTTAATAAAATACCGCTCTTTACGGAGCAGGAGACGTGGATGGGTGAATATTATTTGGACTCACTCGTTGTCGATTCTGCTTATCGGGGACAAGGTATTGGACAAGAATTATTGCATGCTTTTAAAGAATTGGCGGTTGCTAAAAATTGCGAAATTATTGCGCTCAACGTGGAAAAGGCAAATGAAGGAGCGTTGAATCTCTATAAAAAATTAGGTTTCGAGTCGGAGTACGATTTGGTTTTATCTGGTCATGATTATTATCATATGACCCAAAATGTCAGGAGTTGAGCGAATTTGTTAACAGATCCAAAAAACACAATGATTCCTGTTTCAATTAAGAAAAAAGGGCGCGAGTTACTAGAAGATGGTGCCATTACTGTTTTTGAGGAGGCGACTTCTTATGCCAACATGTTTCGCTCTGTGGTGGTGGATGATCGGGTTTCTTATGAAGTAAAGCATGTGGCGAATGGGAATTATCAATGCGACTGTATTTATTATCAAGAAAACAGCATTTGCTCGCATATTTACGCGATTGAGCTCGAACATGAGGCGCGCCAAACGAAAATCGAAAAAGCGAACTTCAAGCAACGAATTTTGGCGCAAGAAGCAACGACGCTTCTCTCCTTGTTTCAGGAAAATATGGATCGGCAGTTTGATACGTTTGATACGACGGCTAAGACGCCGCTTCGGGTCGAATATATTTTGCGAATGCAGGAAAATCGCGATAAAAACATGTTGACGCTTGATTTGAAAGTGGGGCAAGATCGGACGTATGTGGTAAAAAACATTGGCGATTTTTTGCAGGCGATCAAGCAACATACGAGCTATTTTTTCACGAAGAATTTCAGTTTCGATCCGTTTGAGCATTATTTCGGCGAGCGTGATCTGGTGATTTTTGCTGAGTTGGCAAAGATTAACGAGATTGCCAAAATGTATGATACGGACAGTTTTTATTGGAATAAATCGTATGCAGAAGAGAAAGTGTTAATTATTCCGCCAAGTTTAGCAGAGTCGATTTTAGCTGATTTGATGGGGCAAAATACGATTTGTATTCATGAGGATATTAAATATAGCGGCTTGGCCTTTAAAAAGGGTACCTTGCCATTTTCTTTTGTGTTCCGCAAAAATGAGGATGGTGACATGTATCAGCTCGTGATGGAGGAATTGCAGCAGGCGAGTTATTTGGAGAGTTATCAGTTGTTGTTTTTGAACGGGGTATTTTATCGGCCAAGTGATGCGGTTTGGGATCAATTGACGCCGCTTATCCACTTTCATAGTGTGACGGAAAATGAGGTTGTCCAGTTCGAGGAGTCGCAACTCAGTGAAGTGATGTCCTATGTGTTGCCATCGCTACAAAAAAGTGGACACGTCCAAATTGATCCATCGATTGAAGACCGGGTTATTCAGCAACCGCTTGTGTCAAAGATGTGGATCTCGCAAAAAGACAGCGAACATGTATTAAAACTGGAGTATCATTATGGAACGCAGGTTTTTGATCCTTTTGCACTCACAGAAAGTGTGGATCCAGATGGGCGAATTATGATTCGTGATATGGAAACAGAGGCTAAAATTATGCGTAAAATCGAGGCTGCACCAGTTCATTTTTCGGAGACGCAAATGGTTGTGAATTCGGATGAAGCGAGTCTTTACGAGTTTTATTATCGGGTCGTGCCAAGCTTGTCAGCGGATGTCGCGATTTATTTGGAAGATGGCTTAGAAGAGATGGTGGAGGAGCACGTGAAGCCAACGACAACAATCGATGTGTCGCAGGACAATGATTATTTATCGGTTGCTTTTGATTTCCAAGGAATTGAAGAGGATGAGATTCAAGAAGTACTGCAGTCGTTGCGGGAAAAACGGAAGTACCATCGTTTGAATAATGGCCGTTTCTTGTCGCTTGAAGACGAGAGTTATCAGCAAATGGAAGCGATTTTTGATATTTTAGACGTCCGTAAAAAAGAAGTGGACAAGCAAATGGCAGTGCCGCTTTATCGTGGCATGCAGATTTATGAGGCGATGGGAAGTGCGCAAAATGAGCACAACAAGTTTAGCCGGACATTCCGTGATTTGCTACAGGAAATTGTGAACCAAGAAGACGTTTCATATCCGTTACCAGAGAACTTGAACGCGGAACTTCGTGAGTATCAGGTGACTGGTTTTGAATGGATGAAATCGCTTGGGAAGTATCATTTAGGTGGCGTGTTGGCCGATGATATGGGACTCGGTAAAACCTTGCAGGCGATCACGTATATTACGTCATGTTTGGAAGGAAATGTCGATATGAAGCCGGTCTTAATTGTGACGCCGGCATCGCTTTTATATAACTGGGCAAGCGAGTTTGAGAAGTTCGCACCAGATATTCCAGTGACGGTGATTCATGGCACATCGCAAATGCGCTTGGAGCTTATTCAACAAATCGAACCGAATAGCGTGTACTTGATTTCGTATCCGTCGCTCCGTCAAGATGAGCAAGAGTTTTTGACGACTCGTTTCCAAACGATTATTTTGGACGAGGCACAGGCGATTAAAAATTACCACACGAAAGCATCGCAAGCAGTTCGATCGCTGAAAACAACGAATATTTTCGCGCTCAGTGGTACGCCTCTTGAAAATAGTATCGATGAGTTGTGGACGATGTTCCAGACGATTATGCCGGGCTTTTTCCCATCGTTACGCAAATTCAAAGAACTGCCACATGATCGAGTGGCGCAAATGATTCGACCGTTCTTAATGCGCCGTCTCAAACGCGACGTTGTAAAAGAGTTGCCGGATAAAATCGAAACGAATCTTTATTCTGAGTTAACCGAGCCACAAAAAACGATTTATTTGGCTTATCTAGAAAAAATTCAGCAAGAGCTTGCGTCAAATGATAGTAATGATCAGGAAGATCGTATCAAACTGTTGGCTGGTTTAACAAGATTGCGTCAAATTTGTTGTGATCCTGCCCTTTTTGTTGAGAATTATGAGGGTGGTTCTGGTAAACTAGTACAGTTGTTTGATACAATACAGACAGCACGAGAAAGTGGCAAGCGGATCTTGATTTTCTCGCAGTTTACGTCTATGTTGCAGATTATGAGAGCGCAAGCGGAAGAAGCAGGCTATCGCTATTTTTATATGGATGGTAGCACGCCTTCGAAAAGTCGAATGGACCTTGTAAACGCGTTTAATGCTGGAGATGCTGATCTATTCTTTATTTCCCTAAAAGCTGGTGGAACTGGTTTGAATTTGACTGGTGCAGATACTGTTATTTTATATGATTTATGGTGGAATCCGGCGGTGGAAGAGCAAGCGGCGAGTCGTGCGCACAGAATTGGTCAGAAGAACGTGGTGCAGGTTATTCGGATGATAACAAAAGGCACGATTGAAGAGAAAATCTATAATTTACAGAAGAAAAAACAGGCGTTGATGGATGCATTAATCCAGCCTGGCGAGCAAATGTTGCATCGTTTAACAACAGATGAGATAAAAGAAATATTGACATTGAATTAGAGAAGGGACGCGACTGTTATGGAAAATTGGGAAGTGTTTGTGGTCGGAAATGATGATGAAGCGGTAGCAAAAATTACAGAATTAGAAGTTCGTGGTTATAAAAAAGAGAACATTTCGATTCTCGCTAAATCGGATCAAGAGGACGAAATAGATGAAATCATTGAATCAACGAATGTGGAGCGAGAAAGGCCGGTAAATGAAAAGGCTTTTGGTGTTATTTCTGGGATTTTACAATCGCTCAGTGGCGCTATCATGATCCCGCAAGTATACAATCCAAAGTATGGTGCGCTTTACGCGGCAGGTCCTTTTGCCAAATGGTTTTCAAATACGAGTGATAAATCGGTGAAACGCTTGCTTGCTGATTTTGATTTAGATGATGCGCAAATTGATGCGTTTGTTCGCGCGCTACACAGCGGTGAAATCTTAATTTTGGCAAGATAATGGTAGCGAAGAAAAAGCCCACAAAGGCGCAACTACGCAAAAATAAACAAAGACGCAGCCTGTTTTTGGCGATTTTATCCTTGTTCGTATTAGGTTTGGCGCTCGTCGTTTTGATGCAGTTTCGGGCGGGCGAAAAACCTAAACCATACACGCAGGATATTCCGGAGCAGTTTGTCCAGGTTTATCAGGCGGCGGCAAAAGAATATGGGATTGACTGGTTTTTACTAGCCGCGGTACATCGCGTGGAGACCAAATTCTCGACGGTCGAGCCAATGATTTCAGGTGTTGGTGCGATTGGTCCGATGCAATTTATGCCTTGTACGTTTGTTGGTTGGGGCGCAGAAGGTTGCCAAGCGACGGGTGGCGTTGGCTACTTTTCTGATGATGACATGGTAGATCCGGCCGTGATTAAGGCGTACGGTGGTTACGGAGTGGATGCAAACCGTGATGGAAAGGCTGATCCGTGGAATTTAGAAGACGCAGTGTACTCTACGGCCAATTTTTTAGCAGACAACGGAGCCAAAGAAGGTAAAGAGAAACAGGCGATTTTTAAATATAATCATAGTGATATTTACGTGAAGGATATTTTATTCTATCGCGATCAGTTCAAGAAGGCCTGGAGCAAGGATCTAGCAGGGAAATAAGAAAGAGTCGGGCAGTTTTGTTCGACTTTTTTTGGTGTGGCACTGGCAATAATTTTTACTTATCAAAAAGCATCGAATTATCTTAGTTTACTTATCACGCTTTTTTTCGTACAATAGAGGAGTAGAAGAGGGCAGCAAGAGCGAATGGTAAACACAAGTGGGAGGAAAAAATAATGACAAAATGGAATGAGAAAGCAAAGCAGTCGTTTCAAATTGGCGACGACACGTATCATTATTATCAATTAAAAACACTCGAGGCGGATGGTCAAACATCCATTAAAAAACTGCCTTACTCGATCCGCGTATTATTAGAATCAGTATTGCGTCAAGCGGACGGACGCATCATCACAGATAAGCATATTGAGGATTTGGCACACTGGAATGCGAACAGTAAGAACGACGGGGAAGTTCCATTCAAACCAGCACGTGTTATTCTGCAAGATTTCACTGGAGTCCCTGCGGTTGTAGACTTGGCATCACTGCGTAAAGCGATGGCAGATCTGGGCGGTAACCCGGAAGATATCAACCCAGAGATTCCGGTAGATCTCGTTGTCGATCACTCGGTACAAGTGGATAGTTATGCGAATCCAGAAGCGCTTGAAATCAACATGAAATTAGAGTTTGAGCGCAACATGGAGCGGTATCAATTTTTAAATTGGGCGCAGAAATCGTTTGATAACTATCGTGCGGTGCCACCTGCAACAGGTATTGTGCATCAGGTAAACTTGGAGTACTTGGCGAGTGTTGTGATTGCAAATCAAGTAGCGGAGAATGAGTATACGGCGTTCCCAGATAGTTTGGTCGGTACGGACTCACATACGACGATGATCAACGGAATTGGCGTACTGGGCTGGGGTGTTGGTGGAATTGAGGCGGAGGCTGGAATGCTTGGCCAACCATCTTATTTTCCAATCCCAGAAGTCATCGGCGTCAAGCTGATTAACGCGTTACCAAATGGCGCAACAGCAACCGATTTAGCTTTAAAAGTAACACAAGTATTGCGCGAAAAGAAAGTAGTCGGCAAATTCGTCGAGTTCTTTGGTCATGGCGTGGCGTCATTGCCGCTTGCTGACCGTGCAACGATTGCGAATATGGCGCCAGAATACGGTGCAACGTGTGGCTTTTTCCCTGTGGATGAGGAGTCGCTCACCTATTTACGTTTGACCGGTCGTGAAGAGAAGCAAGTTGCGCTTGTGAAGGAATATTTACAACAAAATGAGCTGTTTTTCACACCTGAAAATGAAGAGCCGAACTATACGTCGGTGGTGGAACTTGATTTAAGTACGATCGAACCGAATCTCGCAGGTCCAAAACGTCCGCAAGACTTGATTCCATTGTCTAAAATGAAGGAAAGCTTCCAAGCATCCATTAGTGCGCCAAATGGCAACCAAGGTTTCGGGTTATCGAAAAAAGATCTGCACAAGGAAGCAAAAATAACATTCGGTAACGGCGACCAATCAACGATGAAAACAGGTTCCGTGGCAATTGCGGCTATCACAAGTTGTACGAATACATCAAATCCATATGTGATGCTAAGCGCCGGACTTGTAGCGAAAAAGGCTGTGGAACTAGGCCTAGAAGTACCAAAATTCGTGAAGACATCGCTTGCGCCAGGTTCGAAGGTGGTTACGGGTTATTTAGAAGATGCTGGTCTATTGCCGTTTCTTGAGAAGTTGGGCTTTGACCTTGTTGGTTACGGCTGTACAACGTGTATCGGTAACTCTGGCCCATTGAAAGACGAAATTGAACAGGTGATTGTGGATAATGATCTTCTTGTTTCTGCTGTACTCAGTGGAAACCGTAATTTTGAAGGACGGATTCATGCTTTGGTGAAAGCCAACTTCCTAGCTTCACCACCACTTGTCGTAGCGTACGCGCTTGCTGGGACAACAAATATCGATATGTTAACAGAACCAATTGGGAAAGGCCTACACGGTGAGGATGTCTTCTTAAGTGATATTTGGCCGGCACAAGAAGAAGTGAAGGCACTCGTGGAAGCAACCGTAACGCCTGAACTATTCCGCGAAGAATACAAACATGTCTTCAGTCAAAATGAAGAGTGGAACGCGATTGCGACTTCGGAACAAGCACTTTACGACTGGGATGGTGACTCAACGTATATTGCAAATCCGCCGTTTTTCGAGAATTTATCGCCAGAGGCTGGCACAGTAGAACCGCTAAATGGTCTTCGTGTGATCGGGAAATTTGGCGATTCGGTTACGACCGACCATATTTCTCCAGCAGGGGCAATCGGAAAAGATACGCCAGCTGGGAAGTATCTGCAAGCGAATGGTGTAGCGATTCGTGATTTCAACTCGTACGGCTCGCGTCGTGGGCATCATGATGTGATGATGCGTGGCACATTTGCCAATATCCGAATTCGTAATCAAGTAGCGCCAGGAACGGAGGGCGGTTATACGACTTACTGGCCAACCGAAGAAATCATGCCGATTTATGATGCGTCTATGAAATATCAAGAAGCCGGCACAGGGCTTGTTGTTTTAACTGGAGATGATTACGGTATGGGATCTTCTCGTGACTGGGCTGCGAAAGGTACAAATCTACTTGGTATTAAAACCGTTATCGCCAAAAGTTATGAACGGATTCATCGCTCAAACCTTGCGATGATGGGCGTATTACCATTACAATTCAAAGCTGGTGAAAGCGCTGATTCATTAGGGCTTACTGGTCGCGAAACGATTAGTGTAGCCATTGATGAAACGGTTTCCCCACAAGATTTCGTGACGGTAACAGCAATTGCCGAAGATGGTACAAAGAAAACATTTGAAGCACTTGTTCGCTTTGATTCTGACGTGGAGATTGATTACTATCGTCACGGCGGTATTTTACCAATGGTTCTACGCGGAAAATTAAAGAAATAAAGAAAATGAAAAAACATCGAACAAGAACGTGCGTTCGATGTTTTTTTATGGTATCATATGTTATAGCGATAATTTAAGGAGGGTTTTCAGATGGGGAAACAAGTAGAGATCGGTCAGACTGGGCTTCTGGTAACGCCAATTGGCTTTGGAGCAAATACGATTGGCGCACATAATCTATTTCAAAATATTGATGAAGAGGTGAGCCGTGAGACGGTTCGTGTAGCTTTAGCAGAAGGCGTCGATTTTTTTGATAGTGCATTTATGTATGGATTGGGGCGTTCAGAAGCGCTTATTGGTGAGGTTTTGGCAGAGACTGGGCGCCGACAAGAGGTCGTTTTGGCAACGAAAGCTGCACACATTGTGACAGATGCCGGTGTGACATTAGATAATTCTCCGGATTTTTTGAAGAAGTCTGTAGATAGCGCATTGGATCGTTTGCAAACGGATTACATTGATTTATTCTACATTCATTTTCCGGATGGCGTAACCCCTCCTGATGAAGCAGTTGGAGCCTTGCAGGAACTTAAAGAGGCCGGTAAAATTCGAGCGATTGGTGTATCTAATTTTAGTATGGCGGCACTGAAAGAAGCGAACAAAGATGGATATGTGGATGTGGTGCAAGATAAGTATTCTTTAATTTATCCGGAACTCGAGGCAGATATGATTCCTTATTGTACTGAGAACGGTATCTCTTTCATACCATATACACCGCTTGCAAGTGGCCTATTAACAGGGAAATTCACAGCACAGAATCCGCCGCAAGATTTCCGGAAAGATCGCCCGCATTTCCAAGGACAAGCGTATCTAGATACCATCGCAAAAGTGGATAGTCTTCAAGGTTTAGCAGATCAATACGGTGTCTCTATTGCGAATATCGTCTTGGCGGCAACACTTGGCATTCCTGGTGTAGATGTCGTGATTCCAGGAGCGAAGAGCCCCGAACAAGTGCGTGCGAATATGAAGACATTGGATGCTACATTAACACAAGCGGAGATAGCCGATGTTCGAGCTTTATTTAAAGCCTGAAGAAAGAAGGGGAAAGTATGGGACAACAAGAACGATGTGGTTGGGCAATGAATGAGACGGTAGAGCAAGTTTATCATGATAACGAATGGGGAGTGCCGAGCCGTAACGAACAATATCTATTTGAAATGCTGAATTTGGAAGGCGCACAGGCCGGGTTATCATGGCGTTTAATTTTGAATAAACGAGCTGCATATAAAGAAGCTTTTCATCAATTTAACCCAGATAAATGCGCTGCAATGAC
Organism: Listeria grandensis; assembly: GCF_014322885.1. Lineage (NCBI taxonomy): Bacteria > Bacillati > Bacillota > Bacilli > Caryophanales > Listeriaceae > Listeria > Listeria grandensis. The sequence goes on along the minus strand of NZ_JAASUG010000002.1, from coordinate 134,758 downwards.
CGATGAGGAGCTCGAACACATACGCGAAACTGCAGAAATTGTGAAAAATAAACTAAAAATCGGCGGAGTCCGCAAAAATGCCATTGCTTTTTTGAAAGTGCAGGCCGAGTTTGGTTCTTTTGCGAACTATATTTGGGGATACTCAGATGGAGAGCCCATTATCAACCATTGGACAGACATGTCACAAATGCCAGCTCAAACTGAATTGTCCGAGCGAATCAGCAAAGATCTTAAAAAACGTGGTTTTATTTTTGTTGGGCCGGTTATTATTTATTCTTATTTGCAAGCGATTGGGATGATTGATGATCATGTTGTGACCTGCCCGTATCATACCGAAAATCGTGATTAGCTTTGTTCAGGTTTTCTAAGTTCCCATGATAAAGCGTGAATATACTTTAGGGAAGAAGGCTGAAATGATGGAGTTTACAGGAAATGCGATTTTAACAACAGGTGACACAGACCTTCGTACTTTCAGCGTACCATTGTCCAGACTCAAATAATGAAGCACGAGGAGCACTGACGCTCATGGGGAATATGGAATAGTAAATAGGCGAGGAGCCAAGTCATCTAAATATGACCATGCTTCTCGCCCTATTTTATGCTTTTTGCCAATTGAGTTGCCATTCAATACCGAGTTTATCCGTGACTTTTGCATAAACCCCGCCCCAAGGCATTTCTTGAAGCTCGATCCCCACTTGTCCACCGTCTTTTAAAATGTCATACGTAGACTTAAGTGAAGCCTCATCTGCAAACATGAATGCGATGGAGAGCATATTTCCAGGAACTAATGATTCGTCAACATAGGAGTCAGAGAAATAAAGTATTTCGACACCATCTTTTTCAAGGCGAGCATGTACAATTCGGTTTCCAAGGGCTTCATCCCCACGAGAATCACCCATTTCATTATAGGTTTGAACCATTGTTGGCGTGGCTCCAAAAGCATCTCCGTAAAAATCCAGAGCTTCTTTTGCATTTCCGTTAAATTGTAAGTAAGGTATTGTTATTGGCATAGTATGTCCTCCTAAACTAGTTTATCACGCTAGGTGATAGAGCAAGTATAAGCGATTTCCCTTGATAAATCCAACGAAAAACAAAATTTCTTAGCAAATTATTAAGTGACAATAATCATATTATGTAAACTAATAAGTTGAAAGTATGGAAAAATGATCAAAATAGTTATTAATCATTTTTCCAGAAAGGTTTTATCACTTTGTGATGCGTTTGTATATTTCCACTTTAATATGTTGGGTATATTCTTCGGATGTATGAGAGTATACCTCTTATGCATGTAAAGAAGGCTATTCAGCAAGAAAGAAGAGCCCAAATGAGACACTATCAAATACAGATGAGATACGCTGAGCTCTGAAAATGCACAACCTGAGGTAAAGCTTTAATTTAAATCCAGACAGTACTAATTTGCAGCGGGGTACATCGAAAAAATCAAGTATGCCAAGAAAATACCGGTAGTATGAAAATTTCATCTTAACATGAATAAAAGAGGACGACCAAAAATCGGCTGTCCTCTTTTGCATTACTATTTATTAAACACCTTTATAAGCATTCATATAAACTTCCTTCAACTCAGAAACGAGCGGTTGAACTGGGTTAGCAGTCGTACATTGATCCATAAACGCACGATCAGCAAGTGTATCAACCACTGCGTCAAATGCTTTCTTATCAACGTTTTGACCTTTCAAGCTCATGTCGATTCCGCAATCTTTACCAAGGCTAATAATCGCATCAACTAGTGATTTCACGCCTTCTTCTGTTGTCGAAGCTGGAAGACCTAATACGCGAGCGATTTGTGCGTAATCTTGGTCTGCACGGTAAGACTCGTATCTTGGGAACAACGCATGTTTTCTAGGTTTTGTTGCATTGTAACGTATAACGTGTGGCATAAGGATAGCATTGGCACGGCCATGAGGAATGTGGAATTCAGGCCCGATTTTGTGTGCTAAACTATGGTTAATTCCTAGGAAAGCATTGGCGAAGGCCATACCTGCCATAGCGGAAGCGTTGTGCATTTTTTCACGGGCATCTTCATCGCCTTCAAGTACGGAAGCACGTAATGATTCGAATACCATTTCGATGGCACGTAGAGATAATCCGCGTGTATAATCGCTCGCCATAACAGATACGTAAGACTCAATCGCATGTGTTAATACGTCCATACCTGTATCAGCAGTGATGTGAGCTGGAACAGTCATAACGTATTGTGCATCGACAATTGCTACGTCTGGAGTTAGCTCGTAATCTGCTAGTGGGTATTTAATGTTATTTTCTTTATCTGTAATAACGGCAAAAGGAGTAACCTCAGATCCAGTACCAGATGTAGTAGGGATAGCAACGAATTGCGCTTTTTCACCAAGTTTAGGATATTTGAATGTGCGTTTGCGAATATCTAAGAATTTTTGTTTCAAACCGAAGAATGAAGCTTCTGGGTGTTCATAGAATAACCACATTCCTTTGGCAGCATCCATTGCGGAACCACCACCAAGTGCGATAATGCAATCTGGTTTGAAGTCTTTCATTAATTCTGCACCTTTATAAACGGTAACGTCAGATGGGTCTGGTTCTACGTCTGCAAATACTTGATAGTCCACATTATTGCTACGTTTTTTCAAGTGTTCGATAACAACGTCAACGTATTTAAATTGAACCATTCCTGGGTCGGTTACGATGAATACGCGTTCGATGTTAGGCATTTTTTGTAGATATTGTGTGGAATATTTTTCAAAGAATACTTTTGGTGGCAGTTTGAACCATTGCATATTATTTCTCCGTTCTGCGATACGTTTCACGTTTAAAAGGTTTGTTGCGCTAACGTTTTGGGATACAGAGTTTTTACCATAAGATCCGCAACCGAGTGTTAGAGAAGGAATGAAGCCATTGTAAAGGTCGCCGATTCCGCCTTGAGCAGATGGGGCGTTCACAATGATACGACATGCTTTCATGCGCAAGCCGAATGCAAGTTGTGCTTCGCGATCTGTAGAATGAATAACTGCTGAATGACCGAGACCACCGTATACGAGCATTTCTTCACAACGATCGAAGGCTTGTGCTTGGTCTTTTGCTTCAATGAAAGCTAGAACTGGGCTTAGTTTTTCATGAGATAGTGGGTAATCATCGCCCACACCTTTAATTTCAGCTACAAGCATTTTTGTATCTTCTGGAACTTTGAAACCAGCTTCGTTTGCGATCCAAGCAGGGGATTTACCGACTACATTTGGATTTAACGCGTGTGTTTCTGGATTGATCACATAGCTTTCTAGTTTTTTGAACTCAGCACCTTTAACGAAGTAGCATTTATTTGCTTCCATTTCGTCTTTAACAGCTTTAGCCACTTCTTTGTCGACGATTACAGCTTGTTCAGAGGCGCAGATCATACCGTAATCGAATGTTTTCGATAGGATCAAGTCGTTTACTGCACGTTTGATTTTCGCTGTTTTATCGATGTAAGCGGGAACGTTACCAGGGCCAACGCCAAGTGCCGGTTTACCAGTAGAGTACGCTGATTTAACCATGGCAGCACCACCTGTTGCAAGAACGAGCGCTACATCTTTATGGTTCATCAATTGTTTTGTCGCTTCTAACGATGGTTTTTCTACCCATTGAATACAATGTTCGGGAGCGCCTGCCGCAACTGCTGCTTCATATACGACACGAGCCGCTTCAGAGGAACATTTTTGAGCGCTTGGATGGAAGGCAAAAATAATTGGGTTACGTGTTTTGATTGCAATGATTGCTTTGAAAAGTGTCGTAGAAGTGGGGTTTGTAACAGGTGTTACCCCAGCAATAACGCCGACTGGTTCTGCAATTTCAACCACGCCGGTTTGTTTATCTTCATGAATAATACCGACTGTTTTGTCTGCTTTGATGTTATTCCAAATATATTCTGTTGCGAAAATGTTCTTAATACATTTATCTTCGTAGATTCCGCGACCTGTTTCTTCAATCGCTAGTTTAGCAAGTGGCATATGTTGGTCAAGACCAGCTAAGGCCATCGCATGCACGATATTATCTACTTTCTCTTGATCAAAATCGGCGAACGCCTTTAGTGCGCTTTGTCCGTTACTTGCGAGTGTATCGATTACTTTTTGAACTTCTACTACTTCATTAACAGCTTTTTCTTTCATTGCCATTTGTGAACCCTCCAATGATATAGGGACTTAAAACGTCCTATTGTGACGTTTAACGTCCCTATTGTTCCAAAAAAATTGCGGCGGTCGACTCGCCGTCATCTTTCTGGATTTCTTATTTACAATGTAAGTGTAACACTTCACAAAGTTTTTGTCTACAGTTTATTGTGAATATATTCACTTGATGCTGAAAATGGTAAAATGGATATAAGTATGAAGAAGAGAAATGAACTGTTTGACCTATACATTTTGAGAAAATAGAGGAGCGTCGCTTGATTGGATTGTAAGAGTTTAACAGGAGCATCGCATAATTTCCCAATAAAATAGTGTATTTTCTAGAAAGAGAAGTAACAATATGGAGGAAACGGATTCAATGCTATGCAATTTTTGTATCGTGGCTTTCCGTTTTTATGATTGCTTTTCAAATACCGACGTTTCTGGAGGGCTGGACGTATTTTGAGTGTTTTGGCATGCCGATTCTTACTTTTTCTCTAGTATTCGGATAAATCATTGCCAAAGCTTTGACCACGCTATGACTGGGATGATGCATTTGCAATACGATAAATGTGTACACGTCGTTTTCTGGGCATAGACATGAATAGAAGACTGATTTAAGGGATTAGCATAGTTTTTCGTAGGCATATAAAACAGGAGGAAACACTGCAAAACGCTTGTCACAATGCGAACTTTGTGCTATTATAGAAAACAGTGTTAAATCACACACGCATGGTGGACAGAACAAAAGGTGCTTGCATGCAAGTCTTTGTCTGGTTGATACATGCGGAGGGCGGAAGAATCCGCAAAAATAAAACCAATAGGAGGGAATAACATGCCTGTTATTTCAATGAAACAATTGTTAGAAGCTGGGGTACATTTCGGTCATCAAACACGCCGTTGGAACCCAAAAATGAAGAAATATATCTTCACAGAAAGAAATGGTATCTACATTATCGATTTACAAAAGACTGTCAAGAAAGTAGACGAAGCTTTCAATTTCATGAAAGAAATCTCTGCTGACGGTGGAACAATCCTTTTTGTAGGAACTAAGAAACAAGCGCAAGATTCCGTTCGTGATGAAGCGATTCGTTCAGGTCAATACTTCGTTAACCATCGTTGGTTAGGTGGAACATTGACAAACTTTGAAACAATCCAAAAACGTATTAAACATCTTAAGAAAATCGAAAAAATGGAAGAAGACGGTACTTTCGAAGTCCTTCCTAAAAAAGAAGTTGTTCTACTTAAGAAAGAACAAGAGAAATTAGAAAGATTCCTAGGCGGTATTAAAGATATGAAAGGTCTTCCTGACGCTTTGTTCATCGTTGACCCTCGTAAAGAACGTATTGCTGTTGCAGAAGCTCGTAAATTACACATCCCGATCATCGGTATTGTAGATACAAACTGTGATCCAGATGAAATTGATTACGTAATCCCTGCAAATGACGATGCTATTCGTGCGGTTAAACTTTTGACTGCTAGAATGGCTGATGCAATCATCGAAGTAAATCAAGGTGAAGAGCAAGAAGTTCCTGTAGAAGAAGTAAAAGCTCCAGTTGTTGAAGAAACTGTTGCAGCAGCTCCGGCTCCTGTTGCGGAAGAACCAACTACAGAAGCATAAAAACGATTTACAACTAACAAGGTGATAAGTGGCAATCTCTTATCACCTTTTTTCAAAGATTTTTATATTAGGAGGAATTGTAAATGGCTAACGTTACAGCTCAAATGGTAAAAGAACTGCGCGAAAAAACTGGTGCAGGTATGATGGATTGTAAAAAAGCATTAGTAGAAGTAGATGGAGATATGGATCAAGCAATCGACTACCTACGTGAAAAAGGTATCGCGAAAGCTGCTAAAAAATCTGATCGTATCGCTACAGAAGGTATGACAAGTGTTGTCAGCAATGATAAGCATGCTGTAGTACTTGAAATCAATGCAGAAACAGATTTCGTAGCTAAAAATGACCAATTCATTCAATTAGTAAAAGATATTTCCAATCAAATTTTAACGGTTCGTCCAGATAATTTAGACGAAGCATTAAAAACAGAAATGCCAAATGGTCAAAGCTTGCAAGATTACATTAACGAAGCTATCCAAAAAATCGGTGAAAGAATCTCACTTCGTCGCTTTGAAGTAAAAGAAAAAGTTGCCGATCACGCGTTTGGCGAATACATCCACATGGGCGGACGTATTGGTGTGTTAGTTGTTCTTGAAGGAACATCTGATGACGCGATTGCGAAAGACGTTGCGATGCACGTTGCTGCGATCAATCCTAAATACATTTCACGTAATGACGTTTCTCAAGACGAAATTGCGCACGAAAGAAAAATTCTTACAGAACAAGCGCTTAATGAAGGCAAACCAGCTAATATCGTTGAGAAAATGGTGGAAGGCCGCTTAACGAAATACCTTAGCGAAATTAGCCTAGAAGACCAACCGTTTGTTAAAAATCCAGACGTAACTGTAGGCCAATTCGTGAAAGAAAAAGGCGCTACAATCAAATCATTCGTTCGCTTTGAAGTCGGCGAAGGGTTAGAGAAAAAAGAAGATAACTTTGTTGAGGAAGTTATGAACCAAGTGAAGAAATAAGTCATGTTTCGCGTGATTTAGATGGGCCGCTATTCGCGTTGAATAGCGGTTTTTTTAGATTTTAACTAAAATCATTTAGATTCATTGGATCGTGGGCATTTCTGCTAGAAAATTTTGTCCAGTTCTGTTTTTGCTACTTATTCTCTGCCATCCAATAGCTTCTTTTTTATCAAGAAATATTTGATTGTAAAAAATTTTAATAACACTGGTTTCAAAATAAGAAAACTTTGCTATAATAAATAGCCAATATGATCGAAATAAAGTACGTCAAATCGGTGCGTCTACGAGGGATTCTATTTTTGGATTTGGGAAAAGTGCGCTTGATAGCTTGAAACATCCAGAAAAGCATTTAGAAAGTATCGCTATGTTAATGAAAAACTTGCGAAGTGATCCATCAGGAACAATGGGAATGTTTTGGGAGGGTATCGTGTCTAGCTATTTAGAGCCTTATAAAAAAGGCGATGCCTATGGGTTGGCCAGCACAACTGTATTTTTTGCTAGTATGTTTGGAATTACGAAAGGAATTAATGATTTAAGCAAGATAAAAAACGTGAAAGAAGTAAGTGTGAGTTCTAAAGTAAATGCTTTGAATGAAGAAGTTGGGGCAGTTGTAACGCCGTTTACCCCGAAGAAAATTGGCTTAGCAAACGGAGAAATCGCATATCAATCTAAATGGGGAGAATTGGTTCGCTCACCTAAGTATCTTGATGGAGCTGGGGAAATAAAGTGGCCCGTAGCAAACGGATTTATTGTAGATAAAACTGGAAGAGCTATTACAATTAATGCTGATTTGAAAGCTGGACAAATTGTTGATAGGTATGGAGATGCTGGTGGAAGATTTACAAGTCCAGTGGAAAGCGGGAAAATATTAGACTATGAAACTAGAGGGCTGCCTTATCCAGAGAGTAGTATGAAATATCATCAATATGAAGTACTTAAAGACATCACAGAGACAAATATAAAGACTGCCTATAGCAAATCTTCCAAAGAAGTCCAAAATAAGATTGATGACATAATGGAAGAATGGGGATTAAGTTTTGAAGATTTAGCTAATCCACAACGAGGTGACGTTGCTCAAGTTTTTGGAGCAGGTGGAGGGGCGCAAATTAGATTTACTACAAGCGTTAAATACTATGAACAATTAGGATTAATAAAGGAGGTTAAATGAATATGGAAAATATTAATGAATTAAAAGCAATTATCATTTCAGAGATCAAAAAGAAACAATATGAGACACTCCGTTATGTGTTATTTAATGATAAAGATAGTACTCCATTTGCTGTTCATCTATTCTGGCTGGATGGAAAATTTATAGTCAATTCTAGAGATGAGAGAAGTTATGTGGTTGGAAAATCATTTGAGTTTGACAACTTTGAAAAAGCAAAAGAAAAGTTCTTCAGAGTGCTATTTTTATCTGTAAAAAGAAATAGAAGTGATGTAGCAGAAGGATATGAAGCTGATTATCCATCGTCACTTTGGGATTAATAAGGGAACTTAATAGAAGATTTAGAAGATATTTGGATAGCATACCATGATGAAAGGGCAAAAAGAAGTATTGAAGGTTAGTGGTGTTTCTTTTTATATTTATTGTAATTTTTTTACGGTATGCTATAATATGGATAAATTGAGAATGATTTTTTAATGGAATATACAAAGATACAAGGGATGGGAGTTACATATGGAATCTAAATATAGGTATGGGGATGATTATCCGAAGCAATGTCCGCCTAGCACGGCTAATTGTCCAATTGGGGGAGTATTATTTAGAGTTTGTAAAAATGAATTGGTTAAAAACGGGAAATTAAATTCTGATAACTTTATACCAGCTTGGGAGACTCCAAGAAGAAATTTTCCTCCAGTACAGGAGTGTAGCGCAAAGGCTCTATCGTTTTTCGATACTGTAAAAGGAGTTAAAGATTTATTAAGAAAACACCCTAAAATAGGAAATACTGTAATTAAGATTGAGCTGAATAGGTATTGTGGTGTTATTGAAAAAACAGGAGATAAAGGTCATTATAGTCTCTGGGATTTAAAAGAACCTTGTATAGTAGATGCGATTGAAGGTAACTGGAAAGAGGTGTACCTCGATGAACAAGTTGTCTCACAGTGAACTGCTGAATATTGAATATAAATTCATATTTGAGTATTACGATAAACCATTATCATTCATTGGCTACGCCAACCAGCATAACTATCTATTCTATTTTATAGATGACACAAGTTTTTTTACAGCAGAATTAACTAAAAGCGATACTATATATTTGTCGGAATGTAAAGATTTAACAAAGTTAATTAATGACCTTATAAGTAGGGAAAAGCTTTATATTTTAGAATTTGATTTTCTCAATGATTCTATAAAATACACGAATGCAGAGCACAATAAACAGGCCATTGAGGATTATCCCAATATCCCTAATTTGATTGAATTTGATTTTAATTCTAATAGAATAATTGAAAAAGATTACAGGTTTGAAAACTATTTAGACTTTCCTTTGGAGGCAGATAAGATTACGGTACGGGTAGTTAATGAAGTAAATTCAAACTTATATAAATATACGATAATTGAGAATGTGATGAAGTATGTATCCGAGTCTTTTAGTTCAATTAAGAGTGCCTATGACTTTGAAAATAACCAAGAATTGATGATGAGCCCTTTTTCTAAAGGGTCATTCAAGGTCAATTTTGAGTTGTTGGAAAATACAAATTTATTGGAGACGAGCAATAATTTTTATCCAATGTTAAACATTCTGCAGGAAGTTAGTGTTTCAGAGAAAGAAGTTGATTTAGATATTCTTGATACTAAACTAAATGTTGAATTAATAAATAACACTATCTCATTATATGAGACTATAAAAGAAGAGGGTATTTCTCTTGAGTTTTCAAAATCAATTGACGGTAAGGAATTGACTAGTATATCTCAAAAAATCAATGTCGATAAGAACCTAGCTATTTTTAAAGAAAGTATAAATACGAAATCGACTGTATCAGTTAATAAGGAAATAAAAACTATTGAGGGAGAGCTAAGGTCAGCTAGCGTTGATAGAAATTCATTTTCAATAAATACTGTTAACGGCAAAGTATCAGGGAAATTTGAAAAAGAGCTTTTTCGCAGATTGAAAACAAATGAATTGACTGTAGTTTTCCCAGCCTACATATCAGCTGAAATTGAGATTGACTCATACACTGATATAGAGGGAAATCCGATCAAGGAAACACATGTTATGAGATTTTTTGAGCAATTTGCTTAGGAGAAACAGATTTTGACATGAATAGACAAATGTGCAACATTAATAAGCTATTGCTATTACAGGAATAATTATCACTGTAGAATCTCTAGGGGGACAATTGGGGGACATCTTCATTCTTTGCTAACTAAACCTTGGTATAAAGCCAAATTTATGATTTCCTTATTTATCAAGTGAAAAAAATAAGTCATGTTTTTGCGTGATTTAGATGGGCCGCTATTCGCGTTGAATAGCGGTTTTTGATTTTTATAAATCTCTAAATACATATAAATAAAAAGTTTTATGGGACAATTGTGGGGCATTTTTCGACTCTACATAAAAAGACGAGATACAATGAGAATCCATCATATCTCGCTTCTATTCTAATTTCCAGTTAACAAATCAATCGCATCCGATAATTTCGTGCTAACTGCTTGATCATTTCGCAAATCATTTTGTACCTTCATAGCGTCTTCTGGGATTTCTGTAATGATCCCGTCGACGTCTGCAAGCATGTATTTACGCGCTGCTTCTGGCGTCGTGATTGTCCACACCAATAAGTCCATATTACGCTCATGGGCCTGTCTCTGCATGCTAGAGCTAAAGGAGAATTCCTCAATAACGATAAAATCTGCATCGACATTGACCAAGTTACCAAAATTAAGGGGGACAATAAAGCCGACGCGCATCGCTGGATAGCGTTTCTTAACCGTTTCAACGATATTACGATTCAGCGACTGATAAATATAATTGTTCTCCACGCCATGTTTCTGAACTATTTTCTCGAAATTTGCAAGGAAATCTTTTGATTCATCGCCGTGTGTCTTAATCTCGATATTCAGATTCACGTTCCATTTTTTCGCATGTTCAATATACGTATCTAATGATGGAATCGTTGATGTGAAGCCATCCTGACGAATCGTTACTTTTTCAAGTTCGGCTAAGGTCATATCGCGAACGTTGCGGTTTATGCCGGCTAAACGTCTGAGATTGGTATCGTGAAACACGACGAACTGATGATCTTTTGTTTCGAGGATATCCATTTCGACAAAATCGACACCGATTTTCGCGGCGCCATGAAGGGACTCCAGCGAATTTTCTACTCCTGCACTTTTCAGTCCACGATGGGCGATTATTTGCGTATTATCGCTGTACGTGACTTCAGTCAGATAAACACCGTTAATCGTTATGAGGGCAATGATTCCAGCGGTGATAACGACATAAAAAGACTTCCGATGTGGCTTCTTCACAATTCTATTTGGCGAGCGGGGAATGACTTTGTCTTCACGTGTTAAAAACATGAAATTGACGGCATGCGCGATGTAGATGGGCACGATTGTGAAAGCGACAATAAAGAATATTTGGCTCAGTGTCAACGAAATTCCTGCAACGACTGGAGCTGCAGGTGCCCATAGTTGTTCTGCTAAAATAGTCGGAAATAGGAAAATCAAAAAGGCGATGAAAATCAGGGCAGTGGCTACAAACGACATCAGAACGAAATTTGTTACGATGCGCCACGTCTGCCAGCGAGTTATGACCCAGCTACGCTTAATTGCTTGGAAAATCGTGCATTCACCAGTGAGAAAAATCGCCAGCGAGAATAATAGTCGGATATTAATGTAAATCACGACGGCGATGAAACTAAAATAAAGAATCGCGCCAGATGTGGATTTCAATAACTCATTCACGATAAAATTAGGTATATAGATCCCGTCAGTTAATTCAGAATGCAATCCCATCCCTGCAATTGGTACAATCAATACGAAATACAATAGAAAGAAAATAAACTGATAGGACAACAAATATTTCGATTGCCGCAAGATTTTGCGCAGAATCATTCGGATCGTGAATGGAATCTGTTGCTGATGGTAGTAGGTGATAAGAATTAAAACAGATAATTCAATGTAAATAAAAAATAAAGCTAATAATCCAAAAATAACAGCAAATAGTAACCCAAGCGGATTTCGTAAGAATTCTAAAATATTCTGATCGGTAATACTATCGTAGCCGAGCGATGTTGTCATGAAGTGGAAAAACAAAGCCAAAAACGGAAACGCAAGTAAAAGAATCAGTGCTTGTAAAACAAAGACAAATTTTATGTAGTACCATGAGTTAAAACGGGTATAAAACAAAGAAGCCCGCAATGTTTGCCATACTTTGATCTGGTTCATGAAATTTCTCCCCCTTATTCTGTTCTTTATTATACGATAGCTAACTAGTAAATAGTAGTCTAAAACGGGAGAACAAAATAATATTTTTGAAATTTGTATGAAAATGCTTTTGTTGCGGGCTTTTTTTTAGTATTATAGATTATGATGGAATTATTCCGAGTGTTAGGAATGAGCCAAATAGAAAGTAGATGGAGGTCAATATGGATACCCCAGAATATAAACGAGTAGTATTGAAACTTAGTGGTGAAGCTTTAGCAGGAACGGAAGGGTTTGGGATTAACCCGCGCGTCGTGAACTCCATCTCGCAACAAGTGAAAGAAGTTGTAGAACTTGGTGTCGAGGTTGCTATTGTTGTCGGTGGCGGCAATATTTGGCGTGGTAAGTTAGGTAGTGAAATGGGAATGGATCGCGCAGCGGCTGATTACATGGGTATGCTCGCGACTGTTATGAACTCCTTGTCACTACAAGATTCACTGGAAAACGTTGGCGTGGCTACACGTGTTCAAACTTCCATCGATATGCGCCAAATTGCTGAGCCATATATTAGACGTAAAGCCATTCGTCATTTAGAAAAAGGGCGTGTAGTCATTTTTGCAGCTGGAACTGGTAATCCTTATTTTTCAACGGATACAACGGCAGCGCTACGAGCAGCGGAAATCGAAGCGGAAGTCATTTTAATGGCTAAAAATAATGTGGACGGGGTTTACAGCGCCGATCCTAAATTGGATGATACAGCTGTGAAATACGATGAGTTATCCTATCTGGATGTGATTAAAGATAATTTGCAAGTTATGGATACAACGGCGTCATCCTTAAGTATGGATAACGATATCCCACTTGTCGTCTTTTCGTTTGAAGAAACAGAAAACAATATCAAACGCGTTATTTTAGGCGAGAAAATTGGGACTACTATAAGAGGGAGGAAATAACATGAGTAAAGAAGTTTTAGCCTTAGCAAAAGAGAAAATGACAAAATCGGAGCAAGCATTACAACATCAATTAGGATCGATTCGTGCTGGTCGTGCCAATGCGTCACTACTTGATCGCGTATCTGTCGAGTATTACGGTGCTCCAACACCGATTAATCAATTAGCTGCAGTGAGTGTTCCAGAAGCGCGCTTACTAATGATTTCACCATACGATAAAACGGCACTGGGTGATATCGAAAAAGCGATTTTAAAAGCAGATCTTGGTATTATGCCAAATAACGACGGTGAAGTAATACGTATCGCGATTCCGCAATTAACAGAAGAACGCCGTAAAGAGCTAGTTAAAGAAGTGAAAAAAGAAGCAGAAGACGCAAAAGTAGCGGTACGTAACGTGCGCCGTGATGCGAATGACGATTTGAAGAAGCTAGAGAAGTCTGGTGATATTACAGAAGACGACTTGCGCAACTTCACAGAAGATGTTCAAAAGCTAACAGATGCGAGCATTAAAAAATTAGATGAAATCGCCAAGCAAAAAGAAGATGAGATAATGGAAGTATAGCATGAAAAACGGAGCTGACAGTAAAAGCTTATTGAGAGGAAGATAGTCTCTTGGTTTATTTTTTAGGACAAGTTTGTGAGAGTTACTTGCTGATTACATGCTATCTTCGTCCTAATGTATAAAGGAGACTCTAACTCAGCCAAATAAGTTTCCTACAAAAGCTTCTCGACAAGAAGGGGGCATTTCCTTGTAAGGAGGTGCCTCTCTCCTTTCTGGCACGCGAAATTTTAAAAAAAGTGGATCGTCTCACCAATTTCTAATCTAGACTGAGCAAGTTATAGTACATAATTTCTGTTATTTTTGTTATTATAGGTATAGACGTGCCGACTCTTGGTAATTCTATTGGAGGAAAGAACATGTTTAAGAAGATATTTCGTCAAGATGAGAATACGATAAATAGTGAAATTTCAGCGGAGCTTCCTTTGCCGGCTCACGTGGCGATTATTATGGATGGTAATGGCAGGTGGGCGAAAAAACGTTTTTTACCTCGGGTTGCTGGGCATCGTGAAGGAATGCAAGTCGTCAAGCGGATGACCCGTTATGCGAACTCGCTTGGAATTGATATTTTAACGCTTTATGCTTTTTCTACGGAGAATTGGAAGCGACCGAACGATGAGGTTGATTTCCTGATGAAGTTGCCAGGTGAGTTTTTTGATACGTTTATTCCAGAGTTGATGGAAGAGAACGTGCGTGTAAATGTGATGGGGTACAAAGAAGAGTTGCCAAAGCACACGCTGGATGCTGTAGAACGCGCGATTGAGGCAACGAAGGATAATACAGGACTTGTTCTTAATTTTGCGCTAAACTATGGTTCACGGGCTGAGATTGTGACGGCGACTCAAGTTGCGATGCGTGAATTGTTGGACGCTGGACTTACTGCTGAGGATTTGACGGAGGAGCGTTTGACGAAGTACTTGATGAGTGCAGGGCTTGCGGATCCAGATTTACTCATTCGCACAAGTGGTGAATTGCGACTTAGTAATTTTATGCTGTGGCAGTTGGCATACAGCGAGTTTTATTTTACAGAGACGCACTGGCCAGATTTTTCGGAAGATGATTTCAAGCAAGCAGTTGTGGAGTACCAGAATCGTTCGAGACGTTTCGGGGGCTTATAGGGGGATATATTGTGAAAACGAGAATTATTACAGCAATTGTTGGTCTAGCGGTGTTCTTGCCGTTTGTGATCTACGGGAAATTGCCATTTGAACTGCTGAGTATGTTACTCGCGGCGATCGCATTATACGAAATATTAGTGATGACAAAGCAAAGTTTGTTTTCAGTAAACGGTATTATCACACTTGTGTTGACGCTCTCGATTGCAGCGCCGACACGTTTTTTAGAATGGCTGGAAGAATACAGTATTAGACAAATGGAGATTACCTTTGTATGTATGGCGCTACTGCTTTCTTACACGGTATTTTCAAAAAATCGCTATCATTTTGA
Organism: Listeria grandensis; assembly: GCF_014322885.1. NCBI lineage: Bacteria > Bacillati > Bacillota > Bacilli > Caryophanales > Listeriaceae > Listeria > Listeria grandensis. Next base: position 119,710 of record NZ_JAASUG010000002.1, on the reverse strand, counting down.
TCAAGTAGGAATTGGAATTCTGGCGGCGTTTTATACGGGGTTTGGCTTTCATTATTTGGCGGAGACGCGAAATGAAGGGCTCGAATATGTTATTTTTGCGCTTCTGATTGTTTGGGTGACCGATACAATGGCTTACTTTGTGGGACGTGCGCTTGGGAAGCATAAATTGGCGCCAAACGTCAGTCCAAATAAAACTGTAGAAGGATTTGTTGGCGGTATTGTATTTGCTGTTTTAATCGCTGGCGGGTATTATTTATATATAGGGCTAGACGGAAATCCGATCGTTATTGCGTTACTGGTCGTGATACTATCCATCTTTGGTCAGCTGGGAGATTTAGTGGAATCCGCGTTAAAACGTTATTATGGCGTAAAGGATTCTGGGAAATTACTTCCCGGTCATGGCGGGGTATTAGATCGATTTGATAATTTGTTATTTGTGTTACCACTTCTTTTGCCATTACTACATATACTTCAAATTTTATAAAATAGAGGTGTACTGATGAGAAAAATTAATTTACTAGGCGCAACGGGTTCGGTTGGAAGCCAAACGCTTGCGATTGTGAAAGAACACCCTGAATTATTTCAAGTTGCCGCGCTTTCGTTCGGACGGAATATGAAACTAGGAATGCAGGTTATTCGAGAGTTTAAACCGGAAATTGTTTCGGTAGAGCATCGTCGTGATTATGAAAAATTAAAACTAGAATTCCCAACTATTAAAGTATACTATGGTGCGCAAGGGTTGCAAGAAGTTGCGACATATAGTCATGGCGATATTTTAATTAATGCTGTGATGGGAAGTGTGGGCTTACAACCAACGCTTGATGCGATTGCAGCGGGGAAAGAAATTGCGATTGCAAATAAAGAAACACTTGTGACAGCGGGACATTTAGTCATGCGTGCCGCGAAAGAAAAAGGTGTTCGTTTAGTTCCTATTGATAGCGAACATTCTGCGATTTTTCAATGCTTGCAAGGTGAGAATCCCGCGAATATTGATAAGTTGATTGTGACGGCTTCTGGCGGAAGCTTCCGTGATAAGACGCGCGAACAGCTGAAAAATGTGACAGTTGCGGAAGCTTTAGCACATCCTAATTGGTCGATGGGGAACAAGATTACAATCGATTCAGCAACGATGTTCAATAAAGGATTGGAAGTTATCGAGGCACATTGGTTGTTTGACATCGCGTATGATCAAATTGAAGTGGTCGTTCACCGTGAAAGTGTGATCCATTCGATGGTAGCGTTTAAAGATGGTAGTCATATTGCCCAGCTCGGTTTGCCGGATATGCGCGTCCCGATTCAATATGCCCTCACATACCCTGAGCGAGCGAGTGTTTCATTCCAAAAACCGTTTGATATTACAGAATTCGGCACACTTCATTTTGATAAAATGGACTTTCATCGTTTTCCAGCATTGAAATTGGCGTACACTGCTGGTAAAATAGGTGGAACGATGCCTTCCGTTTTAAATGCGGCAAATGAGATCGCTGTGGCTGGCTTTTTAAATGGGCAGGTAGCTTTTCAAGACATCGAGGCGCTCGTTGAAAATGCAATGAATCGCCATGAAGTAACACCCAACCCTGATTTGGAGACAATTTTCCAAGTAGATCAGGAAACACGTGCATACGTGAAGACACTTTTATAGAGGTGAAACAATGACAACCATTATTGCGTTTATATTTGTTTTTGGCTTAATCGTTTTCTTTCATGAACTCGGACATTTCTTATTTGCTAAAAGATCTGGCATTTTAGTTCGTGATTTTTCGATCGGTTTTGGTCCAAAAATATTTGCTTACCGCAAGAAAGAAACACAGTATACATTAAGACTTCTCCCCATCGGTGGCTACGTGCGTATGGCGGGCGAGGATGGCGAAGTAGTTGAGCTTAAACCGGGTTACCGCGTTGGCTTAATTTTAAATGATGATGAAGTCGTTACCAAAATTATCATCAATGGAAAAGATCAATATCAAGATGTGCAACCTCTGGAAGTATCGGGGAGTGACCTTGAAAAAGAACTTTTCATCGAAGGTTATGAAGAATATGATGAGGATAAAATTGTTCGCTATAAAGTCGCGAGTGATGCGATCGTTGTCGATGGCAAAATAGAAACGATCATTGCACCGTATGATCGTGTGTTCCAATCCAAATCACTCGGCAAACGTGCGATGACTATTTTTGCGGGACCGTTATTCAACTTTATCTTAGCTATTATTATTTTTACAATTCTTGCTTTTGTTTCGGGGAGTGTTCCTTCGAACGATCCTGAAATCGGACAGGTTATGGATAATGGCGCGGCGCAACAGGCTGGGCTGAAACAAGGCGATGAGGTGAAGTCTATCAATGGTAAGGCAGTAGACTCATGGCAAGATATTTATTCAACGGTGGAGAAGAGCCCAAATAAAGAATTGGACTTCAAAATCGAGCGCGATGGCAAAACACAAGATATTGATGTGACGCCAAAAGCCGAAAAAGCACAAGATGGCACAAGCGTTGGAAAAATTGGTGTAGCGCAACCAGGTTCAGATTCCTTCTTGACGAAGATAACGTATGGCTTTACGCAAACGTGGTTCTGGATCACACAAATCGGACATGTACTAGGACAAATGGTGACAGGGGACTTCTCGCTGAATATGCTAAATGGTCCGGTGGGAATTTATACTTCGACACAAGAAGTAGTGAGCTATGGCTTCTTGACGTTGCTTAATTGGACGGCAGTTCTAAGTATTAACTTAGGAATCGTGAATTTATTACCATTACCAGCATTAGACGGCGGACGTTTGTTGTTCTTCCTCTACGAATTAATTCGTGGAAAACCAATCGATCCGAAAAAAGAAGGCATGGTGCATTTCATTGGCTTTGCACTGCTGATGGTATTGATGCTACTTGTGACATGGAACGATATCCAACGAGCCTTTTTCTAAAAAATAGGGGGAAATCTGAGGGCATGATTGTCTTTTAGATTTTAAAGATAAAAAAATAGGGGTGTTAAAGATGCGTCAAACATTGAGTTTTATTCCAACATTAAAAGAAGTGCCTGCTGATGCAGAGGTAAAAAGTCATCAGTTATTATTGCGCGCAGGTTTTATCCGACAAACAGCAAGTGGCATTTACAGCTATTTACCACTCGCTAAACTAACGTTACAAAAAATCGAGACGATCATTCGTGAGGAGTTAAATCGAATCGATGCGGTTGAATTATTACTACCAGCATTACAACCCGCAGAGCTTTGGCAAGAGTCTGGTCGTTGGGAAGATTATGGTTCGGAATTAATGCGCTTAAAGGATCGCAATGCGCGTGATTTTGCATTGGGGCCAACACATGAAGAAGTTATTACATCATTACTACGCGATGAGGTGAAATCATATAAACGCTTGCCTTTAACGATGTATCAAATTCAAACGAAGTTCCGTGATGAATTGCGTCCTCGTTTTGGATTATTGCGTGGTCGTGAATTCATTATGAAGGATGCCTATTCCTTCCATGCAACAGAAGCAAGTCTGGATGCAACTTACGATAAGATGTACCAAGCTTATTCGAACATTTTCACACGTTGTGGTCTAGATTTCCGCGCGGTTATTGCGGATTCGGGTTCCATCGGTGGAAACGAGACGAAAGAATTTATCGTGTTATCTGATATTGGAGAAGATACAATTGCTTACAGTGATGCTTCGGATTATGCAGCCAACGTTGAAATGGCACCAGTTATGCACATGGAGAAGAAATCGCATGAAGAAGCCGGTGAGCTTACGAAAGTAGAAACACCAGATCAGAAATCGATTGCCGATATTGTGTCATTTTTCGATATGCCAATGGAGAAAACAATCAAATCGATGCTTTATGTGCTTGATGAAGAAGAAATTATCATGGTTCTCGTTCGCGGGGATCATGAAGTGAACGATATTAAAATTAAAAATGCACTATCGGCTACAACAGTGGAGCTCGCAACGAATGAGCAAGCAATCGAATTACTCGGTTCAGGCTTTGGTTCACTTGGTCCTATCGGTGTACCAGAACATGTGCGTATTTTTGCTGATAACGATGTGCAAGATATTGTGAACGCAGCAATTGGCGCCAATGAAGAAGGGTACCATATCATTAATGCACAACCAAAACGCGATTTCAATGTGCATACGTATTTCGATTTGCGCTTAATTAAAGAAGGTGACCTTTCACCGGATGGACATGGCGTAATTAAATTTGCAGAAGGAATTGAAGTAGGCCATATCTTTAAACTGGGTACGAAATACAGTGAGGCGATGGACGCTACGTTCCTAGATGAAAATGGGCGCAGCAATCCGTTTATTATGGGCTGTTATGGTATTGGTGTTTCACGTTTGCTCTCAGCTATTGCAGAGCAGCAAGCAGATGAAAACGGTCTTGTTTGGGATCGTAGCATCAGTCCGCTTGACCTTCATTTGATTCCAGTAAATATGAAGAGTGAAGAGCAAGTATCATTTGCAGAAGAACTGTATGCGTCCTTGCAAGAAATGGGCTATTCTGTTTTGTTAGATGATCGCACAGAGCGCGCAGGCGTGAAATTTGCGGATGCAGATCTCATCGGTTTGCCAATGCGTGTTACGGTTGGTAAGAAGGCTGCTGAGGGGATCGTTGAAGTGAAAATTCGTAAAACAGGCGAGATGATCGAAGTTCGTAAGGAAGAGCTGATGAACACATTGCCAATCCTTTTAGGTGAGAATGCTTAATGTTTTAGCTAACCAATCAGATGAATCGGCGGCAAACGTTCATTTTCATCTGATTGTGTAAGTTATAAGTGTAGAAATAAGTGAAGAGAAGAGCCGTCTTACGAGTGAAATACAGTCAGGTGTTGTATTTCAAACTGGGAAGACGCTTTTTTTGTTAAGAAGTTTGAAACGAAAAGGAGTTGTCGGGAGTTGTCTATTACAGATGCAGAGAAACAAGAGCGATTCCAAATTTTGTTACAGCAAATTGGATTAGGAAATGATGCCGTATTTCAAGATTTTACGAAAGATGGGAAAATCGAGAAGTTGGTTGTAGATAAAGCGAATAAAATCTGGGAATTTCACTTGGATGTCGCACAAATTTTGCCGTTTGAGTTGTTTCAAATGATGCGAGTTGGGATGAACCAAGCGTTTGCTCAGATTGCGCAGACGACAATGCGGATTCATGCACGAGACGAGACAGTGACGGAACGATTAGTAGACGATTATTGGAACGATACCATTACACCGTTTGCCAAGCAGTCACCGATGATTGGACAGTTACTCATTGAACAGAAGCCAACCTTTGTGGCACCGAATTTCATGGAGGTTCGTGTACATAATGAGATGGAGCAGACGACGATTGCACAACGTTTTCAGCCAGCGATTGCTGAGAGCTTGCGTGAGAAAGGTTTTCCAAATATGATGTTGCGCACGAATTTGCTAGAGCAGTCAGAAACGGAGCATTACAAGGCTTTTGTGGAAGCGAAGGAAAAAGAGGATCAGGCGAAGGCGCTTGAGGCAGTGCAAGTGATGCAAAAACGGGCGGAGCAACAGGCGAATGGTGAAGGCGGCGGTGGACAGGCACCATCTGGACCATTCCAAATTGGCTATAAAATTAAAGATGATGAGGAACGCAAGCCTCTTGGAGATATTCATGACGAGGAACGCCGGATCACGGTAGAAGGCTATGTTTTCGCATCAGAAATTCGTGAGTTGCGCAGTGGTCGCAGTTTGTTGCAATTCAAGATCACGGATTACACAAGCTCGATTATTATAAAAATGTTCTCGCGTGATAACGACGATGCCGCGATGTTCCAGAATATGAAAAAAGGGATGTGGGTACGCGTTCGCGGAAGCGTTCAGATGGATACATTTGTCCGTGATCTGATCATGATGGCGCAAGATGTGAATGAAATTGCCGGTGTGAAACGCCTAGATACGGCGGAGGAAAAGCGGGTGGAGCTTCATGTGCATACACCGATGAGCCAAATGGATGCGACGTCTTCTGTGGCAGATCTCGTGAAACAGGCGGCAGATTGGGGGCATCCAGCAATCGCGATTACAGATCATGCGGTGGCACAGTCCTTCCCAGAAGCTTACGGTGCTGGAAAGAAAAACGGTGTCAAAATTTTGTACGGAATCGAAGCGAACCTGATCGATGACGGCGTCCCAATTGCTTACAATGAACGCCATACAGCGCTGAAAGACGCAACGTATGTTGTATTTGACGTGGAGACTACCGGTTTATCAGCGGTTTACGATACAATCATCGAGCTTGCAGGCGTCAAAATGAAAGATGGCGAAATCATTGATAAATTCGAAGCCTTTATTGATCCAGGTCACCCATTATCGGCAACAACGATCAACCTGACAGGAATTACAGATGACATGGTGAAAGGCTCCGATCCGATTGAAGTCGTATTAAAGAATTTCAAAGCATTTTCAGCGGATGCGATTCTGATTGCACACAATGCCTCATTTGATATGGGCTTCATCAACACGGCTTACGGAAAAGTAGGTATTGAAAAAGCAGAGAACTCGGTTATTGATACGTTAGAATTGGCACGTTTCCTCTATCCACATTTTAAAAATCACCGCCTAAATACACTGACCAAAAAATTCAATATCATTTTAGAACAGCATCACCGAGCGATCTTTGATGCAGAGGCGACAGCTTATCTTGGGTGGAAATTGATTAAAGATGCAAAGGAAATGCGCGATATCGATTTTCATGATCAACTCAATAATTTCAGAGGAGAGGGAGACGCATATAAACGCGCCCGTCCGTTCCATGCCACCATTTACGCAAAAACAGATGTCGGTCTAAAAAATCTATTCAAGCTTGTATCTATGTCACAAATCAATTATTTCTTCCGTGTTCCAAGAATTCCGAGATCTGAACTGAATAAATTGCGTGAAGGTCTAATTATTGGTTCTGCATGTAATCAGGGTGAAATTTTCGAAGCGATGATGCAAAAAGGAATGGAAGAAGCTGAGCGTATTGCTACGTTTTACGATTTCATCGAAGTACAGCCAAAACCAGTTTATGCGCCACTCATTGAACGCGAATTAGTTCGTGATGAGAAGGCGCTCGAAGAAATTATCGGTAACCTGGTCAAAGTCGGTGAAAAAATCGGTAAACCTGTTGTCGCAACTGGAAATGTGCATTATTTGAACCCCAATGACAAAATCTATCGTAAAATTTTAATTCACTCGCAAGGTGGCGCCAATCCGCTTAATCGTGCGACGCTTCCAGATGTACACTTCCGTTCCACAGATGAGATGCTCGCCGAATTTGCCTTTTTAGGAGAAGAGAAAGCGAAGGAGATCGTTGTGACGAACTCGAATCTCATTGCCGACTGGATGGAAAATTTGAAGCCGATCAAAGACGATTTGTATACGCCGAAAATTGAGGGCGCAGAAGATGAAGTGCGCAATATGAGTTACACGATGGCGCGCAGTATTTATGGCGATGAACTGCCAGAAATTGTCGAAGCTCGCCTAGAAAAAGAACTGAAAAGTATTATCGGGCATGGTTTTGCCGTTATTTACTTGATTTCGCACAAACTCGTGAAAAAATCGCTGAATGAAGGATACCTCGTAGGTTCCCGTGGATCGGTCGGCTCGTCGCTCGTCGCCACCATGACGGAAATTACGGAAGTAAACCCATTGCCGCCGCATTACGTGTGTTCTAACTGTAAGCATTCCGAGTTTTTCGATGATGGTTCGGTTGGCTCCGGTTTCGACTTACCAGATAAGGAGTGCCCAGAATGTGGTACGGCATTTACGAAAGAAGGGCAAGATATTCCTTTTGAGACGTTCCTAGGCTTTAAAGGGGATAAAGTGCCAGATATCGATTTGAACTTTTCTGGGGAATATCAACCGGTAGCCCATGCCTATACAAAAGAGCTGTTTGGTGAGGATTATGTGTACCGTGCTGGGACGATCGGTACGGTCGCTGAGAAGACGGCATTTGGCTATGTGCGGAACTATGAGCGTGATATGAACATGACGATACGTGGGGCAGAGGTCGATCGTCTCGTGCAAGGTTGTACGGGTGTGAAGCGAACGACTGGTCAACATCCTGGGGGAATTATTGTTATCCCAGATTACATGGATGTCTATGATTTTTCGCCGATTCAGTTCCCAGCGGATGCGACGGATTCCGAATGGAAAACGACCCACTTTGATTTCCACTCCATTCATGATAACGTGCTGAAACTCGATATACTGGGGCACGATGACCCGACCGCGATTCGGATGCTCCAAGACCTAAGCGGTATCGATCCGAAAACGATTCCGACGGATGACAAAGAAGTGATGAAATTATTTGGCTCGACAGAATCACTTGGTGTCAAACCAGCGGATATTGATTCAAAAACAGGAACGCTCGGTATCCCTGAATTCGGAACGCGTTTCGTCCGACAAATGCTTGAGCAAACCAAACCAACGACATTCTCCGAGCTTGTGCAAATTTCAGGATTATCTCACGGAACCGATGTATGGCTTGGGAACGCAGAAGAGCTCATCAAAAATGACATCTGTTCGCTCGCTGAAGTTATCGGTTGTCGGGATGACATCATGGTTTTCTTGATTTACCAAGGACTCGATAGTTCCCTTGCCTTCCAGATCATGGAGTCGGTGCGTAAAGGGAAGGGGCTTACGGAAGATATGGAAGCCGCGATGATCGAGAATAAAGTGCCAAATTGGTACATCGATTCGTGTAAAAAAATCAAATATATGTTCCCGAAAGCCCATGCTGCGGCCTATGTGCTTATGGCTGTAAGGATTGCCTACTTCAAAGTCCACCATCCACTGTTTTTCTACGCAACGTACTTTACCGTACGTGCTGATGATTTTGACTTAACTGCGATGGTGAACGGGAAAGAAGCCACGAAAGCCAAGATGCAAGAAATTAACGCAAAAGGCTTAGAAGCTTCGACAAAAGAGAAGAACTTGTTGACCGTTCTTGAAATTGCTAACGAGATGCTAGCACGCGGGTTCTCCTTCCAGAAAGTAGACCTGTATAAATCAAGCGCGGATGAGTTTATTATCGACGGTGATCAGTTAATTCCACCGTTTAACGCGATTCCAAGTCTTGGTACCAACGTCGCAAAATCGATTGTAGAGGCCCGCGCAGACGGCGAGTTCCTATCAAAAGAAGACTTGCAACAACGCGGAAAAGTATCCAAAACAATCATTCAATACATGGATGATCAAGGGTGCTTGGACGGTTTGCCAGATCAAAATCAGCTGTCCTTATTCTAGCGATATTGGCTCTATACAAGGCGATGCAAGATCTAACGTTTGCGATTGCGAAATGTTTGTGTTATAGTTAATAATGAAATTACGATAACTCAACCAAGAGTGGGCCGATGCCCACTCTTTCATTTTGCAACTTTGCAGGGTTAGATTGTCGTAAACCACTGGCAATTCTAGCTTTGTCAGATATGCAGAAGGAGGCTAAAATGAGTAAAGTTCTTGAACAAGTCGAAGAAATCGTGTTGCCCATCGCGACCGAACTTCAACTAGAACTGGTCGATTTAGCGTTTGAAAAAGAAGGAAAGCACTGGTATTTACGGGTATTTTTAGATAAAGAAGGCGGCATTGATATTGACGAATGCGCCTTGGTTAGCGAGAAACTGAGTGAAATCTTGGACAAAAACGACCCGATTACGCAAAATTACTTTCTGGAAGTATCATCACCAGGCGCTGAACGACCATTAAAAAAGGAAGCAGATTTTGAAGCAGCTGTGGATAAATGGGTCTATATCACAAGTTACGAACCAATCGCGGACCGTAAAATGTGGGAAGGTACATTGACAAACTATGATGGCACAACGCTCACTGTCGAAATTTTGGACAAGACACGCAAAATTGTTTGTGAAATTCCAAAGGACAAAGTGGCAAAAGCAAGACTAGCAATTAAATTTTAAAGCAGTAATTTAAAGGAGCTGAAAAAAGAATGAGCTCAGAATTATTAGATGCTCTTCATGTGTTAGAACATGATAAAGGAATTTCACGTGACGTGATTATTGAGGCAATTGAGGCGGCGCTTGTGTCTGCTTACAAACGTAATTTCAATCAAGCACAAAATGTACGAGTAGATTTAAACCTAGATAAAGGTTCGATGCACGTGTTAGCGCGCAAAGATGTGGTCGATCAAGTATTTGATTCACGTCTTGAGATATCGGTGGAAGAAGCACATAAGATCAACCCTGCTTTTAAAGTTGGCGATGTTGTGGAGCTGGAAGTAACACCAAAAGACTTCGGTCGAATTGCAGCGCAAACGGCGAAGCAAGTCGTGACGCAACGTGTTCGTGAAGCAGAACGAGGCATCATTTACGATGAATTTATCGATCGTGAAGATGATATTATGACGGGCATTGTAGAACGCCAAGATTCTCGTTTTATCTACGTTAATCTGGGTAAAATCGAAGCGATTCTTTCTCAAAATGAGCAAATGCCAAATGAGACATACCGCGCACACGACCGTATTAAAGTGTATTTGACAAAAGTTGAGAAAACAACAAAAGGGCCACAAATTTACGTATCACGCACACATCCAGGTCTATTAAAACGACTCTTTGAAATGGAAGTTCCGGAAATCTATGAAGGCATCGTAGAAATTAAATCTGTTGCTCGTGAAGCGGGTGACCGCTCGAAAATCTCTGTATATACAGAAAACCCAGAAGTTGATCCAGTTGGGGCATGCGTTGGGCCAAAAGGTGCCCGTGTGCAAGCCATCGTCAATGAACTAAAAGGCGAAAAAATCGATATTGTAGAATGGTCTGCTGATCCGTTTACATTCGTAGCAAACGCGCTTAGCCCATCCAAAGTATTGGACGTTATCGTGAATGCGGCCGAGCAAGCAACAACGGTTATCGTTCCTGATTACCAACTTTCCTTAGCAATTGGTAAAAAAGGTCAAAATGCACGACTTGCTGCCAAGCTAACTGGTTGGAAAATCGACATTAAAAGTGAAACAGTAGCAACAGAAGCTGGTATTTATCCACGTCCAGATGGCCCAGTCATTGAGCGTGTCGATATCGATATGGCAGATGAGGTTGCAGAAGACGAAGAATAAAAGGAGTGACCAACGCGAATGCGTAACAAAAAAATTCCCTTAAGAAAATGTATTGTAACCGGTGAACGCAAACCAAAAGGCGAACTTTTACGTATTGCCTACTCCAAAGACGGTGTACTTACGATAGATCCTAGTGGAAAAGCGCCTGGTCGTGGCTTTTATATCATCATTGACAGCAAGGTTGCTGAAAAAGCCAAAAAGAAGAATAGTATTTTTCAACAGATGAAAATGGCAGAACAAGACGGTTTTTACGATCAATTAATTGCATACGTAAAGACGATTGAAGGAGCAAATCATGGATCATAACAAAGCTTATTCCTTGCTTGGAATCGCTTATAGCGCTCGCAAACTCGTGACTGGCGAAGAGCTAGTTTTGAAAGAAGTGAGACGTCAAAAAGCACGTCTAGTCATCATTTCAGAAGATATATCAGAAAAAACCGAGAAAACAATCCGTAACAAATGCCAGTATTACGATGTCCAGCTTGTGAAAGCCGGCACCCGTGAACAGCTAGGCGGTGCGATCGGCAAAGATGCAAGGGCCATTATTGCAGTAATGGATAAAGGATTTGCGGCAAAATTAACGGAATTACTCGGGTGAAATCTTAACGGAGGTGTGTCACATGAGTAAAGTTCGTGTATATGAATACGCAAAAGAACACCAATTACCTAGTAAAAAAGTCATCGAAACACTACAAGCGTTAGGCGTTGAAGTCGCCAACCACATGTCTACCATTAACGAAAATGCATTACGACAACTTGACAAAACATTGCTTGGACCGAAAAAAGAATCTGCCGCGCCAAGCAGCCAACCTAAAGCACCAAACGAAGCAGGTCAAAGTAAGGGGTCTAATAAACCAAATATGAATGATAAATCAAATCAATCGAAACCAAATAATAATTCGAATAAACCAGCGTCACAAGGCGCAGCCAAACCAGCAGCAAGTGCGAACAAACCAACGCAAGGCGGGCAAAATCGCCCGAACAATAGCGGTGGACAAAGCCGACCAGGTGGAAACGCGCAAGGTGGAGGAAATCGTAGCCAAGGTGGCAATCGCAACAACCAAAACCGCGGTCGCAAAAACAACACTAAATACAAAGGAAAACGTAATCACAGTACAGTACCACCGACACCACCGAAGCCAAAAGAGCTTCCAGAAAAAATCGTATTCTCAGAGTCACTTACCGTTGGGGAGCTAGCGCGTAAATTATACCGTGAGCCATCAGAAATCATCAAAAAACTATTCATGCTTGGCGTCGTAGCAACGATTAACCAAGGTTTAGACAAAGATGCCATTGAACTTGTTTGCGGCGAGTACGGTGTAGAAGTAGAAGAAGAGATCAAAATTGACATCACAGATCTAGATGTTTATTTTGAAGAAGCACCTGAGGAAGATAAAGGTAAAGAAGTAGAGCGCCCAGCTGTTGTAACAATCATGGGTCACGTCGATCACGGTAAAACAACATTGCTTGATTCCCTGCGTAACACGAAGGTAACACTTGGTGAAGCCGGCGGAATCACGCAGCATATCGGTGCTTACCAACTAGAAGTGCACAACAAAAAAATTACATTCCTAGATACACCTGGTCACGCAGCCTTTACAACGATGCGTGCACGTGGTGCGAAAATTACCGATATTACAATCCTTGTTGTAGCAGCAGACGATGGCGTTATGCCACAAACAATTGAGGCGATCAACCATGCGAAAGCAGCGGAAGTTCCAATCATTGTTGCTGTAAACAAAATCGATAAACCGCAAGCCAATGCCGATCGAGTAATGCAAGAACTAACCGAGTACGAATTAGTTCCTGAAGCATGGGGGGGCGACACCATTTTCGTGCCAATCTCGGCGAAATTCGGCGAAGGACTGGACACGTTGCTTGAAATGATTCTGCTTGTTTCCGAAGTAGAAGAATTAAAAGCGAACCCAGACCGTCTTGCTATCGGTAGCGTTATCGAGGCAGAACTAGATAAAGGTCGCGGTTCCGTTGCGACACTTCTAGTACAAGATGGTACGCTGAAAGTCGGCGATCCAATCGTTGTCGGTCATACATTTGGACGCGTTCGTGCGATGGTCAATGATATTGGACGCCGCGTGAAAAAAGTTGGACCAAGTACACCCGTTGAAATCACTGGACTGAGCGACGTACCACAAGCTGGTGACCGTTTCGTAGTCTTTGAAGATGAGAAAACAGCACGTAGCGTTGGGGAAGCCCGCTCAAGTCGTGCCGTTGTAGCCCAACGCTCTGCGACAAACCGTGTGAGTTTGGAAAATCTATTTGAGCACATGAAAGCTGGAGAAATGAAAGAAGTTAACGTTATCATCAAAGCGGACGTACAAGGATCAGTCGAAGCATTAGCTGCATCCCTACGTAAGATTGAAGTAGAAGGCGTTAACGTCAAAATTATCCATACGTCCGTTGGTGCCATCAACGAGTCAGATATTACATTGGCTTCAGCGTCAAACGCTATCGTCATCGGTTTCAACGTTCGCCCGACAACACAGGCACGTGAAGGTGCTGAAAATGAAGGCGTGGATATCCGCTTACATCGCGTTATCTATAAAGCCATCGATGAAATTGAAGCGGCGATGAAAGGAATGCTTGACCCAGAATTCCAAGAAAAAATTATCGGGCAAGCCCAAGTTCGCCAAACAATTAGCGTATCCAAAGTGGGTACAATCGCGGGTTGTTACGTTACTGATGGTAAAATCACACGTGACAGCGGCGTTCGTGTTATCCGTGATGGCATCGTTGTTTTTGAAGGTGAAATCGGCACGTTGAAACGCTTTAAAGATGATGCCAAAGAAGTTGCCAAAGGTTACGAATGTGGTATCACCATCGATAAATTTAACGACATTAAAGAAGACGATGTGATTGAAGCTTACATCATGGAGGAAATCGAGCGTAAATGATCCGTTACGTCGAATCCGAGTGGTTTTTGCAGACCCCACAAACATTGAAACAAAAGCGAGCCATTTTAAAACGCGTTCTAACACGCGCTGGCCAAAAATTTAATATCTCCATTGCTGAAATTGGATTCCAAGACAAATGGCAGCGCGCCCTCATCGGGTTCGCTGTTGTCAGTGAATCACATAATCAAGCCGAAAAAATGGCGGATACTGTTCTTGTTTTTCTCGACTCTTTCCCAGAGTGGGAGCGAGGCAAAACAACGATGGAAAGTCTGTAAAATGAGGTGAAAACATGAATGTCCGAGCTAATCGTGTAGCAGAGCAAATGAAAAAAGAACTTGGGGACATCCTTAATCGTAAATTAAGAGATCCGCGCATTGGATTTATAACTGTCACAGGTGTCGATGTCACAGGAGATCTGCAACAAGCAACCGTGTTTGTTTCTGTTTTAGGTGAAGAAAGAGAGCAAAAAGATGCTCTGGCAGCCTTAGAAAAAGCACACGGGTTTATTCGCTCTGAAATCGGAAGTCGCATTCGTTTACGCAAAGTACCAGAACTATTTTTTGAAATAGATCATTCTGTTGCTTATGGTAATCATATCGACGACCTATTGCGTGGTCTAAATGATAATGAATAAGAAATAAGTGGAGGGTAGGTGCCGTTTTTACGGATGTCTATCCTTCTTTATGTAGGAAAGGAGTGATTTGCGCGATGGACGGAATTATCCCCTTATGGAAAGAAAAAGGCATGACAAGTCATGACTGCGTATTCAAATTACGCAAAATTCTTCAGACAAAAAAAGTAGGACATACTGGTACGCTTGATCCGGATGTGGAAGGGGTACTACCAATCTGTATCGGACGCGCTACGAAGCTCGCTGAATACATTACAGATGAAGGTAAAACGTATGAGGCGACAGTCACATTAGGAACAGCAACAACGACCGAAGATGCGAGTGGAGAAGTCGTTGCCTCTAAAGCGATCACTGAAACCATTCTACCAATCGATGTGGAAAAAGCAGCAAAGTCCTTCGTCGGCGAGATCGAACAAATTCCACCAATGTATTCCGCCGTCAAAGTAAAAGGACGCAAATTGTATGAATATGCACGAGAGGGTATAGAGGTAGAGCGACCGAAACGCAGGGTGAATATTTATGCAATCGAACTCCTAAAGCCTTACGTACCAATAGATCCAGATCAGCATACCTTCCGGATTCGTATTACATGCGGAAAAGGAACATATATCCGAACATTAGCCGTGATGATTGGTGAAAAACTTGGATATCCGGCACATATGTCTGCATTAAAGCGCACACAAAGCGGTATTTTTACAGAGGAACAATGTTTTACACTGGCTGAAATTGAAGACTTGCGAGCCAAAGAAGAAGAGGCGAGCTTCCTATACCCATTAGAGGATGGCTTATCTGACATGGTTAAACAGGATATTTCCGATACCCTATACGAAAAAGTACTCAACGGTGTCGTCTTGCCAGAACAATTTATTAAAGAACGTAGCAAAGGTCGCGTAGCCTTGTTGCACAAAAACAAACTCACAGCAATCTATGTCCAACATCCGGAGCGTCGTGATTTTTGGAAACCAGAAAAAGTCATTGAACTACGATCTGGTAAATTAAACTAAAAATGGCACAACGAAAAGAAGCTACCCATTTTTTTAAACGTGGTAGCTTCTCGTAACTCCGTATTGATTGCGCAGTATAATTTACCCGTGAATTCGCGAGGTAAACATAGCGAGAAAAGAAAGAGAAGGGGATTTCATGGAAACGTATTTTTTGCACCATCCGCCAGAAAAAATGAATCGTGATCCAAAAGTGATGGCACTTGGTTTTTTCGACGGATTGCACCGAGGGCACCAAGAAGTTATTCACACAGCTAAAAAAGAAGCTGAAAAGCGTCGCATAAAAACGGCTGTTTTAACCTTTGATCCACATCCGTCTGTTGTGCTCAGCCAAATGCGTACGCAAGTGAAATATTTAACGCCAATCGAAGAAAAGAAACGTAAAATGGCAGAGCTCGGCGTTGATATTTTATACATTGTTCGATTTACAACCGCTTTTTCGAATTTAAGCCCTGAAGATTTTGTATCAAATTACTTAATTGGCTTGAATGCGAAGCACGTTGTAGCAGGATTCGATTATTCGTATGGACGTCAAGGAGCAGGTAAAATGACGGCGCTTGCTGATTATGCACAAGGCCAATTTGACGTGACAATCGTTCAGAAATTAGAAGATTTGCATGATAAAGTGAGTTCGACAAATATTCGCAAATATATCGCAGAAGGCCAACTAGACGAGGCAAACCGACTGCTAGGTTATCCATATACGATTACAGGAACCGTTATTCATGGTGATAAACGAGGTCGGACTATCGGATTTCCCACTGCAAATATCGCTGTGGATGAAGGATTCCTAATTCCGAAGTTAGGTGTCTATGCCGTTCGATTTAAGGTGAATGGAAAAATTCATCTTGGTATGGCGAGTATTGGCTATAATATCACATTTAAAGACGATCAGGAGATGTCAATTGAAGTGTATATTCTAGATTTTCATCAAGAAATATACGGCGAAGAAATCGAGATCGAATGGTTCCATTACTTCCGTCCGGAACTGAAATTTAATGGTGTTGAGGGATTGATTGAACAGTTGAAGCAAGACGAAGTAGATACACGAGCATATTTTGCATAAAAACTCTGGCTATTACTTGCTTTTTACAGTGAAATAGTGTATCTTTAACTCTGTACGAAAAAGAACCCTTACTTGGCTTTTTGCGAGTCACCAACGCTTGGCTCAGTATGCGGGGATTAGAAAAGAAGGAGGTGTGTAAGAAATGGCATTGACACAAGAGCGTAAAAATGAAATTATCGCTGAATATCGTGTACATGATACGGACACTGGTTCACCAGAGGTTCAAATCGCTGTTCTTACTGCAGAAATCAACAGTTTGAATGAACACGTTCGCGAACACAAGAAGGATCACCATTCTTATCGTGGTTTGATGAAAATGGTCGGTCATCGTCGTAACCTTTTAACTTACCTACGTAAGAAAGATGTTGCACGTTACCGCGAACTTATCGGACGTTTAGGTTTACGTCGATAAACACAAGGAAAACGGGATATTTTTGTCCCGTTTTTTTTTGAAAAAAATAAACAAGAAGCGTCCCACTAGTCATTGACATAGAAAGAAGCTTTATCGCATGAATCCAAAAACGTGCTATTACATAACAAAACAAGATATTAACTCCATTCATTGAATCCACGGGTGCAAGCCTCAACTTGGTGAGAGAATAGTAGGTTTTTGGATTCATGCGTGTCTTTTAAACTTTTTAAAAGGCGTGCGTGAAGAATTATTATGCATGGTAAAGTTTCTATTGGACAGTGGACGCTCCTAACAAAAAGGAGATCAAAATATGTCTGAAAAACAAGTATTCAAATCCACATGGGCTGGCAAGGAGCTAGTTATCGAAGTTGGTCAAATGGCAAAACAAGCAAACGGTGCTGCATTAATTCGTTACGGTGACACGGTTGTTCTCACTGCTGCCGTTGGTTCTAGAAAACCAAGACCAGGTGATTTTTTCCCACTAACTGTAAACTATGAAGAGAAGATGTATGCTGTTGGTAAAGTACCAGGTGGCTTCTTAAAACGTGAAGGTCGTCCAAGTGACCGTGCAACATTGACAGCACGCCTGATTGACCGTCCAATTCGTCCGCTTTTTGCTGAAGGATATCGTAATGATGTTCAAATTACGTCGACAGTACTTAGTGTAGAGCAAGATTGTTCACCAGAAATGGCAGCGATGCTCGGTTCATCGATTGCACTCTCCATCTCGGATATTCCTTTTGAAGGGCCGATTGCAGGTGTTGATGTAGGTCGCGTGAACGGTGAATATATTATTAATCCAAGCGTTGCCGACCAAGAAAAGAGCGATATTAGCTTGACGGTTGCCGGAACAAAAGAAGCTATTAACATGGTAGAAGCAGGGGCAAAAGAAGTGCCTGAAGAAGCGATGCTAGAAGCCATTATGTTCGGCCACGAAGAGATTAAGCGCCTTATTGCGTTCCAAGAAGAGATAGTTGCAGCTGTTGGGAAAGAAAAAATGGAAATCGAATTATTCGTTCCAAACGCAGAACTTGTAGCAGAAGTGAAGGCTCGCGCAGAAGCAGATATGAAAATCGCGATCAAAACCGAAGAAAAACTAGCGCGTGAAGAAAATATCAACGTGTTAAAAGAAACGGTTATTGCGGAATACGAAGCGAAAGAACTAGAAGATGCTACCGAAGTGATCTCTGAAGTGAAGCATATTCTAGAACTGCTCGAAAAAGATGAAATGCGCCGTCTTATTTCTCAAGACAAAATCCGTCCAGATGGTCGTAAAGTGGATGAAATTCGCCCGCTATCATCTGAGGTTGGTATTTTACCGCGCGTCCATGGTTCAGGACTGTTCACACGTGGGCAAACGCAAGCACTTAGCGTATGTACACTAGCACCGCTTCGTGAACACCAAATCATTGATGGTCTTGGTTTAGAAGATTCTAAGCGATTCATGCATCACTATAACTTCCCACAATTCAGTGTTGGAGAAACCGGACCTCGCCGTGCACCAGGCCGCCGCGAAATCGGTCACGGGGCTTTAGGTGAACGTGCATTACAACAAGTTATTCCAAGCGAAGAGGATTTCCCATACACGATTCGCCTTGTTTCCGAAGTTTTGGAATCAAATGGCTCGAGTTCACAAGCAAGTATCTGTGGATCGACGCTTGCGATGATGGACGCTGGTGTCCCAATCAAAGCCCCAGTTGCAGGTATTGCGATGGGTCTTGTGAAACTTGGTGATGACTATACGATCCTTTCTGACATCCAAGGTATGGAAGATCATTTCGGCGATATGGATTTCAAAGTAGCCGGAACACGCGATGGTATTACTGCACTACAAATGGATATTAAAATCGATGGCCTTAGCCGTCAAATTCTAGAAGAAGCATTGACACAAGCGAAAGCGGGTCGTTTGCACATCCTGGAGCACCTAGAAGCAACGATCAATACACCGCGCGAAACGTTATCCGAATATGCACCTAAGATCGTAACAATCAACATCAAACCAGATAAAATCAAAGACGTTATCGGACCTGGCGGCAAACAAATTAACCAAATCATCGATGAAACGGACGTTAAAATTGATATTGAACAAGACGGTACAGTTTTCATCGCGTCTCAAGATGATGCTATGATTGAAAAAGCGAAAGCGATGATCGAAGAAATCGTTCGTGAAGTACAAGTTGGTGAAATCTATGACGGTAAAGTACGTCGCATCGAGAAATTCGGAGCTTTTGTTGAGTTGTTCAAAGGCAAAGATGGTCTTATCCACATTTCTGAATTAGCACACGAGCGTGTTGGAAAAGTAGAGGACATCTTGAAGATGGGCGATATCGTCAAAGTGAAAGTCACAGAAATCGATGACCATGGTCGTGTGAATGTATCACGCAAAGCCTTAATCGAGAAAAAAGAGGGCGACACAGAACAATCTAGCCGTCCGCCACGTAAAGAAGGATACAAAAAACCTTACAATAAGGATAATAAATAAGTATGATAAGCACTCGTCGTTTTGGCGAGTGTTTTCTTTATAGCGCGCAAAAAAGCCCGCCAAATTGGCAGGCTCGTTTCCATCTATTATTTTTTTCGTGCTTTGAGATTGGACTTATATTGTGTTTCCAGTGCCTTATGAACAGCTTTCCATTTCTGCTTTTCTGCACGTTGTAAGACAGGGTCGTTTTTACGCTCAAAATAAGCCAGTTCTCGCTTTAATTTGAGCCAATTGGAATAATGAGTCTCAGGTAAACTACCGTCCTCTAGCGCACTTTGTACGGCGCATCCTGGCTCGCTACCGTGCTGGCAATTACGAAACTTGCAATCGTTCGCCAGTAGCTCAATATCTTGGAAAGTTTCACCAAGACCATGACTTGCTTGCCCGATACCAAGTTCTCGCATACCAGGAGTATCAATAACAAGTAAGCCAGTGGAAAGTCGGTGCAACTCCCGGTGTGTGGTCGTATGTTTCCCTTTAGAATCATCTTCTCTAATCTCACTTGTTTTCATCAATGTTTCTCCTGACAAAGCGTTGATAAAAGAGGACTTGCCGACGCCTGAAGATCCGAGTAACACGATGGTTTCTCCCTGTTTCAGAAATTGCTCGATATCCTCGAATCCACGCTTTGATAAGTTATCCACGGGAAAAATAGGAACGCCATAAGCCACGAGCTCGATTTCCGTTACAATTTGTGTCACGTTATCGCTCAGGTCCGCCTTGGTCAAAATAACGACAGGTTTTGCGCCACTATCCCACGCGATGGTCAAATAACGCTCTAGCCGATTCATATTGAAATCATGATTGAGTGAACTAACAATAAAGACATAATCGAAGTTAGCAGCCACCAATTGTTCGCCACCAGCAGGATCGCTACGTTTAAAAACGGTTTTCCGATCTAGCACACCGTGAATCAAAGATGTGTCCCGCGGGTGACTCTCCAGTGCAACAAAATCGCCAACTGCTGGTAATTCTGTATTTATCGCCCCCATAAAAGCCACGTGCTTTAATTTCGCTAAATGTTCGCCATCCTCTGAAACCACTTTGAAAAAATCCTTGAAAACAGCGGTGACACGTGCAGGAATAAGCCCGCTTTGCAATGTTTGCGACTCAAAAAAATCTGTAAATCCATAATTAATAATAGTCAATGTTTTCGCTCCTTTATAATAGGGGAGCTTTAAATCAAATTAAACACTCCCAAAATGTGATTGCTGTTTGTGTTTAGAAATTCTACAATAGCCATACTTCATCATCCTTTCATACTGGGAATTCTGAATCATTATAACACAAGTAGGGCGTTTTTGCTACAAAAAAACAGGAAAGCGTTGGAATCTGCTTACCTGTTTGACTCGTTAATTTTTATGTGTAATGATTTTTGCGATTTGATCCGCAGTCATATTGCTTGTTAAAGCATAACTACCATCACGAACGTATTTCTCATAACCGTTTGCGCGCAAGAATTTATCAAACTCAGCGCCAGATTTGATTATACCGGCTATTTGTAATTCATTTCCTGCTTTGGAAGAAGGGTCACCTTTTTTGATAACCAATGTAAACTTCTTGATTTGTTTTGCTTTTTCTTCCTCTGCTTTTTTCTTAGCTGCGACTGCCTTTTGAGCTTCTGCGGCTTGAGATTTTGCTAATTCTTGAGCTGCGAGTAAATCTTCGTATTTCTTTTTGTAACTAGCGTTATCAGCTGATTTTGCTGTGGTTGTTGTTTTGGGCTCCGCCGATTTCTCTGCTTGTGCGCTTGACGAGAAGAATGTATCAAAGACAAGTAGTAGCACTGCTGAGATTAAAAAACCTAATGCCAGCATGCGAAGTGATTGTTTCATTGTATTATTTCCTCCTATGAATTCTCTAATTTAATGAGCTACGTATTCAGCAATTATTTCATTTACTTGGTCCTCTGAAAGCTCCGATTGTGTGACAATTTCTTCTATAGTGACACCAGACGTATACAAAGTGATGATTTGTTTTTTTCTTAAGTCACGAAGTTTCTTGCTAGAAGTGCGAACAGGTGTGACAGAATCAGCATCGACCTTCAATGTATTTTCTAGAGTAGACACGCGTTTTTTTAATTCGAAGTTCTCTTGCATTAATTGAGATGCAATTTCTTCCATCTCGTTTTCTAACTGTTTGCTATTTCCTTTTTGCATAAATGAAAGCAAGAATAGGACGACAGAACAGGCAAGGAGAATTATGATTAAAACAGTCATTGTGTTAATAACACCTCTTTTCCCTAAACTCTACTTCTATTTATAGCATAAATTCCATCAAAAACATAGTCAAAAATAGATATTGTAAAGAAAATAAAAAGAAAAGCTCAGGAATCCTTGCGTAAAGCCCTTAAAAATGATATTATAATACAGGTCTGATAAATAAAAAATCAGTTTGATGAGAGTCTGGAGGGAAATAGAATGCGTGTTAATATCACTTTAGAATGCACTGAGTGTGGCGATCGCAATTATATCACTACTAAAAACAAACGTGAAAACCCGGAACGTATTGAATTAAAAAAATATTGTCCAAGATTGCGTCGTGTTACTTTGCACCGCGAAACTAAGTAAGCAGCAGGATTTTCACCTGTTGCTTTTTTTATTGAAAAAACGATTTGGGAGGAGATACTGATGTCAACAAAAGCCTACCTACGTGAGCAAATACTGGCACAACTAAAACAGATGGATGAAGCTACATATAAAAAGCGTTCCCTCCAAATTGCAAATCAACTTTTTCAAGAAGAGGTTTGGCAAAGGGCTCAAGCAATCGGCATTACGATAGCACGCTTTCCAGAAGTGGCAACACAGTCCATCATTGAGCGCGCTTGGCGAGAAGGGAAATGTGTATCGATACCCGAAACAGATAACAAAACAAAGACAATGCAATTCCGGGAGTATCGGCCCGATGATAAGCTTGTGAAAAAAGCTTTAGGATTATATGAGCCGGCGACAAAAGCACGAATTTTAGCCAAGGCAGAGATCGATTTACTTATCGTTCCAGGTGTTCTCTTTCGCCCTGATGGTTACCGAATTGGTTTTGGTGCTGGCTTTTACGACCGCTATTTAGCAGGATATGAAGGACGTACGATTTCTCTCTGTTACGCCGAACAAATATCGACAGATTTCACGCCAGAAGCTCATGATTTACCCGTTCAAAAACTAGTACTTGAAAATAATCTGAAATAATAGCAAAAAATCGGCGGAGATTGATTTACAATACTCGCCTTTTTGCGTATAGTAGTACTTATAAATAGGATTTTAAAAGAAAGCAGGGAATTTTTTGAGCCTCCAAGAACAGTATATTTTTTGGCGATTAACTAACTATTTTCTTATTGAGGAAGGATATCGATTGATCCACCTTCATGAAAAGAAGCAAGAATTATGGTTAGATAATCCAGCACAAAAGAAAAGACCAGTGATTCGAATTCAAATGAAGGAGCTCAGTTGGTCCAATGTCGTAGAACGTGATATTGAGCAAGTGATGCATGTATGCGAGGACTTGCGCAAACAGATGGGGCGTTTGAAATTGTCACTCATCAATATTTACATCACGCCTTTTAAACCAGTTGGGGATATTTCGGAATGGTTCGATAAGCCGCTTCAATCAGAGAACGAGAAAATAAGTTTAGATAATATATTGATTGATCAAGAAAACGCGAATGAACAATTGAACCAAATGTGCCTAGATTTAGGCGTACCACCAGAAACTTTTCACGTTCCAAATGAGCTAGATGAAGATAGGATTGCTAAAGAACGTAGCATTGTTATCAACTATATCACTACAAAAGTAAGCGAGGAACAAGTACAAGCTCGCAAAGAAAAGCCTTATGTGACATATATATTGTTAGCGATCCAAATCGCAGTATTTCTAATCATGACCTTCACCGGAGGAACGAGTAATAATACATTTAACCTTGTTCGCTGGGGTGCTAAATTCAATCCGCTCATATATGCAGGGGAATGGTGGCGTTTCATTACACCGATGTTCATTCATATTGGTTTGTTGCATCTGCTCATGAATTCTGTTGTTTTATATATCATTGGCCCGATGGCAGAGAAATTATATGGGAAATGGCGTTACGCCCTGATTTATGTCCTATCAGGTATTACTGGCGTCGTCGCGAGCTTTGTCTTCAATATCAATGTGGCGGCAGGTGCAAGTACGGCGATATTCGGTATTTTTGGCGCCTTGTTGTATTTAGTAGTGTTGAAACCGCATGTATATGCAAGATCATTGGGAATTAGTATCGCTGGATTGGTGGTTGTGAACCTTGTTGTTGATCTATTCTCACAAGGTATTGATTTAGCAGGGCATGTTGGTGGTTTAGTTGGTGGTTTCTTGATTGCAGGAGCCTTATCACTACCACATCAGTATTTCCATTGGCGCCGGGTTGTATACGGAGCCTCTGTTATTTTACTAACGGCATTCTTCCTATGGTTTGGTTTTAATAAAGGGCAAAATCCTTATGAACCACAGAACGCAAATGCTGTTGCAGGAGCCTTTATTCAACATGAGGATTACGCGACTGCGCAAAAAATACTTCAACAACTGCGGTCTTCTGGCAGTGCGGATGAGATCAGTTTTACAAATTTGGCAATCATCGCGACAATTAAAGGAAACGAAGAGGATGCTGCTAGCTACGCACGTGAAGCCATTTCACAAGAACCGTTTAACCCACACGCGCACTTTTTGCTTGCGAGAAGTTATGAAATGCAGGGGGATCTAAAGCAAGCATTGAAAGAGGCGACAATTGCTGTGGAGCAAGAAGACACAGCAAATTATGTGCAGTATAAGTTATACTTGGAGAATAAAATTCAAACAAGATAAGAGGTATCGTTATGAAAACAGTCTATGATGTGGCTCAATTGCTGAAAAAATACGGCATCATCGTATATCTAGGGAAGCGACAATGGGATATCGAAATGATGGAATACGAGCTGACTGAACTGTTTAAACATAAATTGCTGGATCGTGAAGTCTATGCCCGCGCAAGATCTATCCTGAAAGTAGAATTAGACAAAGAGAAGGCTAAAAATAAAGTAGCAGATTAGGAGGTATGTGAAAATGGAAAAGAAATTAATTGGTGTTGACCTTGGTGGTACAACTGCAAAAATCGCGATTCTAACAACCGATGGTACAATTGAAGAAAAATGGTCTGTCGAAACGGATATTTCAGATGAAGGTGGTCATATTGTCCAAAATATTGGTGATAGCATCAATCAGAAACTAAGGGACTTGCAATTAAATAAGGATATTTTCCATGGTATTGGAATGGGCACACCTGGGACTATTAACTATGAAACAGGTACAGTAAAAGGTGCTTATAACTTGAACTGGGCGAAGGAGCAAAAAGTTGCCACGGACCTTAAGAAAATCACAGGACTAGATGTGTATTTAGATAATGATGCTAATATCGCAGCAGTAGGCGAAAGATGGCAAGGAGCGGGCGAGGGCTCAGCAAATGTGTTTTTTGTAACACTAGGAACTGGGGTCGGCGGTGGTATTTTTGCAGAAGGAAAGATCCTTCATGGCGCAAAAGGTGCTGCGGGAGAAATTGGACACATCACTGTGGATACAAGTCCAGAAGCGTATGATTGCACATGTGGTAAAAAAGGTTGTTTGGAAACAATTGCATCTGCCACTGGGATTGTTCGCGTAGCGAAGGATTTAGCTGCATCCTTCGCATCAGAATCAGAATTAAAAAGTATAATCAAACAAGGAACAGAGGAAACAACATCCAAGTTGATTTTTGATCTTGCGGCTAAAGGAGATAAGTTGGCAAGCCAAGTCGTGGATCACATTTGCTTCTATTTAGGGCTTGCATGTAGTCATATTGGAAACATGTTAAACCCAGAAAAAATTATCATTGGTGGAGGCGTTTCAGCGGCAGGAGAAGCGCTATTGAAACCAATTCAAAGCTATTTTGAAGGAATGGTTTTCCCGGCTGTTCGAGAATCAACTTCCATTTCCATTGCTACACTTGGGAATGATGCCGGTGTCTTAGGCGCGGCTTGGCTAGCTTTACCAGCTGAATAACGAATGTATAGCTAGATGCATACTGGCGCTGAATTAACGGTGGTAATGCATCTAGTTTTTTAGCTGTTGGAAGTTTGTTTCATCTTCTTAAAGTCAGGGTAAAATAACAGTAGCCATAAAGCAATTGGGGGGAGAGAGATGGATAAAATACGCATAGGTTTCATCATTACTATCCTTGGACTTTTATTTCTTTCCTATGGGTGTAAGAACGAGGAGATACCCGCCAACAAAGAAACATCAGCTACTACCAAGAAAATTAAGACATCCAATATTCCATCTAAGGAGTTTCAACGTGTGGTGGGCTGGATTGACGATGAAAATGTTCTTTTACAGTTACGAAAAGATAGAAAAATAATCTTTGAAAGCTTGAATGTATTCACTGGGAAACGGCACCAAATATATGAAACAGCAAATGTTATTTCAGAAGTAATCATCAGTCCAAATCGAGATCGCTTCTTGATTTATTCTGCTAAGAGAAAAGATATGGCTGTGCTAGATATAATATCGATGTCTGGATCGTTAATGAGTTCGAAAGAAGTAAAGCCGCAAAATATCGAGTTTTCTTGGAACCAAGATGATCAAGATAAGATGTTTATGACAACATTTGATACAGACTGGAACTATCAAGTTTTTCAATGGGATATTTCATCTGGCAGTGTGACTAAACTAAACACGCATTCACCGTTTATTTCATGGTACAGTGATAACTTATTTGTTTCTAATCAAAAAGCAACACCACAACAAGATAGGGGAGATCTTTTTTTAGAAGATGCCCGGGATAAGTCGGTTAAAAATTTGATAGTAGCAGATATTTACCAGTTTGCTGTTTCGGCTAATACACTTTTAACAACGGAACCGAGTAAGGACGAAAAATCGATGATATATAACTTTAGGACGATTGGATTTCAATCATATTATAAATACGAAGCTCCTAGAGTGTACGATGAGTTAGGCACATTTTTTCCATTCTATGATTTGAATGTAGAGCAAGAATCCTTTCTTACCTTCGAGCCATACGAGAGTAAGAAATTAACAAACCATGGTGGAGAGTTTAAACTTATAAAAATTGATCCTAAAGCTAAAAGTGCTAAAACGATTTTAGAACTGGTCAATAATGAGCCGATTTTGACATCACCTAACGGCAAATATTGCTTGTATGGCTATTTATTTGACCAGATTATTGACCTAAAAACAAGAGATATGACTTATTTGACTCAGCATCGTGATAAGATGTATTAAAATGCCAGAGAATACTATCGTAAGGAGATAGATTCATCTGGCGTTTTTGTGTTATATACAATTAAACAGATACGTCTTTCTTCTGGAAGAATATAAAGGCTAGAGCCATAAAAATAAGGTAGTACACAGCTAAGATACTGATAGCTAGCTCTGATGAAAGTCCTTTGACATCCATTCCTGCTCCATTGGCATTCATGCTGACGTAGTAGAGCGGTGCCATAAAGATATATTTGAACCATTGAAATTGTTCCACTAGCATGAGTGTTATGCCACCAGCAATGCTGTTAACGAATAGAAGGAACAGACCAATACCTACAGCTAATGCTTGGCTGCGTAGTAAAGAGGAGACCATAAAGGCAATTGATGTAGAAAATATAAGCTGTATTGTGAAGAAGCCAAGTTGCGAACCTAGGGCGCTTGCTGCTGTTTGCCCAATATTAGTGATGGCTCCACTCTCAGAATAAGCTGGATTAGCGGTGCTAATATCTTGTGTGAAACTAGCAAAAGAAGTTAGTATACCACCAATAATATAAGTCATAACAAGAGTAAAAATAGTTAATAAAATGGCGTACATAAGCACGACGATATACTTTGATAAAAGTATTTGCCAACGTTTATAAGGGCGTATCAAGAGTAATTTTATTGTGCCATAGCTAAATTCAGAAGATACAACAGCACTCGCAATTACAATGGAGAACAGGGCAACTAGAAACATACTAATACTATTTATCGTTAACATCAGTTGAACATTGTTAAGGTCTGGAATAAATGATCTAAAACTTGCAGATAAGGTTAGGATAACAGCCAAAATAATAAGTGGATAAAGCCAGGTGCTGAATCGTAGTGTTAGTTTCTTTGTTTCGTTTGCAATTAATGAAATCATGCCATACTACCCCCATTTGACTTAGTTATTTCCAAGAAACGATCTTCTAATGTCTTAGTGTGTGCTTCTATTGTGAAAATAGAAATATCTTCGGATGCTAATTTCTTTACAAGCTCGGGAATATCAGAAGGGATATATTTGATAAAGAAGTGAGCAGCTGCGTTGTCATCGAGTATGTAGTCAATATTCCAGTTTGTAAGCAGTTGTTTGGAAAGTTCAAGAGGCTCTAGATGCATACGGAATGTATGGATCAGTTCATTTTCAGTGGCGTTTTCCACTTTCATATCAGCAATATGTGTCAGTTCACCACGTTCGATAATCGCAAAACGATCGCACAACAGTTCCATTTCTGTTAGTAAATGTGAAGAAACAAGGATGCTCACTCCTTGGCTAGCTAAAGTTTTCATTTGTAAGCGAAATTCTTTCATTCCTTCAGGATCTAAGCCGTTTGTAGGTTCATCAAAAATTAAAAGTTTAGGATTATGAATCAGTGCTTGTGCGACACCTAGGCGCTGTCTCATTCCTAAAGAGTAGGTTTTGACCTTGTTATTTATGACTTTATCTAAGTGTACTAATTGAATAATCTCATGAATGCGTTCGTTTGAAATTTTAGTGCGTGACATAGATGCGAATGTTTTTAAATTTTGTAAACCCGTCATGTATGGATAGAACTCAGGATTTTCTACAATAGCTCCAACGTGTTGGATGGCTTCTGTATAGAAGTTGTCGATATTTTTACCTAAGATTGTTATGTCTCCACTTGTTTTGCTGATAAGTTTGACAATGCTGCGGATAATAGTTGTTTTACCTGCCCCATTTGGCCCTAAGAGACCGAAAATTTCGCCTTCATTCACGGAAAATGAAATATCTTTAATGATCGGTTTAGAACCAATGGTTTTTACTAAATGATTTATTTCTAGTATTGGCTGTGTCATGATTTCTCCTTCCTTATTTGGAATTCTTTTTTTATTTTTTTAGCAATTTCTTGTGGTGTTAATAGGTCTGTTTCAATAACTAAATGTGAGGTTGCTTCGTATAATTGGGTCCTCGAATCAAATAGGATTTTTATTTCTTCAGGGCTTTTTTCTTGGATGAGAGGTCGTGTTGTATCGCCTTCTAGCCTTTTGAGAAATATATCAGGACTTGTTTTTAAGTAAACAACAAAATCTGCTGATTGAAGCTTGGCTCTATTTTGGGGAGAAAGAATAATACCTCCACCAGTGGATATAACAGCCTCCTGTTGTAAAACTTGCATCAGCATGTCGTGTTCTTCATTTCTAAAAACAGACTCCCCTAGACGAGCAAAGATCTCTGTGACCGACGATTGAAATTTTGATTGGATTTCTGTGTCAATATCAATCAAGGGGAGCGCCAAATTTTCGGCAAGGATTCTGCCAACAGTTGATTTCCCAGCTCCCATAAATCCTGTTAAGACAACTTGGTTCATATAGGTCCTCCTTTGTAATATTTTAATTTGGTAGAAGACTTATTTTTTGCGATTGGATATCCCATATCAGGCTTTGTTTCAGGAGATATCCATTATCTAGCTGTGTCACAGTATTATATCTAATAGTATCTTCCGTACTTTCTGCCCAATTATACCATAAAACAGTATTGTTGTGTTTCTCGGTAAAGGTTTTTTTGCCAGATTTAATGTTGGAGACATTATTATGAATCGATAAATTTAGCAATGTTGATGCGAGATAATAATTTTGTAATTGCTTCTCCATTTCTAGCTTGGAGCTATAGATACTGGTTGCTCCTAACATCATCATAATGCCTAGCAAAGTAATATAGAGAGTTAGAACATAAGTGAAGCCGTTTTGCTGTACCATATTATTTATTCCTCTCTGTATGAATATAAAAACGCGCGGTTAATTCGTTGCCATCTTCAAAAAGGACCTCATAAACAAGTTGATTATCTGTTTTTTTGAACCATTTATCTTGTTTGATATTAGTTAAGAGTGGTTCGTGGCCTTTATTATCAACAGAACGCCGTGTCATGTTTTGATAGGATGCATAGGTTATTAGTTTTGATTGTGAATAGAAATCTATTTTGTGGTCTGACACGGTAAGTTCCGAACTTGTCATAAGCTCTTTTCTTGCTTGATTGAGGAAAAGTTGCCATTCATAATTCTTATCAATATCCATCACCTTTAATACAGACTGGTAACTTTGAAAGATAAGTGGCACAAAGGACGCAATGATTATAAAGATTAGTAACGAAAACAAAGATTCCAGCAGTGTAAAAGCGTGGTTACTTCGTAGCATAGCAAATATTTTCTTTAGCATAAGTAGCGCAAAGTTGCTTCACCTCCTGATTGTAAGTTATTTGATAGCTTTGATTTTTGATGATGACGGTGTAGTTGGATGATAAGCTGTTGCTTATATGAAAGGTGCTTTCTTCGGCGAGCAGTTGATAAGCTGTCGTTCGTTGATTTTGATGGTGCAGGTTTTCTTTTATCTGCATCATCATGGGCAGAAGTGATAAAATAATAAGTGACAACAGACTGAGTGAAAAAAGACTTTCTAGTAAGGAGAAACCATTATAGTTCATCGATGCGAAACCTTCCTTTCCCAATTTGGAAAATAAGTGCATATTTTTTGCTGTAGCCTTCGATGATGATTGTCTTGAATTTGTTGATATTCCCGAATGGTGGAGAGAAGCGAAAAGTTTGTTCGCTCTTCTCCTGAAATTGTAACGTGGGGGTTAATTTTCTAGATATGACAGATTTGTTAGGTATAGATAGGCTTCCGAAATACGTATTGTTCGCACCGACGAAAACTAGACTCGTTTCTTGGTTTGCAGTGATTGCTTCTGCTTGCAAGTGCATGATATCTATTTTTAGCTGATCCAGGCTTTGCTTCTCAAGTATTTGTGTCAAGAGATTGCCTGCTGGAAAAATACTTATACTTAATAGAAGTAAGCTAATGGAGAGAACGAGAAGCATTTCGATTAGAGTGAAACCATTTTGTTTCATGGAGCTTCTGTCACTTTCCCGCTGCTGTCAATGTTCACGTCTTTGCCGTTAGGGCATTTTTTCTGCTCACCTTTAAGGTATCCCCCTGTTAGAAGGTCTTGAAGGGAAGGAACTTTGTTGTTTTCTAGCTGATAAGCTTGTGCTTGGCCTTGTACCATTGTTATGAACGCATCGCATCCCTTGTCGTTAATCGATTTACTTTGTTTCACAATGTTTGGAATAGTTAATAAAAGTAATACACTGACCACAAGTAGAACGATTAACATTTCGACTAAAGTAAATCCTGATTCATCTTTCCAATCGATTTTTTTTAACATTGAAATCACTCCTATTTTTATTTTATTGTTTAGATGGAATTTACCATGCTAAACATTGGAAACAAGATGGATAAGTAGATCGAGACGATGAGCACACCGATAACCATGAAAACAGCTGGTTGTATGAAGCTGAAGACTTTCGCTATTTTTTCTTCTGATTTTTGGTGGCAAAGCACATAGTAAAATAATAATTCTTCAGCTAGTTGCCCGTTTTTTTCGCCGTGTTGAATAATATAAACCATCTCTTTTTCAAAAATGGAAAAAAAGGAAAGGGACTTAGTGAATGGTGTACCTTCTGCAAAGGATTTTTCAATTTCTTGGCTAATATATTTGAAAAGTGGTGGGGAGTCTGGCAAGGAAAATACTTGTACCATATCATGAATGGATAGTCCGCTTTTAAGTAGGTAGCCGCACTCGCGAGCAAATAGTTGGGAATAGTGTAATTTCATGAATTTTTTTACAATGGGTATTTTGCAATATAATTCGGCACGCTCATAGGAATTCTTTTTTCTCTGTTTAGTTAAGAAGAAAGTACACAGGAGAAAGAGTAAGCCAAGAAAAGCAAGGAAGAGCAATGGTAATTTCTCTAAAATAAAGTAGGTGAAATTTGATGTTTGATTATCGCCATGGGTTAGTTGTTGAAATAACATATCGAATTTTGGAAGTAAGAAAATGCGTAAGAGAAAAAACACGACGATAACCGTCATGAATAGAATCAGCGGATATTGAAAGATTTTGCGTAATGCTTTTTGTTGTTCTGCTTTTCTTGTTAAATGGTCACCCGTTTCTTGTACGGTCTCATTGAAATAGCCGTGTTTGCTAGCATAGTGGAGTTGGGTACAGACAAAGCTTGGGAATTTAGCCTGTAACAGTGCTTCGCTAAAAGGAGCCCCAGAGGCTAGTGTCGCTATCATCAATGTGTTTCTTGGAGCATCTTTAGGTGTAGTTATGGAAAGAAAGGAAATCGCTTCTTCCATTGTGAAGCCTTTGCTTAATAAATCGGCAAGTCGTATTAAAAACTCACCATCGGCACGCCAGTTATTGCGGAGAGAAAAAGCCATAACATGCTCCTTTCTTCATCTGGTTTTTGATAGTATTTGTTTGTTCGAGTTCTGAGGTGGTGGTGAAAAATTGATTAATCTGCTCTTTTTCTATAAATTCATAAAGTGCCGTTCTTTTTTGAGTGAGATGATTGCATAATGGATGGCATCTACCATTGCAAAACAAACAATAGAGGTGGCTTAATCGTTGATGAGATATACCAATTAGACATTGTCGCAGCTCTTCTTGATCCACACCCAGTTCAAGTAATCGAGATAGTACACCATATGCGCTATCTGCATGGACAGTGCTGAGTACAAGGTGCCCGGTTAATGCGCCTCGAATAACCATCTTAGCTGTATGGGAATCTCGAATTTCTCCAACCACTAGGATATCTGGATCGTGACGTAAGGTCGCTCGGATGATATCTGCGTAATCTAAGCCGGCTTTCTCATTTATTTGCACTTGCAAAAAGGAGGGCATTGGGCGTTCGACAGGATCTTCAATTGTGATTATTTGCAAGGGCTCCCGCAAACTTAAGGAATGCGCTAAACTATACATGCTGGAAGTTTTTCCGCTTCCCGTTGCACCTGAAAATAAGAGCAGCCCAGTTCGGTTTTGTGCGAGAGATAAAATATGGTGTGTTATCTTATGGAAAATGCTACTTTTTTGAAAAAGTGCGATTTCTTGATCTGAGAAAACACGGATGACCATGCTTTCTACGAAGCGAAAATTAGGAATTGTTGCAAGGCGAACGGATACGTTATTCCCATGTATCGTTGTTTGGAAAGAACCGCTTTGTGGCTTTCTGGTTTCACTAATATCCATAAAACCGCGGTACTTCAGATGGGACAGTAAACGTTCACCGTTATCCAATGGTAAGAAGGTGAAAAATTGTAACCTACCATTGATTCGTAAAAGAATGCGGTATTTCTGCTCAAATGGAATGAGGTGAACATCACTTGCAGAAAGCAGAACTGCTTGTTGTAATAGTGTATTAGCTAGATTTTGGATCATGGGGCAGGGCTCCTTATTTGTGTCTATGCTAAATGTATTCGCCATCGATCGCCAATACTCCTTTGTTCGCTTCAAGGGGACAATAGGATATTTGGGCAAGAAAGTTTGTGAAAAACAGAATTTAATCGCGAAATCTTTAGGAAAAAATTTCGATGCAGGGATAAAAAAATTTTTTCATATTATTCGATTTGCTCTCATTTTCACATACGTATAATAAAGTTGTTATTTATCGGTAAAGCCCTTTCATTCCGAACTATTATACTTTATTTATAATTTTATCATCTGAAACTTAATTATTTGCCGAACGATAGGGTCTCGTGGTAACATATAGAAAAGGCAGCTAATACATAAAAGAGCGGATGAAAATAGACAGAGAGACTGCAGATTTTTTGCGGCGCCGACGGGGAAAGCATGTGAATGTGAAACTCTCAGGCAAAAGGATGTTTATGGGACGCAACTCTGGAGGCATTATTCCTTATTTTGGAGCACGACAGAGACTTATTTTAACGAGTAAGTCCTTTTAGTATGCAAAAAAAGAGGAGGATTCGCATGACTGATTTGAAGAAAACACCTGTTTTTCCGCTGTACGAGAAATACGGTGCAAAGACAATTGATTTTGGTGGATGGGATTTACCCGTACAATTTTCGGGGATTAAAGCGGAGCATGAAGCCGTACGAACGAATGCTGGGTTATTTGATGTGTCGCACATGGGGGAAGTTTCAGTGGAGGGAGCTGGGAGTTTAGCCTATTTACAACGACTGCTTTCCAATGATATTTCGAAGTTAAAAGTAGGCAAGGCACAATATAATATTATGTGTTACGAAAACGGTGGTGTGGTAGATGACTTGGTTGTCTATAAAAAGGCTGATAACGAATATCTTCTGGTTGTGAATGCGGCCAATACAGAAAAAGATTTTAATTGGTTAGCCGAGCATGCAACAGAGGGAGTTAATGTTCAAAATGTATCTGAGGAATACGGCCAGCTAGCGTTACAGGGCCCAAATGCGGAAGCTGTTTTAAGCACGCTTACGAAGGCTGATTTGGGAGCGTTGACGTTCTTTGGTTTTGTCGATAATGTAGAGGTCGCTGGCGTTCCTGCTCTTGTCTCTAGATCAGGCTACACAGGTGAGGATGGCTTTGAAATTTACACGAAAGCTACTGATACACCACGTGTTTGGGAGGCTATTCTTGAGAAAAACGTTCTCCCGATCGGACTAGGTGCAAGGGATACGTTGCGTTTTGAAGCGAATTTAGCATTGTACGGTCAAGAACTTTCTAAGGATATCACGCCACTTGAGGCTGGAGTTGGCTTTGCGGTGAAATTGCAAAAAGAGGCTGACTTTATTGGAAAACAAGCTTTAATCGAACAAAAAGAGGCGGGATTATCTCGAAAATCAGTAGGAATTGAACTGGTTGATCGTGGTATTCCAAGGCATGATTATAAAGTTTTTGCTGGTGACAAGGAGATTGGAATTGTAACAAGTGGAACGCAATCACCAACGCTTAGCAAAAATCTTGGACTAGCACTTATTGATATCGATTATACAGCGCTAGATACAGAAGTAGAGGTAGAGGTTCGTAACAAAAAGCTCAAGGCGAAAGTAGTGCCAACTCCATTTTATAAACGCGCGAAATAATGAAGGGGGAAATAAGGTTATGGCTAAACATCGTTTTTTACCAATGACGGAGCAAGATGAGAAAGATATGTTAGATACGATTGGGGTTTCTTCTATCGATGAGCTGTTTACAGATATTCCAGAGTCGATTCGTTTTAATCGGGAATATAATTTAAAACCTGCAAAATCGGAACCAGCGCTTTTGAAAGAACTGGCAAAAATGGCAAGTAAAAACGCAGATTCTGTGGAATATGCATCTTTTTTAGGTGCAGGGGTATATGATCATTATATTCCGACGGTTGTGGACAGCGTGATTTCACGATCTGAATTTTACACGGCTTACACGCCTTATCAGCCAGAGATTTCACAAGGGGAGTTGCAGGCCATATTTGAGTTCCAAACGATGATTGCTGAAATAACTGGTATGGATTTAGCGAACTCTTCCATGTATGATGGCGGAACTTCACTTGCTGAGGCTGCAATGCTTGCCAGTGCACATACGAAGCGCAAAAAAATCTTGATTTCAAAAGCGGTACACCCAGAATCCCGTAATGTTGTAAAGACATACGCGATGGGGCAACATATTGAAGTTATTGAAATTGACGAGAAAGATGGCGTTACTGATTTGATAGCCCTAGAATCGCAGGTGGACGATACTGTTGCGGCGATTATCGTCCAATATCCGAATTTTTATGGTCAAGTGGAGGCGCTTCAGGAAATGGAACCATTGGCTCATGCTAATAAGGCGTTGTTTGTGGTTTCCAGCAATCCGCTGGCACTAGGGGCGTTGACACCACCTGGCGAGTTGGGTGCGGATATTGTTGTGGGAGACACGCAGGTATTCGGTATTGCAGAAGCATTTGGTGGACCACATTGTGGTTATTTCGCGGTAAATTCGAAGTTGACGCGTAAGGTTCCTGGTCGTCTTGTTGGTGAAACAGTGGATGAAAACGGAAAACGCGGGTATGTATTGACCTTACAAGCTCGTGAGCAACATATCCGTCGCGATAAAGCAACGTCTAATATTTGCTCGAACCAAGCGTTGAATGCTCTTGCTTCATCTGTGGCGATGAGTGCACTTGGGAAACAAGGCATTACGGAAATGGCCCAACAAAACATTGATAAGGCACATTTTGCTAAAAAAGCTTTTCAGGATAAAGGTTTTGAAGTGATCTCTGGCGATGCTTTTTTCAACGAATTTGTCGTAAAATTGGCGAAACCAGTGAAGGAAGTCAATTTGGAACTACTAGAACAAGGTATTATCGGTGGCTATGATTTGGGGATTTATGAAGAAAAGTATGCTAATCACATGCTTGTCGCCGTTACAGAAATGCGTACAAAGGAAGAAATTGAAATGTTTGTAGCGAGTTTGGAGGGTGCAAAATGAATAACAGTGAAACAATGCCATTAGTATTTGAACGATCTGTTCCGGGGCGCGTTGGGTATAGCTTACCAGAACGTGATGTGCCGGAGCTTGATTTAGCTGATTTATTTGGAGCGACCTATGTCCGAGAAAAACCACCAGCATTACCAGAGCTGAGCGAGCTTGAGTTGATGCGCCACTATACAACGCTTTCAAATCATAATTTTGGTGTGGATTCCGGTTTTTATCCACTTGGTTCTTGTACGATGAAATATAATCCGAAAATTAACGAAAAAGTAGCGAGATTTCCTGGCTTTGCTAATATTCATCCGTACCAACCAGAAGAATCTGTGCAAGGTGCGATGGAGCTGCTTTATGATCTTCAGGAAAGTCTTGTAGAAATAACGGGAATGGATGAAGTGACGTTACAACCTGCTGCGGGAGCACATGGAGAGTGGACGGCATTGATGCTAATTCGTGCTTTCCATGAAGCGAATGGGGATCATCATCGTACAAAAGTGATTATTCCAGATTCGGCGCACGGCACAAACCCTGCATCGGCATCAGTGGCTGGTTTTGAGATTATCACAGTTAAATCTAATGCCAAAGGTCTTGTCGATATTGATGATCTAAAAAGTGTAGTCGGTGATGATACAGCGGCATTGATGCTTACAAACCCCAACACGTTAGGCCTTTTTGAGGCGGATATTGTGGAGATGGCAGATATCGTCCATCAAGCCGGGGGGAAATTGTATTATGATGGCGCCAACCTAAACGCAATTATGGCCAAAGTGCGCCCTGGGGATATGGGTTTTGATGCAGTACATTTGAATTTACACAAAACATTCACTGGACCTCATGGTGGAGGTGGACCAGGTTCCGGGCCTATCGGGGTGAAGAAAGACTTGATTCCGTTTTTGCCGACACCAGTTTTGACGAAGAAAGAAGATACGTATACATTCGACTATAATTATCCGCAATCAATTGGACGCGTAAAACCTTACTATGGTAACTTTGGCATTAATGTTCGTGCCTACACATATATTCGTACGATGGGTCCTGATGGTCTGAAGAAAGTGACGGAATATGCAGTCTTGAATGCAAACTATATGATGCGTCGTTTGGAAGGTGTCTACGATTTGCCATTTGATCAAGTTTGCAAACATGAATTTGTGCTATCTGGTAAGCGTCAAAAGCAATTGGGTGTTCGTACGCTCGATATTGCAAAACGCCTGCTCGATCATAATTTCCATCCGCCAACGGTGTATTTCCCGCTTATCGTGGAAGAGGCCATCATGATTGAGCCAACAGAAACAGAGTCAAAAGAAACGTTAGATGGGTTTATCGATGTGATGCTTAAAATTGCAAAAGAAGCCGAGGATAATCCTGAAATCGTTCAAGAAGCGCCATATAACACTTATGTAAAACGTTTAGATGAGACACGAGCAGCAAGAAAACCTGTTTTGCGCTATCAAGAAAAAGTAGAAGATGAAGTAACTAATTAAGAAAAAATGCCATGCCTCCCGCTTCAATTTAGGAGACATGGCATTTTTATTCATCTTCTGTAATCGTAATACCTAAGGCTCGCGCGAAACTAAGCGCTTGTTCAGAGGTGGCGCGACAACCACGCAATTTATCAAGAGATACTGTGATACCCTCAAAGTGATTGATGCTAAGATCAATGCTGTCCATCGCGACATTTGAAAAATTTGCTTCATTTAGCTGGCAGTTCTTAAGCGCAGATTGCTTGAGTTCGCATTCATAAAAGTCAGCGTTCAGAAGGGCGCAATCCAACCATTCCACATTTTTGAATTTGGAGAAACCTAGTGAACTCATCGTCATCAAGCAGTTTTGAAATAACGTATTATGTATCAGTGAGTCAGAAAGATCGGCACCAGTTAGTTTGCAGTCGATAAACTGGCAACGATGGATGACTGCCGAGTTAAATACAACATTGGACAAGTTACATTTCTCGAAAATCACATCAGTCAGTTCGATATTTGGAAACTGTAGCGTCACGAAATTCACATTTCTCAAAATCACTTGATCTAGCACAATGCGTTCCATTGGATCTACATTGAACTCACGATCTTCGATGAGTACTTCGCGTAAGTAAATCTCTTCGGATAACCAGTTGGGGTCGTAAGCTTCTAGTTGTGCTGGTATTTTGGGTGTTTGCATTTTTTTTGACATGGGATATAAGCCTCCTAGAAAAAACCACCAAGCATGGGTGTGCTCAGCGGCTTTGTGTTTATTTTGATTTTGTTTTACCTGACCATCTTTTGTAGCCGCCTTTTAATTGGAAAAGGTTCGTGTAGCCGTTTTTGTAAAGCATAATGGCTGCACGGTTGCTACGTTGCGCGCCTTGACAATACAGATAAACCGGTAAATCTTGACGAATTTCTGCTTTTCGTGCCTTCATTTGGGACATCGGAATGTTTCTTGCTCCCAAAATATGACCAGCATCGAATTCATTCGGTTCGCGCACATCGATCAATTGCGCTTTTCGATAATCTTTTTTGAATTCTTCCTCGGTTAAAATGGTTAACGCTTTTTTACGCATGGTAAATTGATACAATTCATAGCCTAGCAAAATAACCAAGATGGCAATTGCTAAAACCCAACTCCAGTCAATATTCAAGCTGATATACCCCTTTCGATTCTTATCCTTCGTTTACTATTATAACTTATTTTTTCTTTCCATCAATGACTTTCAATGAAGTTTTTCTTTTTTTTGTTTGTGGTTGGTTTTTTGCGCGCAATTTTTGTGATTGTTTCACTGCCGCTTGGTATTTGTCATCTTTTTTTGGTTGGTTACCCCAAAAGCGGAGTAGCAGCCAAAGAATGAGAATGAATATCACGGAAACGACAAGGCTACTAATCAAGCTTTTGAAGCCGACGTAGAAAATGCCAAGGATCGCAAAAATGGCGAGAATATAAAACCAAATGGGAAATCGACGCATTTGCATCACCTCATTCCAGTAGTTCTAAATTTTCAGGTAGTGTTTCTTCTTGTTTCGCATGTTCGACGCGATGTAATTCGTTAAATGATGCAATGGCAACTTCTACTTGATCATCTTGTGGTTCTTTTGTTGTCAAGAGTTGGAGCCATAAACCGGGAACGCCGAGGTATTTCAATATCGGGATGTTTCGGCATTTATTCGTCAGTTGTAACACTTCAAAAGCAACGCCGAGGACGACTGGAATAAGCAAAATTCGGTTGACAACGCGAACCCATAGTGGATCGGTAGGCACGAGCATGTAAATGAACATCCCGACAATGACCGTGAACAGGATAAAGCTAGAACCACAGCGGTAGTGCAGCCGCGATCTGCTTTGAACATTTGCAACGGTGAGCGGAAGATCTGCTTCATAACAATTGATTACTTTATGCTCTGCGCCATGATATTGGAAAACACGTTTAATAATAGGCGTTTGGGAAATGGCGAAAATATAGCTGAGCAGTAAAATTAATTTGAAAAGAGTTTCCAACATGATTTGCCCCATATCACCAGCTACGATTGGTCGAAAAAGGTTCGCGATAAAAACGGGAATCAGCGTCATGACAAACTTGGCAAAGATGAAGGATAGCACGCCAACAACTGCGACACCGAGCCACATTGCCAATTTTGATTCTTTTTTCTCGATTTTTTCGTTTTCTGTCTCATCTAGAGGGTCTT
The DNA here is from genome assembly GCF_014322885.1 of Listeria grandensis. Classification (NCBI taxonomy): domain Bacteria; kingdom Bacillati; phylum Bacillota; class Bacilli; order Caryophanales; family Listeriaceae; genus Listeria; species Listeria grandensis. The sequence continues at coordinate 79,985 of NZ_JAASUG010000002.1, read as the reverse complement.
CGTCATAGCGATCGGTCGCGAAAGTGAGATGTTTGGAGCCAATTGCGCTAGATTCAATTAAAGCTACAATACCTCGGATGAAAGGGATGCGCTTCAGCATTTGAACCCAAGCAGGAGGGTTTTTGGTTAGGTAGAAGTATTCGATGGTGCCGTCTTTTCGCCTGATAGCGGTAACGGTCTCTTTTTTGCCACCAAACATTACACCTTCGACGACGGCTTGACCGCCATATATTCCTTTTGTCTGTTCACTCAAAATCGTTCACCAGCCTTATTTAGTATACATCTGCTATTCTACGCTAATTTGTGAGTTTCGTATAGTTATAACGCATAAAAAAAGTTATTTTACTTCATTTGTGTTAGAATAGCTGTATTCGAGCGAAAAATCAACTTACATAACACAAAAAGTAGGAGGAATTGGAATGACAAAATTAGCAAAAATTCAAGCGTTATTAACGGATCATAAAATCGAAGCAATATTGGTGACAAGTGACTATAATCGGCGCTACGTAGCTGATTTTACTGGAACAACTGGGATGGCTTTAATCACACCGAAAAAAGCTTTTTTTATTACGGACTTCCGTTATACGGAACAAGCTGCAAAGCAAGCACTTGGCTATGAAATTCGCCAAAATAAAGGACCGATTTTCGAGACGGTAGAAGGAATTATCTCAGAGCTTGGCATTAAAGTCCTTTCCTTTGAAGAGGCTTACGTCACTGTTGCAGAACACAAGTTGATGCAAAGTTATTTTTCGGCAAAATTAGAGCCGTTTAGCGATCTTTTGGAAGCTATGCGTAAAGTGAAGACAGCATCGGAACTTTCAGCGATCAAGACAGCTTGTGAAATTGCTGATGCGGCATTCAAGCATATCTTAACTTTCATCAAACCGGGTTTGACGGAACTAGAAGTATCCAATGAGTTAGAATTTTTTATGCGCAGAAACGGGGCGTCAGGGTCTTCTTTTGATACAATTGTGGCTTCTGGTTTGCGTTCTGCCTTACCGCACGGTGTGGCGTCAGATAAAATCATCGAAGTTGGCGATTTTGTGACAATGGATTACGGGTGTTACTATAACGGTTACTGTTCGGATATGACGCGTACAATTGCAATCGGAGAACCGAGTCCGAAACTAAAAGAAATTTACGCGGTGACATTAGAAGCGCAACTTAAAGTGATCGAAGCGCTAAAACCAGGCATGACAGGGATCGAAGCGGATGCTATTGCGCGGGATCATATTGCGTCTAAAGGGTATGGAGAAGCTTTTGGGCATTCTCTCGGACACGGTATTGGCTTAGAGATTCATGAAGGTCCAAATCTTTCGATAAAGAGCCCTAATGTTCTTGTGCCAGGGAATGTTGTTACAGATGAGCCGGGTATTTATTTGCCAGGGATTGGTGGCGTGCGAATTGAAGACGATATTTTGATCACGGAAGCAGGAAATGAAGTTTTGACACACTCATCTAAAGAACTAATTATTTTATAGAATTGTATAATGGCGCGTTTTATGGTTAAATAAGTAGGGATGAAACCAACTTAAAAGTAGGAGGATACAAAGATGATTTCAGTAAACGATTTTAAAACAGGTTTAACGATCGAAGTAGATAATGGCATCTGGCGTGTGCTAGATTTCCAACATGTAAAACCAGGTAAAGGTGCGGCTTTTGTTCGCTCTAAATTACGGAACTTACGTACAGGCGCGATTCAAGAAAAAACGTTCCGTGGTGGCGAGAAAGTAGCTAAGGCACAAATCGATAACAATAAAATGCAATATCTGTATGCAAGTGGTGATCAACACGTATTTATGAACACAGAAACGTATGATCAAATCGAGCTACCAGAAAAACAGATCGAGTATGAATTGAAATTTTTGCGAGAAAATATGGAAGTTCAAATCATGATGTACCAAGGGGAAACATTGGGTGTTGATTTGCCAAATACGGTAGAACTAAAAGTAGTAGCGACAGATCCTGGCATTAAAGGCGATACATCTTCTGGTGGATCTAAGCCAGCGACGCTAGAAACAGGCCTTGTCGTTAACGTGCCTTTCTTTGTAAACGTAGATGATACGCTTGTTGTTAATACAACAGAGGGCGGCTCCTACGTTTCGCGCGCTCAATAAATAAAAATAGTCTGTCTATTCCTGTTTGGAGCCTACTTTTGCAGTTCGCTCAGGACAAGAATCGACAGGGCTATTTTTTTTGCGAAAAAACGGTGTTAACCTAAGAGTTTCTATGAAAAGTATGGTACAATAATTAGGATGCGTGACGAATGCATTCGAACTTATATATATTGTATAGATGAATATTGAGGAGTGTTATAAATAATGTTATCAATTAGCGAGATTAAACAACTTGTGAAATTAGTCGATGAGTCTTCATTGACGGAATTCGAATATGAAACAGAACAAGGGAAAATTAGAATGAAAAAAGGTGGAGAACATGTAGCTGCACCTGTAATCACGACGCCGGCAGTTCAGGCGGTTCTTCCAGCACCATCAATCGAAAGTGAAGCGCCAGTTGTAGCCGCAGCACCTGAGGAAGATCTACACGTTGTCATATCACCGATGGTTGGAACTTTTTATAGTTCGCCAAACCCAGAAAGTCCGGCGTTTGTAGAAGCTGGTTCTGTTGTGAATACAAAAACAGTCGTTTGTATCATTGAAGCGATGAAGCTCTTGAATGAAGTAGAAGCAGACATCGACGGGGAAGTAGTTGAAGTGCTGGCGTCTAATGGAGAACTTGTAGAATTTGGTCAACCATTGTTTAAAGTTAGAAAGAAATAAGGGGTAATTTATGATGATAAAAAAAATACTGATAGCGAACCGGGGAGAAATCGCTGTTCGTATCATTCGTGCTGCGAAAGAGATGAATATTGAAACGGTCGCGATTTATTCAGAGGCAGATGCTGAGAGTTTGCACATTCAATTGGCGGATGAGGCTTATTGTGTTGGACCGGCTTCTTCCAAAGAAAGTTATCTAAATATGTCTAATATTATTAGCGTCGCTGTTTTAACGAATTGTGATGCGATCCATCCAGGTTACGGTTTCTTAGCTGAGAATGCTGATTTCGCGGAGCTTTGCCAAGATTGTAATATCATTTTCATCGGTCCTAGTGCCAATGCAATCTCACAAATGGGCACAAAAGATGTGGCTCGTGAAACAATGAAAAAAGCAGGCGTACCAGTCGTTCCAGGTTCGACAGGTATTATTAAAGACGTAGAAGAAGCAAAGAGACTCGCAAAGAAAATCGGTTACCCAGTCATTATTAAAGCAACAGCAGGCGGTGGCGGTAAAGGGATTCGTGTGGCAGAAGATGAAGAAAAACTTGTTTCTGGCTTACAGATCACTCAGCAAGAAGCTGAAACTGCTTTTGGAGATCCAGGTGTGTATATTGAGAAATTTATTCAGGATTTTCGACACGTTGAGATTCAAATTATGGCGGACAATTACGGTAACGCGATCCATCTCGGCGAGCGCGACTGTACAATCCAGCGCCGTCTTCAAAAACTGATTGAAGAAGCCCCGTCCCCAGCATTAGATGAGAAAATGCGTCAAAAAATGGGGAAAGCGGCTGTGAAAGCTGCGAAAGCTGTGAAATACGCTGGTGCTGGAACGATCGAATTTATCTACGAACCGCATGAGAAATCATTTTATTTCATGGAAATGAACACGCGTGTGCAAGTAGAACATCCTGTAACCGAGTGGATTACGGGTGTCGATATTGTCAAACAGCAAATTTTGGTTGCATCTGGTGAACGTTTAGCGATGAAGCAAGAAGACGTGACTTTAACTGGTTGGGCAATTGAATGCCGCATCAACGCAGAAAATCCAGAGAAGAACTTCATGCCAGCACCAGGCGAAATCAAGTTTTATCTACCACCGGGTGGCAATGGTGTCCGCGTGGATTCTGCGGCATATCCGAATTACAAAATCCCGCCATATTACGATTCCATGGTTGCAAAAGTGATCTGCTATGGCGAAACACGTGAAGAAGCTATTGCTAAAATGAAGCGGGCATTGGGTGAGTTTGGGATTGATGGTATTCCAACGACGATTCCCTTCCATCTGCGCGTCTTAGATCATGAAGTTTTTCTATCCGGAGACTTCAATACGAAATTTCTTGAGAAATATGATGTAATGAATCTATCGTAAGGAGAGATAATCATGGCACTGACAAAAAATAAAAACGAGGAAACACTAGGTAAAATTGAAATTGCACCTGAGGTTATTGGTGTTATTGCAGGTCTTGCGGCGGCAGAAGTTGAGAATGTTGCTGGCATGCAGGGCTCGTTTACAAATGAAATGCGTGAACGTTTAGGCGGAGCAGTTAATCATAGCAAAGGTGTCAAAATTGATTTAACGGAAGCGGGTATTGTTATTGACGTTTACTGTTATATTCAGTTTGGTGCCACGATTCCACTACTTGCGCAGAATATCCAAGATAGCATTCGCGAAACAATTTTAAATATGACTGGGCTTGAAGTCATCGAAGTGAACATCCACATTGTTGGTGTCCAATTCGAGCGTCAAGAAACGGTATCATTTGACGAATTAGAAATTTAGTACGAGTTGGGCTAGGCCCTAATTCAGTAATAAGGAGTAGAGCTCTTAATGAAAAGACGAGAAGCACGGGAAAAGGCTCTTCAAATATTGTTTCAAATGGAACTCAATGAGATGCATTTGGATCAAGCGATAGCCAACGTGATGGAAGACGAAAGTGATGCCTACGTGGACAAGTTAGTTGAGGGCGTTGTGGCCAATAAAGCAGCCATCGATGAGCAAATTGCGGGAAATCTTGACAATTGGCGTATGGATCGATTAAACAAAGTTGACCTTGCTATATTACGAGTGAGTGTATTCGAAATGGTGTATTGTGAAGATATTCCGGACCGAGTGAGCCTTAACGAATCATTAGAAATCGCGAAAATTTTCAGCGATGAGAAATCGAGTAAGTTTATTAATGGCGTCTTAGCAAACATTGCGAAAGACGATTAATCCTGATATTTTTTCTTTCACACAGTTTCATTTTTAATTTATAAAACCTTTTGTGCAAGCAAGAGGCAGTTTCACTTTTAAAGTAATGTTACCTGTTTCGGGGCTTGTATAGGCCTCGGAATACAAGCAGGTTTCAGATAAAATTCAAGGGGGCTTTTTTGATGGGACAAATTATTGATGGTAAACAGCTGGCAAAGAAAATTCAAGAACATGTAACAAATGAGGTGGCTGAGCTCGCAAAACAAAATTTACAACCAGGACTAGCGGTTGTTCTTGTTGGTGACAATCAGGCAAGCCGTACATATGTAAGAAATAAGCAGAAGCGTACAGAAGAAGCCGGTATGAAATCCGTTTTAATTGAATTACCAGAAGATATTTCCGAGGCGAAATTATTGGAAACGGTAGAAGCGTTGAACAAAGATGTTACAATCCATGGGATATTAGTACAATTGCCGCTACCAAAACACATTTCTGAGGATAAGGTGATCGATACGATTATTCCAGAAAAAGATGTCGATGGCTTCCACCCAATCAATGTTGGGAACCTTTATGTTGGTAAAGAAGCTTTCGTTCCTTGTACACCAGCAGGCATTATTGAGTTAATCAAATCAACAGGTGTTGGCATCGAAGGGAAGCAAGCCGTAGTCATTGGTCGTAGTAATATTGTCGGTAAACCAGTCGCTCAGTTGTTGTTACAAGAAAACGCGACAGTTACTATCGCGCATAGCCGCACAAAAGATCTACCAGCCGTTGCTCGTACTGCAGATATTTTGGTAGTGGCGACAGGACTTGCTAAGTTCATTAAAAAAGAGGCCATCAAACCAGGTGCAGTTGTCATTGATGTCGGCATGGATCGCGATGAAAATAATAAATTATGTGGGGATGTTGACTTCGATGATGTAAAGGATACGGCAGGTTTCATCACACCAGTTCCAGGTGGTGTCGGTCCAATGACAATCACGATGCTACTAGCAAACACATTGAAAGCCGCGAAACGTATTTGGAATATCCAATTACAGACGAAATAAAGATGTAAGGTTGTGGGATGATGGAACAAGATAAATACCTCAGTGTGGAGGCGCTAACTAAATATATTGAGAAAAAATTTGAAGTGGATCCGTACTTGAAGAACATCTATGTTAAAGGGGAAATTTCAAATTTTAAGCAACCTATCAGTGGTCACATGTATTTTACGCTGAAAGATGAAGGTGCTGAGCTTCGCTGCGTTATGTTCCAAAAATCCGCAACAAAATTGGGTTTTAAGCCAGAAGATGGGATGCAAATTTTATTAACTGGTCGTGTCAGTGTATTTAGTAAAGGTGGTCGCTATCAGCTCTATGCGGAGTGGATGGAGCCAGATGGTATTGGTAGCTTATACATTAAATTAGAGCAGTTGAAGCACCAGCTCGAAAAGGAAGGGCTTTTTGCGCAAAATCGCAAACAGGCGCTTCCTTCTTTTCCTGCCAAAGTTGGGATTGTCACATCGAAAACGGGGGCTGCTATTCGTGATATGATTACGACGATTAAGAGACGGATGCCAGCCACTGAGATTCTGCTGTTTCCAACGATTGTACAAGGGGATACGGCAGCACCTAATATTGTCCGAAACATTGAACGTGCTAATTTTCGCAATGATATCGATGTGTTGATTATTGGTCGTGGTGGTGGTTCTATTGAGGATTTATGGGCATTTAATGAAGAAGTTGTCGTTCGAGCGGTGGCTGATTCGGCTATCCCGATTATTTCGGCGGTAGGGCATGAGACGGATACGACGCTCACCGATTATGTAGCAGATGTGCGAGCTGCCACACCAACAGCAGCGGCAGAACTCGCGGTCCCGGATTATCGAGATTTACTAGAGCGCGTGGCGGAACGCCGTTTCCGATTACTTCAAACGATACGACAGCGAATTGATATTTCTAAGCAGGAAGTAGCGCGGTACCAAGAACGACTAGTCATGCATGGCCCAAAACGCCAAATGGAGCAATACCAAGAACGGATAGATTATTTTATGGAACGTTTGGAACGAGGATTGAAGCAACATCTTCTGTTGAAACAGCATGCCTTTGAGCGTGTCGCATTTCGGCTGGCACATACAGGGCTAGATCGTGAAATAGCGCAACAAAAGCAACTTTTAGCTAGTTCAAGCAAAGATTTGAATCGCCAAATGAGTCGGCTACTCACAACAAAACGGCGTGATTTTTTGCAAAAAGTAGAAGCGTTGGAACATTTAAGCCCGCTAGCATTGCTAAATCGGGGATATAGCGTTGTTTACAAAGAAGATACCATTTTGACAAGTAGCGAGAAGGTAGCGGTTGGTGATGAGATTACAGTTAGGATGGCTAATGGTCAGGTTCGAGCAAAAATTACGGAAAAGGAGGACAACTGATTATGGCAACGAAAAAAGTGACCTATGAAGAGGCAATGAAAGAGTTAGAAAACATCGTCCAAGCGCTAGAAGAAGGCAATGTTTCGCTGGAAGATTCACTTGATATGTACCAACGAGGTATTGCGTTAACAAAATTATGCCAAGAAAAGCTTGCGGCTGCGGAAGATAAATTGGCTAAAGTAGTAACGGAATCGGATGAAGAAGAGCCGTTTCAGGCAGAAGAAGGTACTAAATAATGATGACTTTTGAGCAGTTTATGCAATATTATAAAAAAGAAGTCGAGCGTTGTATGGAGCATGCGGTTACAGCAACAGAATCGGATCAGAAAATAGAACAGTCGATGATTTACTCATTAGGAGCTGGTGGTAAGCGTATCCGGCCGTTACTACTACTGGCAACGATTATTGCTTTTGATGAAAAGCCGCAACTTGGTTACCAAACAGCGGCTGCGATGGAAATGATTCATACATATAGTTTGATTCACGATGATTTACCAGCAATGGATAATGATGATTACAGACGAGGTAAGCTTACGAACCATAAGGTATACGGAGAGGCGACAGCTATTTTGGCAGGGGATGCGTTGCTTACAAAGGCATTTGAGCTTATTGCATGCGATACGAGTTTGTCTGGCGAAATGCGGCTTCAGTTGGTACAACTATTTGCAAAAAGTGCGGGTTCGAATGGAATGGTAGGCGGACAACAAGCAGACATTCTAGGTGAAACTAGAACGCTAACGTTAGCAGAATTAGAGTCTGTTCATCGCCGGAAAACAGGCGCATTGTTAACGGCTTCTGTGCTTGGGGGTGCGATTATTGCGGGTGTGCCAAAAGCGGATCAAGATATATTGGCTGCATTCTCCAACCATATTGGAATTGCGTTTCAAATTTGCGATGATATATTGGATGTCATCGGTGACGCTAAAAAAATGGGTAAAAACACTGGTGGAGATTCTGATTTACAAAAGAGTACGTATCCAGCATTGTTAACCTTAGACGGTGCTAAAAAGGCGCTCGTAGAACATACAGATGCGGCGAAATTAGCCTTACAAGAATTAAATATAGACGCGACGTATCTGCTAGGATTAACGGATTTGATCGCTGTGCGTGAGTTTTAAAAAAATAAGTGGTACATGTCTAAGCGCATCTTTTAAGGGTGCGCTATTCTTCTCGTTAGGTGGTTTCTAATACCTGTACAAAAAGTTACTTTATTTGATGGATGCTAACAATTTAATAGTAATATCCTTTCAACTGGTTTATAATGAAAACAATGGAGACTTTTAAGGTAGCGGGCTTTTTTTACGTGTACCAATCGATAATGATGGAGAAATCCTAGAAAGTGAGTTGTTTTGTTTGGATTTATTGAAAGTTAAGGATCCTGCGTTCGTGAAAGACTTGGACGTGACGCAAATGGAAGCGCTCAGTGCGGATATTCGCGAGTTCCTAATTCAATCGACTTCCAAAACGGGTGGGCATATTGGGCCAAATCTTGGTGTTGTTGAGCTAACTGTAGCACTTCACCATTGTTTTAATAGCCCTGAGGATAAGTTTTTATGGGATGTCGGACATCAGTCCTATGTACACAAAATTTTAACTGGTAGAGCAGATAGATTTGATACACTTAGGCAACATGACGGTTTAGACGGCTTTCCAAAGCGTAAGGAATCGAAACATGACGTTTGGGAAACAGGACATAGTTCGACTTCGCTCTCCGCAGCAGCAGGTATGGCGATCGCACGAGATATTCGCGGTGAAAAATACCACGTCTTACCGATAATTGGTGACGGGGCTTTAACTGGTGGCATGGCCCTTGAAGCGCTCAATCATATTGGCGATATGGGAAAAAATGTGACCGTGATTTTGAATGATAATAATATGTCGATTGCACCAAATGTTGGTGCGATGCATAATGTGTTAGGTAAGTTGCGCACGTCTGGTAAGTTTAAACGTGCCAAAAAAGATATTGAAACAGCGATGAAGCGTATCCCGACGGCTGGTGATAAGATTGCTGGTGCTGCTGAGCGAATCAAGGATAGTATCAAATATTTACTCGTGCAAGGAACGTTTTTCGAAGAGATGGGCTACACATATCTCGGTCCTGTGAATGGGCATGATTACAATGATTTGATTACGAATATGGAATTTGCGAAGAAGGTCAAAGGTCCGGTGTTAATGCACGTCGTGACGACCAAAGGAAAGGGCTATCAGCCTGCGGAATCTGATCGCACTGGTAATTGGCATGGCACAGGTCCTTACAAAATTGAAACAGGTGACTTTATCAAGCCTGTTGGTGGACCTCCTGCTTGGAGCGCAGTTATTAGTGATGCGATGTTGGAGCTGGCACAAGGCGACAAACGAATCGTTGCGATTACACCAGCGATGCCTGTAGGTTCTAAATTGGAAAAATTTGCGACGGCGTTCCCGGATCGCTTCTTTGATGTTGGGATTGCCGAACAGCATGCGACAACGATGGCCGCTGGACTCGCTGCGCTTGATATGAAACCATTTTTGGCGATTTATTCGACGTTTTTACAGCGGGCGTATGATCAAGTTGTACATGATATTTGCAGGCAAGATTTGAATGTCATGATTGGGATTGACCGGGCTGGTTTAGTTGGTGCAGACGGTGAGACGCATCAAGGGATTTTTGATATTGGCTTTTTGCGTGGCATTCCGAATATGACAATTATGATGCCAAAAGATGAGAACGAGGCGCGTCACCTTGTGAAAACAGCACATGAATACGACGCTGGTCCAATCGCGATTCGGTATCCTCGTGGCAACGGACTTGGCGTGAAAATAGACGCTGAAATGAAGGCCGTGCCGATCGGTTCGTGGGAAGTGCTCAGCGCGCCAGTAGACGTGGCAATTTTGACATTTGGGACAACGATTCCGATGGCAGCTGAAGCAGCGATGGAACTAAAACGTCAAGGTATCCAAGCTGGTGTTATTAACGCTCGTTTTATCAAGCCGCTGGATAAAGATATGTTACATGACCTCATGAAGCGCGGCATTCCGATTATTACTGTGGAAGAGGCGCTTTTAAAAGGCGGTTTTGGTACAGCGGTGCTTGAGTTTGCGGAGGAACATGGCTACGATCAAGCAGTGATTCGCCGGATTGGTCTTCCTGATGAGTTCATTAGCCACGGTTCGGTAGATATGATCCTAGCAGAACATGGTATTTCGGCCCTCGGCATTTTAAGTACGATTCAAAAAATATTACCAGAAAAACAGATAAGGGCGTAGAGATGGCAATAAAAAAAGAGCGTGTAGACGTATTATTAGTAGAACAAGGGTTATTTGAAACCCGTGAAAAAGCAAAGCGGGCCGTGATGGCAGGTTTAGTATATTTAAAAGAAGAACGCGTTGATAAGCCCGGAGAAAAGTTTCCGGTAGAAGTCGAGTTCCAAGTGAAGGGGAAGGTCATGCCTTACGTGAGTCGTGGCGGGTTGAAGCTTGAGAAGGCGTTACAAGTGTTTGATTTGGCGGTTAAAGACAAGTTGCTACTCGATATTGGTTCATCAACTGGTGGCTTTACGGATTGCGCCCTTCAAAACGGCGCTAAACATTCCTATGCGCTGGACGTAGGCTATAATCAGCTCGCTTGGAAACTGCGCAATGATCCGCGTGTCACCGTGATGGAACGCACCAATTTTCGTTACGTTACACCAGCAGATTTTGAGCAAGGCTTGGCTGATTTCGCGACAATTGATGTCTCTTTTATCTCATTGAAACTTATTTTACCAGTCTTGAAAACAGTGCTTGTGAGTGGTGGCGAGGTCATGACGTTGATCAAGCCGCAGTTTGAAGCCGGCAAAGAACAAGTCGGCAAAAAAGGCATTATCCGCGATGCTAAAGTGCATCTGGAAGTCATAGAGAAAATCACCAATTTCGCGATAGCAGAAGGTTATTCTGTGCTTGCTGTCGATTATTCTCCGATTACAGGTGGCGAAGGGAATATCGAATTTATTGCTCACTTAAAATGGGATAATAAGGCTGAAAATCACTTATCAGAGACGGCGCTCACAGAAATCGTTGCCGAAGCACATTCGAATTTAGAATAATTATGCATACCGAGTCGTCTGATCTAGATGGCTTGGTATTTTTGTATTTTCAGTGTATTTCCCATTATTTCAAGCCTTATTTTGACTTTTTCACATGCATAATGGCTTTCAGAAACTTTTTTCAAGTTAAATCCGTGACTTTATGCTCGTTTTGGGCTAAGATGTAAGAGAGAAAAAGTTCGTGAGGTGAGAAATTATGAATAAAGGTCATCGTCATATTATTATTAGAGAACTCGTGACATCCAATGAAATCGAAACACAGGAAGATCTTGTTGAGTTATTGCTAAAAAGAGATGTCAAAGTCACCCAAGCCACGATTTCCCGAGATATTAAAGAATTACATCTTGTCAAGGTACCAACACAAACAGGAACATATAAGTATAGCTTACCAGCAGATAATCGATTCAATCCACATCAAAAGTTGAAGCGTTCGCTTGTCGACGCATTTATTAGTGTAGAAGTCGTCCAATTCATGTTGATCTTAAAAGTAATGCCCGGAAATGCCAATGCTATTGGGGCGCTCATTGACAATTTGAACTGGGAAGAAAAAGTAGGCTCATTGTGTGGAGATGATACATGTTTGATCGTTTGCCGCAGTGAAGAAGATGCGAAAGTATTATCTGAGCGCTTTATCGAGATGCTCTGAGTTTGAGGTGAATAGATTTGTTACAAGAACTAACGATTAGAAATTTTGCTATCATCGAATCTTTAAATCTATCTTTTCAAGAAGGTATGACGGTATTAACGGGGGAGACCGGCGCAGGAAAATCGATTATTATTGATGCGCTTGGTCTTCTTGTCGGTGGCCGAGGTTCCGTTGATTTTATTAGGCACGGGGAAGAAAAGCTTGAGATTCAAGGACTGTTTACGATAAACCCGCACAATAAAGGCTGTTTAGAGGCGCTTCATAATAATGGAATCGATGCCAGTGATGGGATGGTTGTCCTTGAACGTATCTTATTCCAAAGTGGCAAAAACACCTGTCGGATTAACGGGAAACTAGCAACGACAGTAGTTTTGCGGGAAATTGGATCGCGGCTTATCGATATCCATAGCCAGCATGAACACCAAGAATTGATGAACGATGAGTTTCATTTGCAGTTACTCGACCGCTTTGCTTGGAATGACATCGCGTCTACTTTAGCGAAATATCAGACGAAATATGTGGCGTATACAGAAATGAAGGCGAAATGGCGCAATTGGACCAAAAATGAGCAAGAACTGGCACAGCGTTTGGATATGTTGCGTTTTCAACAAGATGAAATCACAAGTGCGAACTTACGCCTTGGTGAAGAAGAGGCCTTGATGGAGCAAAAGCATGTCCTTGCTAATTTTGAGAAAATCAATGAAAGCTTGCAGAATGCTTACACTGCGCTACAAGGAGAAGAACGAGGCTTAGAGTTTATTTCAGAAGCGATGCGTCATGTGGCTTCGGCGAGTGATATTTTACCAGAGTATAAGGCGTTAAGTGAGTCCGTGGCTTCTAGTTTTTATTTACTGGAGGACAGCGCGATGCAAATTCGTCAGGAGCTTGATAAACTGGAGTTTCAGCCAGATGAGTTAGATACGATCGAAACGCGTCTGAATGAATTGAGCCAGCTAAAACGCAAGTATGGAAAAACAGTGGAAGCGATCATTCAATATAATGAGGATATCGATCAAGAAATTGTGGAGCTATCTGATCGAGAGACACACTTAGACCAGCTTGAAAAAGACCTCGAAAAAGCGAAGGATCAGTTGCATGAGCTGGCAACAAAATTAACAACAATCCGTCAGAAGTCAGCAAAGCAATTAGAAAAACAAATCAAGGATGAACTGAATGAACTCTATATGGAAAAAGCGATTTTCCAAGTGAACTTTGCGACACAAGCAAACGAATTCACAGAAAATGGTGTAGATAAAGTCGCATTTTATATGAGTACGAACCCAGGTGAGCCTTTAAAACCATTGTCTAAAGTTGCATCCGGTGGGGAGCTTTCCCGAATGATGTTAGCGCTCAAAACGATTTTTTCGAGGCATCAAGGCATCACATCTATTATTTTTGATGAAGTCGATACGGGGGTTAGTGGGCGTGTCGCACAAGCGATTGCTGAGAAAATTTATGCGGTCGCGGTAGGGTCACAAGTTCTTTGTATTTCTCATCTTCCACAAGTAGCAGCGATGGCGGATCATCATTTCTATATTTCCAAAGCAACGACGGCGAATCGAACGATGACTTCCGTGACGCCGCTGTCAGGAGACGAAAAAATTGAGGAGATTAGTCGGATGATTGCAGGCATTGAAGTAACAGATGTCACGAAGCAACATGCGAATGAGATGTTGACGCAAGCGATGAAAATCAAAGCACAAAAGCAAACGTAATCTAAAAGTGAATTAAATAGCTTGCATCTCAAAAGAAATTTGCTTACAATGATGAGGTAGTATTTTTTATTACCTGGTCATAAAAACAACTGCTAATTTGAGATGTAGGTTTTTTTCTGTGAAATTCTCAAAAATTAGGAGGCTTTTTATGACAAGGAAATCGATATTTGATCCTGCGGGACTGCGCCAAAAGGTGACCGTTGCGATTGCTGGTGCGGATGACCCTATTATTTTGGAAGTGGTGGAGCAAGCCTTGGAACTTGGTATTGCGAATTTTTTACTGTTTGGTCGAGCGGAAGGAATTTTGCTACGGTCGCCACATGTAAAAATAGTTGCCACTGATTCAGAACAAGAGGCCGCAGAAAAAGCGACGGAAGCTGTAGTAAATAAACAAGCAGATGTATTGATGAAAGGCAATCTGCCAACAGGGCTCATTTTGAAAACGGTTTTGAAACGAGAATACGAACTGCGCGAACGAGCATTATTATCGCACGTTTCTGTATTTGAAATACCGGCATATGATAAACCACTCATCGTATCAGATGTAGCTATGAATATCGCGCCAACAGAGGAAGAACAGATTCAGATTACACATAACGCGATTCGTGTAGCCCAAAAATTAGGCATTGAAAAACCAAAAGTTGCGATTCTAAGTGCTGTGGAAAAAGAGAACCCTAAAATGCGATCTTCGGTGCAAGCCGCCCAAGTAGCTGCTTATTTCAAAGCATTCCCAGATGGTGACTCACTAGTAGAAGGTCCATTGGCGTTTGATAATGCCATCTCGAAAACAGCAGCGTTGCATAAGAATATTTTGAACGATGTAGCAGGAGATGCAGATATTTTAATCGTACCTTCTATCGAGGCCGGAAATATTTTATATAAATCACTCGTGTTCTTTGCTGGTGCTAGGGTTGGTGGGATTATTGCTGGCGTAAAAGTACCCGTGATCATCGCCTCCAGAAGCGACTCGGTGGATAACAAACTTGCCTCATTAATACTAACAGTTGGAATGATCGGAAAATGATACAAAAATGTGAATAAAACGATTTCAACTGTTGGGGTGCAAAGCTTTTTAAGTTTGTGATAGACACGTGTTACAATGGGCTGGAGAACAATATCAGATTCACATGGGAGGTAACTACGTGACATTTCAAGTTTTAGCAATTAATCCAGGTTCGACATCGACAAAAATTGCTTTATTTGCAGGAGAAGAAGTCATTTTAAAGCAGGAAATATCACATCCAAGAGAAAAAATCGCAACGTTTGACAGCATCTTGGCGCAGTTTTCTTTTCGCTATGAACTTATTAAAGAGACGCTTCAAACAACGGATTTAAAACAATTAGCAGCAGTCGTTGGTCGTGGAGGGCTATTGCGACCGATGGCTGGTGGCACATATGAAGTAAACGAAGCGATGGAACGAGATCTGAAAATCGGCGTTTCTGGACAGCACGCTTCGAATTTAGGTGGGTTACTCGCTCGCAAAATAGCGGATGATCATGGTCTTCCCGCGTACATTGTCGATCCTGTTGTCGTGGATGAACTTGCGCCCATCGCTCGTTATTCTGGAAATGCGCATATCGTGCGACAAAGTATTTTTCATGCGTTAAACCATAAGGCGGTGGCTCGGAATATTGCGAAGTCGCTGAACAAAGAATATGCCACGCTAAATCTTATTGTAGCGCATCTTGGTGGCGGAATTTCTGTGGGTGCGCATCAACAAGGCCTAGTCATTGATGTGAACAATGCGCTGGATGGTGATGGTCCGATGAGTCCGGAACGCTCAGGCACGCTTCCAATGGCAGGTTTTCTCGAATGGGCTTTTTCTGGTGAGATGACAAAAGAAGCACTACATAACGAACTTGTCGGGCGCGGTGGACTTGTTTCCTATAAAGGGACGAATGATCTGCGCGATATCGAGCGACAAATAGAAGCAGGAGATCAAGAAGCGCGTGCTCTTTTTGAAGCAATGGCTTACCAAGTCGCTAAAGAAATCGGAGCAAGTGCGGCTGTACTAAAAGGAAAAATTGATGTGATCGTGCTCACTGGTGGATTAGCCCGAAGTGAAGCTTTTATACAAGAAGTGAGCCAGTACATTCATTGGATCGCACCTATTATGACAGCGCCTGGTGAGGACGAAATGGCCGCACTAAATGGTGGGGCACAGAGAATTTTGCAAGGAATAGAGGAAGCAAAAGTTTACCTAGGGGAGGAATAGAAATGGCAAAAGAGTATGATGTAGTAGTATTAGGCGGTGGCACAGGTGGTTATGTTGCTGCAATCCGTGCCGCACAAAACGGGCTCTCAGTCGCCGTTGTTGAAAAAGACAGACTCGGCGGAACATGTTTACATCGTGGTTGTATCCCAAGTAAAGCGCTACTACGCTCAGCAGAAGTGCTGCAAACTGTAAGAAAAGCAGCCGAATTTGGCATTGATACACCAGAACCAACGTTTAATTTTATAAAGGCACAAGAGCGCAAACAAAAGATTGTTGATCAACTGGAAAGCGGAATCCAACAATTATTTAGTAAAGGCAAAATCGATTTGTACGAAGGAAAAGGCACAATTTTAGGACCATCTATTTTTTCACCGACAGCCGGAACGATTTCTGTTGAGTTTGCAGATGGTCGCGAAAATGAAATGTTGATTCCTAAAAACTTAATTATTGCGACAGGCTCTAAACCACGTGCTTTAAAAGGTCTTGCGTTTGATGAAACATCGGTTTTATCATCCGACGGTGCCTTGCAACTCGAAGCTTTGCCAGAGTCGATCATCATCGTTGGTGGTGGCGTTATTGGTATGGAGTGGGCATCTATGTTGCATGATTTTGGCGTAAATGTCACTGTCATTGAATATAGCGATCGTATTTTGCCAACGGAAGACAGGGAGATCTCAAAAGAACTTCACGGCCTTTACAGGAAGAAAAAAATTAATATCGTGACGAGTGCGGAAGTACAAGCAAATACTTTTGAAAAAACAGCGGATGGTATCGTGATAAAAGCAATCGTAAAAGGGCAGGAGCAAACATTCACGGCAACTAAAATGCTCGTATCGGTTGGCAGAAGCGCTAATGTGGAGAATATCGGCCTTGAGAATACGGACGTGATTGTTGAAAAAGGCGTGATTCAAGTTGCCGATAATTTTCAGACGAAAGAGAGCCATATGTACGCTGTTGGGGATTGCATTGGTGGCCTGCAACTCGCACATGTCGCAATGGAAGAAGGCATTATTGCAGCGGAAGATATTAGTGGAAATCCGCAACCAGCGCTGAATTACAATCACGTACCACGTTGTACGTATACATCACCAGAAATTGCAAGCGTGGGAATTACAGAGGAACAAGCAAAGGAACAAGGTTTTGAAGTGAAGACTGGGAAATTCTTTTTCCGTGGCATTGGAAAAGCGCTTGTGTACGGCGAATCAGATGGTTTCATCAAAGTTGTCGCGGATAAGAAAACCAATGATCTACTTGGTGTTTTCATGATTGGTCCACATGTGACTGACATGATTTCCGAAGCGGCACTCGCGCATGTACTGGATGCGACACCGTTTGAAATTGGTAGCACGATTCATCCGCATCCGACACTTGCAGAGGCATTTGGCGAAGCAGCACTAGCTGTTGACGGCCTTGCCATTCATGGATAACAAATAAGGAGGAAATTTGGCAATGGGATTAAGAGAAACAGGTTTATCAGATGAAACCTTATTAGAAATGTATAAAAAGCTACTATTAACGAGACGCATTGATGAGCGTTTGTGGTTGCTCAATCGCTCTGGAAAAATACCGTTTACGATATCAGGACAAGGACAAGAAATCGCTCAAATCGGAGCTGCATTTGCGTTTGACTTGGAAAAAGATTATTGTTTGCCGTACTACCGAGACTTAGCGGTTGTGCTTTCCTTTGGGATGACAGCGCGTGATATCATGCTAAGCGCTTTTGCAAAAGCCGAAGATCCAAACTCAGGCGGTCGCCAAATGCCGGCCCATTTCGGCCAAAAATCGAATCGAATTGTGACACAAAGTTCACCAGTAACCACCCAATTCCCGCATGCCGCTGGAATCGGACTTGCTGCTAAAATGAAAAAAGATCCCATCGTTGCCTACGCGTCTACAGGCGAAGGATCATCTAACCAAGGCGATTTCCATGAAGGTATTAATTTTGCGAGTGTGCATAAATTACCGGTGGTTTTCGTGATCCATAATAATCAATACGCCATTTCGGTTCCAGTCGAGAAGCAATATGCCGCGGAAAAGCTATCTGATCGTGCCTTAGGTTACGGTATTCCTGGCGTTCGCGTCGATGGAAATAACATGACAGAAGTATACTTAGCGTTTAAAGAAGCGACAGATCGTGCTCGTCGTGGTGAAGGTCCGACCTTGATTGAAACAATGACATACCGCTTCACACCGCATTCCTCTGATGATGACGATAGAAGTTACCGTACACTAGAAGAGGTCAACAAAGCCAAAGAGCGCGACCCACTTGCGGTTTACACAGAAGAACTGGAAGAGCTAGGCCTACTAGATGATGCGAAAAAAGAAGTCTTCGAAAAAGAAGTGATGACGCTTGTCAATGAGGCTACAGACTATGCTGAGGCGGCGAGCTATGCTGATCCAGAATCAGCGCTATTACATGTTTACGAAGAAAAATAAAGGTTTTATTTACGTCAAGGGAGTTTGCCCTTTACGAATTAGGAGGAATAACAATGCCTGTCATTTCATATATTGATGCCATTACGGCTGCGCTTCGTGAAGAGATGGAGCGCGATCCAAATGTATTTATTTTAGGAGAAGATGTCGGAAAAAAAGGTGGCGTTTTTAAAGCAACGGCTGGCCTTTACGATCAATTCGGCGAAGACCGCGTGCTCGATACACCACTCGCTGAATCTGCCATTGCTGGTGTGGGCATTGGTGCAGCGATGTACGGTTTGCGTCCGGTTGCCGAAATGCAATTTGCTGATTTTATCATGCCTGCTGTCAACCAAATTATTTCCGAAGCATCTCGGATTCGTTACCGCTCCAACAATGATTGGGATTGTCCGATTGTCTTTCGTGCGCCATACGGTGGTGGCGTACACGGTGCGCTTTATCATTCCCAATCGATCGAAAAAGTTTTCTCTGGGCAACCAGGCTTGAAAATTGTGATGCCATCCAGTCCATATGATGCGAAAGGTCTTTTAAAAGCAGCGATTCGCGATAACGACCCGGTTCTTTTTTTAGAACATAAACGCGCGTATCGACTCATTAAAGGCGAGGTGCCAGACACAGACTACACCGTTCCAATCGGAAAAGCCAATGTGGTTCGTGAAGGCGACGACCTAACTGTAATCACATACGGCTTAGCTGTCCACTTTGCTCAACAAGCTGCCGAAAAATTAGCAAGTGATGGCATCGAAGCAGAAATTTTGGATTTAAGAACGATTTATCCTTTAGATAAAGCCGCGATTATCGAGGCTGCAAAGAAAACAGGAAAAGTGCTTCTCGTGACAGAAGATAACAAAGAAGGAAGCGTTATTGGCGAAGTAGCCGCAACGATTGCTGAACATTGCCTGTTCGATCTAGATGCTCCAATCAAGCGTCTAGCAGGACCAGACACGCCAGCGATGCCTTTTGCGCCAACAATGGAAAAATATTTTATGATCAATCCAGATAAAGTAGAAAAAGCAATGCGCGATTTAGCGGAATTTTAAAGGAGTGAAAAAGAATGGCACTTGAGAAAATCACAATGCCACAACTTGGTGAGAGCGTAACAGAAGGAACGATTAGCCAATGGTTAGTCGCACCTGGTGACCATGTCAATAAATACGATGCACTAGCAGATGTATTGACCGATAAAGTAACCGCCGAAATCCCATCTTCCTTCACGGGAACGATTAAAGAGCTGATTGCCGAGGAAGATCAGACGCTGGATGTCGGCGCAGTTATTTGTATTTTAGAAACAGATGGGGGCGCAGAATCCGAACCAGAGGCATCCGTACCAGAAGAAATAGCAACACAAGAAGCCACTACAGCCAAAAAAGCTCCGGCTAAACAAACAGCAACAATGGGTCGATTCTCACCAGCCGTTTTAACATTGGCCGCAGAACACGGCATTGATTTAGGCCAAGTAAGCGGTACAGGTCGTGACGGGCGTATCACGAGAAAAGATGTACTTGCCTATGTAGAAAACGGTTCACCAGTTGCCCCGAAACTAGCTGCACCAACAGAGGTGAAGAATGTATCATCAGAACGGCCGAACGCACCGATGCCAACGAGCCAAGTCGGCGATCGTGAAGTCCCGATTGATGGCATCAGAAAAGCCATTGCAAAACATATGGTGACAAGCAAACACGAAATTCCACATGCATGGATGATGGTAGAAGCAGATGCAACAGGCCTTGTTCGTCACCGAGATGGACTAAAAAATAAATTTAAAGCCGAAGAAGGCTATTCTTTGACGTATTTTGCATTTTTTGTCAAAGCAGTCGCACAAGCTCTAAAAGAATTCCCAATTTTAAATAGTACATGGGCTGGCGATAAAATCATCGAGCGCGCCGATATCAACATCTCCATTGCTGTAGCAACGGAAAGTCATCTGTTTGTACCAGTTATCAAAAATGCCGATGAGAAGTCTATTAAAGGTATCGCACGCGAAATCAGCCAATTAGCAGCCAAAGCACGCGCTGGTAAACTAACACAAGAGGACATGTCAGGTGGCACATTCACAGTCAATAGCACAGGCTCATTTGGTTCCATCCAGTCAATGGGAATCATTAACCACCCACAAGCAGCAATCCTACAAGTAGAATCCATTGTGAAGCGTCCTGTTGTGATTGATGATATGATCGCGATTCGGAATATGGTTAATCTCTGCCTTTCGATTGATCACCGCATATTGGACGGACTAGTTGCCGGCAGATTCCTAAGTAAGGTCAAAGAAAATATTGAAACTATTACGAAAGATAACACACCAATCTACTGAAAATAAATAGGATTTTTCGGGGGGAAGGATCATCAGAAAATCCAATGTTTAACAAGAAGAGCAGCGGGTATTAAACTAATACATCTAGATCCATACCCCTAAACTCCCTAGATGTCTTGAGTGGTACGTTTAAATACGCTATCGCTCTTTTTTGTTGGAAGCCTTTGAAACAAAGTGAATTAGGCTTCCAATATAAGAGTGAGCAAAGCGAACTGTTAATCCTTAAAAAAGCCTTGTAGCATATTAAGCTATCCCCACAATAAAAAGCCTGTGCATAAGAGTGAGCAAAGCGAACTGTTAATCCTAAAAAAAGCCTTGCAGCATATTAACCTACCCCCACAATAAAAAGCCTGCGAAAAAAAATACCAAACATAAGAGTAAGCAAATCCAGATTTCACTAGCTCAACTGAAGACAAACAAAAAAACCACACAAAACAAGTGCGGTCTCTAAATCTCGTATTCAATCAACAATTATAGAAACATCAATACCCCTGTTAATACAGAAGAGGCTACAATTGCAACAAGCATCAAAATAACAACAACTTTGGCAACTTTTTTGTTAGTCATAAAGTGGACTGGCTCCTTCCAAATAAAATCTCGTTACATCCATCATACTTACTTTTAATGAGAAATTCAAGTGAAATTGGTAGGAAAACACTAATAATTTTTAAGAACAAGGCGGAGGTGACTAAATATGACACAATTTAACGTGCAAGACCTTTTTTTAGAACTCGTTGCTATCCCTTCTCCATCAGGACAAGAGCAGGAAATCATGACATACGTGCAAACTTTTTTTAAAGAAATAGGTATTGCCGTGAAGCTTAGCAAGCAACAGTCCGGTATTGTCGCGACACTTCCAGCAACAAATGAGGCCATGGAGCAACTACCGGTCATTGCTTTTTCAGCCCACTTGGACACGATGTTTTCCTCCGATTCCCCCGAGGTTATTATAACAAATGGATATATCGAAACAGCTAACAAAGCTAATCTAGGTGCGGATGATAAAGCAGGCGTTGCAGCGATACTTGCCGCAGCTCGCTGGCTTACTAAAAATGATCAGCCGCACGGACAAATCGAGTTTCTTTTGACGACAAAAGAAGAAGAAGGTCTAACCGGGGCTAAGTTGTTTGATTTAGATATTGTGGACGCGAGTTTTGGTTATTGTCTTGATGCGCCTGGAGCTGTTGGAGGGATGATTCATACAAGTAAGACGCATTTGCAACTTGATTTTTGGATGGAAGTGGGTGTTCCCCATGAGAAATCTGCTATCCAAGTTGCCAGGGAAGCAATGAAGAAAATCCGTACAACCTTTTCCCATGATGTTGGTATTGCATGGCAAGTGTACCATTTCGGCGGTGAAATTTTGGAGAACGGGAATGAAAAAGTAACGATTTTATCAGAGTTTGTCGCCGATTTTCCGCTACAAGAATGTCTGCCTTATGTGGAGCAGATTAAGCAAATCTTTATTGAAACAGGTGTTACATATAAAGCGGACGTGCAAGATGTGACACATATGAGCTACCATCATTTTAGCCTTCCGGAGACGGCGTATCTTTGCAAGCTCGCAATAAAGGCAATGCAGACGCTAGGAATTCCGGAAAAAGCATTGCAGCTAGAAGGTGGTACCGATGCCAATGTCTTTAACGATCGCGGGATTCCGTTTTTGGTCTTGTCTACTGGTTTTCAAAATCCGCATACGACAAGTGAACGAATTGCGGTAACGGAGCTTGAAAAACTCACGTCACTCATTCTAGAAATCGTGAAAACAGCGGCAAAGTGACAATAAATTCGCTAAATTCGGGTTTGTTTCGTTGCCGTAGCGCCAAAGTTTTGATATAGTTATTAGTGTTGAGAAAATGGTAGCATTCATTTAACGAATGACTCGAGTGAGAAGGGACGAATGTTGAAAATGGCAAAACAAGAAATTGGCGTTATCGGAATGGGCGTAATGGGTCGTAACTTGGCTCTAAATATTGAAAGTCGTGGTTACAGTGTCTCGATTTTTAACCGCTCTAGCGAGAAAACGAAAGCAGTCGCAGAAGCACATAGCGACAAAAAACTGGTTCCTACGTACAATTTAGAGGAATTTGTAAACTCAATCGAAGTGCCGCGTCGTATTTTATTAATGGTACAAGCAGGTGCAGCAACAGATATGATGATTGATGCAGTCAAGCCTTTCTTAGCACAAGGCGACATTTTGATCGACGGTGGGAATACATTCTTTAAAGATACGATTCGCCGTAACAAAATGCTAAGCGAAGAAGGATTTAATTTTATCGGAACAGGTGTTTCTGGTGGGGAAGAAGGCGCGCTTAAAGGCCCTTCGATTATGCCAGGCGGTCAACGCAAAGCCTACGATTTAGTCGCTCCAATTTTGCAAGAGATCGCGGCTGTGGCTGATGGGGAACCTTGTGTGACTTATATTGGCCCAGATGGCGCTGGTCACTACGTGAAGATGGTGCATAATGGTATCGAGTATGGCGACATGCAGTTAATCGCAGAAGCTTACACGATCCTAAAAGAAATTGGTGGCCTAACAAACGATGAGCTTGCTGACGTGTTCACAGAGTGGAATGACGGCGAATTAGACAGCTACCTTATCCAAATCACGAAAAACATCGTTAAAACAAAGGATCCTGAAACAGGCAAACCAATTGTGGATGTTATTCTTGATAAAGCCGGTCAAAAAGGAACTGGTAAGTGGACAAGTCAAAGCGCGTTAGACCTAGGTGTACCGCTTTCGCTAATTACAGAATCCGTTTTCGCACGTTACATTTCTGCATTAAAAGAAGAACGTGTGCATGCGAGCACGGTATTGACTGGTCCAAGCAATTACTCCTTCAATGGCGATAAAAAAGCTTTCATCGAGTCTGTGCGCCGCGCACTATACTTCAGCAAAATCGCGTCTTACGCACAAGGTTTCGCTCAAATGAAAGCTGCATCTGATGAATATGAGTGGGATTTACAATACGGTGAAATTGCGAAGATCTTCCGTGCAGGTTGTATCATCCGCGCGCGTTTCCTACAAAAAATCACCGATGCGTATAATAATGACAAAAACTTGAACAACTTATTATTAGATCCATATTTCAAAGATATTGCGCATAATTACCAAGGTGCATTGCGTGAAGTTGTTGCAGAATCCGTCAAAGCAGGGATTCCAGTACCGACATTCACAGCAGCAATTAGCTATTACGATAGCTATCGTTCTGAAGTGCTGTCTGCGAATTTGATTCAAGCGCAACGTGACTACTTTGGTGCGCACACATATGAACGTGTGGACAAAGCTGGAACATTCCATACAGAATGGCCAGAGATTGACGAGTAAGCTGAATCCAGAAATATAAGGGTACGATAACCCTTTAGAGAACATGAGTAGTTGATTATCTCTTCTTAGGGATGATCAACTGCTCGTTTTTTGCTTTATTCTGTTTCACCATTTTTATTTCGCAATCATATCCTTTGTTATTCCTTTACCTAGCTCAAAGCAACAAAAGGCCCTCATAATAAGCCTAACAATAAGAATCTGATGAAAATTCGGGAATAAATTGCCTAAATAGACTGTTATTAGTTGTTTTTACCGCTAATTTAGTTACAATGGTAATAGGAAGATATCTGGTTTTTGAAGGTGGGGATAGTTAATGAATAGAATATTAATTGTAGAAGATGAAAAAAATTTAGCTCGCTTCATAGAACTAGAGTTGCAACACGAAGGTTATGAGACGGCGGTTGCCAACGATGGTCGCACTGGTTTAGAGCTTGCCATTACTGAAGAGTGGGACGCCATTCTGCTGGATTTAATGCTACCACAGCTCAATGGCGTGGAGGTCTGCCGCCGTGTACGCCAAGTAAAAGAGACACCGATTATTATGATTACTGCACGTGATTCTGTTATTGACCGTGTATCTGGTCTAGATCATGGAGCAGATGATTATATCGTGAAACCATTTGCAATTGAAGAGCTTTTAGCGCGTCTTCGTGCCTTGCTTCGCCGTATTGAGACGAGTGAGAGCGAGATGAAGCAAACAACGCTTGAATATCGTGATATTGTAGTGGAGAAGGAAAGTCGAATCGTGAAGCGTGGTGAAGATATTATTGATCTGACAAAACGTGAGTACGAGCTGTTATTAACTTTGATGGAGAACATTAATATTGTGTTAACACGAGAAGTCCTTTTAAATAAAGTATGGGGTTATGAAACGGAAGTGGAGACGAATGTTGTCGATGTTTACGTCCGGTATTTGCGCAATAAGATCGATAATAAGGGCGACGATGAGAGTTACATCCAAACAGTTCGCGGTACGGGGTATGTGATGCGTACATGACAACCCCCAACACATTTTCTTTAAAAAGCCGATCCTTAAAATTTAAATGGACATTTGGCGCTAGTGCTGCCATTTTTTTGACCTTTTTCTTATTTTCATTCGCCATTTATCAAGGAATCGGTAGTATGCTTTTGGATGAGAAAAATGACACAGTGAAGTCAGCAGCTCTTGTATCTTCTCAAGTGATTTATAGTGCTAATTTAACTGTGGATTCGTCGAGCTTAACTGCTGCAAGTATTGGGCCAATTGTTCGGCAAAGTATTGATCTCAGCCAACGTTTAGAAGATCAAGTCCTTGCTTTTTATGATAAGGATGGGAAATTAATCAGTCAGTATACGGCAGAGCAAAATAATGTAAAACCGTATGCCAAATATGATTACAGTAGTTATCTTGTTAAACAACCAGCACCAACGTTCTCAAAGCCTAAGATTAATGGACAGCAAGTGGTCATTTACCAAGTTCCAATTGTCGACAGTAACGATAACGCAAGCATTATTGGCTATATTCAAGTGATCAATCCGATGACCTCGTACAACAGCATTATGGGAAAACTACTAGCAACGATGTTCTTGCTTGGCGCCGTAGCTCTTTTTATTAGCGGGATGCTCGGATATCTACTCGCGCAAAACTTCTTGAATCCACTAACTAAAATGGCGAAAACGATGAACGATATTCGTGACAACGGTTTCCAAAAACGGATTGAGCCAACGGTCATTACGAAAGATGAAATCGGTGAGTTGACATTGGTTTTTAACGATATGATGGCTCAAATCGAACGCAGTTTTGAACAGCAAAAACAATTTGTCGAAGATGCCTCGCATGAATTACGAACGCCAGTACAAATCATGGAAGGGCACTTGAAACTGCTCAATAGATGGGGAAAAGATGATCCGGCAGTACTCGACGAATCATTGAATGCCTCTTTAACAGAGCTAGAACGAATGAAAAAACTCGTGCAAGAGATGCTAGACTTATCGCGTGCTGAGCAAATTTCGCAGACGAAAGAATTACAATTGGTTTGTGTGAATGACGTCTTAGAACAAGTGCGACGGAACTTCGAAGTGATGCATGAGGATTTCACATTTACGTTAAAGGAAGATGATAAAGACCTCCATGCGTTGATTCAGCATAATCACTTGGAGCAGATTTTGATCATTATTTCGGATAATGCCGTGAAGTACTCGGGTGACAGCAAGCAGATCGAGATGTACATCGGCAAAGACCAAGATAAAATCAACGTTTCTGTGAAAGACTACGGTGTCGGTATTTCTAAAGATGAGATTGATAAGGTTTTTAATCGTTTTTATCGTGTGGATAAGGCGCGTAGTCGTGAGGTTGGCGGCAATGGTTTGGGTCTTGCGATCGCGAAGGAACTAGTCAGTGGTTACCTCGGTTCTATTCAAGCACAGAGCGAGGATAGCGTTGCTACTACTATCACCATTACGCTACCGCTGATTGAGAAGAAAGAAGAGTCCGCAGAGTAATATTAAAAGACGTTTTGATGTGCCTCCCCTAAAGTTAGATTTTTTAACGCTAACTTTAGGGGGGCATGACAAAACGTCTTTTTATCGTTATTTTTTATTTTGCTCGTGTTCCAACTGTTCGATTTCTTTTTCTTCTTTTTCCATCATCTCTACTTCTGGATGTTTCTTCATGTATAGTTTCTTGGTTAGTAGTGTTTGACCAGCTAGGAATAGTCCTCCAACGGCCCAGTAGAGCGCTAACGCGGATGGTGCAGAGAAGGAAACGAACAAGATCATTACTGGCGAAATTAAACCCATAATCCGCATCTGTTTTTTCTGTTCTGGTGTGTACCCGATGAGGGAGACAAAATATTGCAGCAAATACACGGCACCAGCAATGACAGCCATGATCATATCAGGGCTTCCAAGGCTAAACCATAGGAATTCGTGATGTGCAATGTCGGAAGAGCCGCGAATCGCATAATAGAACGCCATCAAAATAGGCATTTGGATTAAGAGCGGTAAACAGCCCATTTGAAGAGGATTAATGTTGTATTTTGCATATACTGCGGTCATTTCTTGTTGTATTTTTTGTTGCTCTTCTTTAGAAGTAGCTCTTTTTAGTCGTGCCTGAATTTCATCGATTTCTGGTTTGGCTGTCGCCATTTTTGACTGCATGCCCATTTGAGCTTTAGCAGTACGCAGGTTAAGCGGCATGATGATAGCCCGAATCGCGAGTGTGGTAACGATAATCGCGATACCGTAATTCCCGCCAAATATGGAGGCGATCCATTCAATAACCGATGTAAACGGCTTAATCAGGTAAATATAGAAGAAACCATCTGTGTTTTGTGAAGGATCTAAGCTACATCCTGCGAGCGCAAAGAACAACGCTGCAATCATAATAAGTAGTAATATATTTTTCTTTTTCAATGTCTTTCTCCTCCTAAAAATCAGTTCATTTTATGCTTGATTTAGGAAAAGACAAGGAAGCTTCATCGTCAGTATTTGAAAAGCGAGTCATTGCTTGGATGAGCCAAATAATAATGAAACGAGCTTGATATGCCTCTGTTGGCTTCCAATGAATAACGGGAAGTGGCGTGATGCATAGATGTTTCGTATGCAATACCATTGTCGGTTTTACCATTGCTAAAACGGGCCAGTAACGCAAAACTGCCATCGTCATGAAAAAAGTGACATATAGCGAAACATACTCTGGGCCAAGCGCCATCTGGATTAATGATTCAAACACACGCCATCACTCCTTCCATTACTAAATAAGTACAGCCTTAACTATAAGTGAAAACAGCTGTAAAAACAAGTCTCAATCAGTATTCGATATCAAAAGTTTTACGTTCCTCTACAGGTGCGTCTTTGTAGATGTAGACTTCCCCAATTCGCGCGGCTGGAGAGGGTCCTTTTTTTACGGCCTCAATAAATCTCTCTAAGTCTTCTTCTTCCGCGATGGCTTGAATTTCCACAGAGCCATCTTGTAAATTTTTTACAATTCCGCTAATATTCATTTTGTAAGCTAAATGTTTTGTGGTATAACGAAAACCGACGCCTTGCACCATTCCTGTTACGCGCATAATGACAGTTTTACGAGCCATAAGTCTGATCACCTATCCTTTTTATATTGATATCTTTAGTGTAACTTTTTTTTGCGCACTTTTCAAAAAATAGCATGCGAAAGAGCAAGTTAGAATGAGATCGACCCGCCTTGTGCTATAATAGTTTTACATTATGAAGTGAATGAAAGTAAGGTGTTTTTAGGGATGGATAAATTTCAAATCATTGTGACGAAAGGTGAGTATGAACCTTGGTGGTTTTTTGAAGATTGGCAAAAGGATATTGAATCTTCGTTTACGTATACAAATAAACAGGAGGCGATGGAGAAATATCAGATGCTAGCACAACAATTAATGACAACATACCCAAATAATGCCGTCAAAAAAGAGGTCTTATTAGCGACTTGGTCTGAGGAGGAGACTCAGTATTGTGAGGAGTGTGAAGATGACATTCAGACGTTCCATGGCCTCATTTTATTTTTGAATGAACGCGTATATGAACCAACAGCAGACGAATTGACAACGTTTTTTGCTTTTAAAGAGGAGCTAAATATGTCAAAGGACGCCTGATTTTTAGGTGTTTTTTTGATAGGAAGAGGAGGAATAGAGATGGAGGATCAACACAGATCGCGCCGCAAGGATGAACATATTACACTTGCATATGGGCAATTTGATGAGGGGATGACGTCGTTTGCTGATGTCAGATTTGTACCGCAGCCCGTACCGCATTTTCATACAGACTCCGTTTCACTACAGACGGAATTTGCAAATCAGCGTTTCGAATTACCATTCTATATCAATGCCATGACTGGTGGAAGTACCCGAACGAAGCAAGTCAATCAAAGCTTGGCGATTATCGCACGTGAAACTGGCATTGCGATGGCGGTTGGCTCACAATCAGCGGCATTGCAAGATCCGGATATGATCGACACCTATAGCGTCGTTCGAAAGGAAAACCCAGCTGGTAAAATTTTTGCAAATTTGAGCGCGAATAATTCAGTGGACAATGCTAGGAAAGCTGTAGAAATGTTGGAAGCGAATGCTTTACAAATACATATTAATGTGGCACAAGAACTCGTGATGAAAGAGGGAGACCGTGATTTCTCCAATTGGTTAGAGGCCATTCAGCAAATCGTTGCGCTACATGAATTTCCTGTGATAGTGAAAGAAGTTGGCTTTGGAATGAGTCGCGAATTAATGGAACAATTGCAAAACGTTGGTGTGAAAACGCTGGATATTGGCGGTAAAGGTGGAACTGATTTCGCTAAAATTGAATCAGACCGGCGTCGTGACGGAGCGTATCGGTATTTAGAAGATTGGGGCTTAACGACGGCAGAATCTCTACTTGATTGCCAAAATAGTTCTTTAGAAATACTCGCATCAGGAGGCATAAAAACACCGCTAGATATTGTGAAATGCCTGGCGTTGGGCGCTAAATCTGTTGGTATATCTGGCGTCGTCTTACATCAGTTGAAAAGAACAGATATCGAAACAACCATCCAAATGTTACAAAATTGGCAGGGGGAGTTAAGAAGTATTATGACGCTTCTTGGCGCGAAAGGGATTCCTGAATTGGCTCAAAAAGCGATACTTATTGAAGGGGATCTAAAACATTTTGCTAAGCTGAGACATGTGCCCACCGATCATCTCGCGAATAGAACATAAAAAGAGAGTTGCTACCGTGATTGGTAACAACTCTTTTCTTCGTTTATTTAGCACTTATCGGTGTTTCGAGTACTGCTAAACGCGCTTCTAAATCCTCTGGACTTAGTGCATGTTTTTTGACATATAGGTTAGCCGGGTGTGTCCGACATTCATGCGAACAGCTACGTAAATATTTCTCCTCATTCTCCTCTGACGCGAGGATTTGCTTATTACAATAAGGATTAGCACAGTTGATGTAGCGTTCACAAGGTGTACCATCGAAGTAGTCTTTCCCAACAATCGTATGATCCACACGGTTGATTGGAACAGCGATACGCTCATCAAACACGTACATCATGCCATCCCAAAGGTCCCCTTTCACTTTCTCATCTTTTCCGTAGGTTGCAATACCGCCATGCAATTGAGAAACATCATCGAAACCAGCTGTTTTCAACCAACCGGAGAATTTCTCACAGCGAATGCCGCCAGTACAATACGTCACAACTTTCTTATCTTCAAATAATTCGCGGTTCTCTTCTACCCATTCCGGTAGATCACGGAACGTCTCGATATCTGGACGAATCGCACCACGGAAATGACCTAGATCAAATTCGTAATCATTTCTTGCATCCAGAATGACTGTGTTCTCGTCTTTTAAAGCCTCGCGGAATTCTTCAGGTTCCATATAATTTCCCGTAATTTCTAAAGGATTGACGTCGTTTTCGAGTGAAAGGGAAACAATTTCTGGGCGCGGACGAACGTGCATTTTTTGGAAAGCATGCTTGTCTGCCGCATCAATTTTGAATACCATGTCAGCAAAACGCGCGTCTGCGTGCATCGCCTCGATATATTTTTCCGTTTCCTCGACTGTCCCTGAAACAGTACCGTTTATGCCTTCCTCTGCTACTAAAATCCGTCCTTTCAGACCAATTTCTTTGCACATAGCGAGATGTTCGGCTGCGAATTGCTCAGGATTATCAATCGTTGTGTATTTGTAATATAACAACACTTGATAGCTGCTCATGTTCTAACCACCCTTAATTATTTTTTATTGGAAAAATGAATTTCCTAGTTTGCGCATTGTCTATGATACTATATTTATAGCCAATGATGCAAGAGGCAATACATTAACTTTCCATCTGAATAGTTCAATTTTTGAAATAATTATTTAACCGATTACTATAATATGATATAATTTATAGTAGAGAAAAATCGTATGGGAGTGGATAGCTTTTGCAATCAGGAGAAACTGCGGTAGAAGAGACGGTAGTACAAGAGGTAATTGTAAAAAAACGCAACAAAACAAAATGGCTGATCTATAAAATTCTGATGATCACGCTAGGTGCTATTTTGATGGGGGTTGGATTAGAGTTATTTCTAGTTAATAATCGCATTCTGGATGGAGGAATTGTCGGTATTTCCATCATTATTTCCCAGCTAACGCCAGCGCCACTAGGTGTTTTAACATTTGTTCTTAATATCCCGTTCTTCATCATCGGATATCGTAAAATAGGGAAGAGTTTTGCACTTTTCACACTATATGGTATTGCCGTGATGTCGATTGTAACGCTTATATTACACGATTTAGAACCAGTAACAGATGATTTATTGCTCGCAACTGTTTTTGGTGGTGTTACTCTGGGGCTTGGCGTAGGTATCGTAATTCGTAATGGTGGGGCGCTAGATGGTACAGAAATCGTATCGATTATTATCAATGGCAAAACACCTTTTTCTACTGGCCAAATTATTATGGCAATCAATATCGTGATTTTCCTCGTTGCGGGGTTAGTTTTCAACTGGGATCGCGCGATGTATTCTCTGATCACGTATTTCCTAGCCTACAAGGTGATTGATATTGTCATCAGCGGTTTAGATGAATCGAAAAGTGCTTTTATTATTAGCCAACACTACGAAAAAATTGGTGCCGAAATCGTCGATCAACTCGGAAAAGGTGTGACGTACATTGATGCATCAGGTGGTTATTCAGGTGACATAAAAAAAGTAGTTTTCGTTATTATCTCCCGCTTTGAAGAGCCCAAACTAATTTCCATTTTGGACGACATTGACCCGGAGGCTTTCTTGGCCGTTGGGAATAATATGTCAGAAGTTCGTGGTGGCAAAATGATGAATAAGAAAACGCCGCATTTATGACGTAAAAAAAGATGTTTCCAAACTAGGGAATGTCTTTTTTACGTATAAGAACGTATTTTCGTATTTCGTACTAAAGGTGGAGGTTTATCCATCAACTTTATGTTATAATGAGTGGGATTTAAAAATAGATAGGGTGGGGAATTTGGCAAATCAAACAAAGAAAAAATCATCTCGCTCGAAAAAAACGACGAGAAAGAAAAAGCAAACAACGAAATCATACTCCTTTGAGATAAGTGGCGTGATCATTGCTGGTCTTAGCTTAATCGGTATTTTTAATCTGGGCTTTATTGGGCGACTTGCCTATGCGCTAGGCGAGTTTATCGCAGGGGACTTAGCGATCGCCCTCCTTATTGGATTCGCCATTCTTGGTATTTATTTTATCTTTAAAGGGGAATTCCCGCCTCTATTCACGAAACGCTTAAACGGTTGCTATTTAATATTTCTTGGCTTTTTGACGTTTTTTCAAATGTGGTATGTAACACATGTACTCGCAGATGGAGCGCCGATTTTTAGCACGATGTGGAAGCTACTCATTGAAAACCTGGGGCATCCGAGTCAAATCGATCAAGTTGGCGGCGGCATTATTGGTTCGGGAATTGTTACCGTTACATATTTTCTAATAGACCGTATTGGCACCAATATTATCGCGACAGTGCTTGTGATTTATGGATTATCTTTGTTGACGGGAATCCCTCTAAGAACAGCCTATACCAAAGTAGTCGCCGTTTTGCATCCGCTCTTTGATAAAATGGATCGTCTTTTTGAAAAGGGCAAGAAGCGGAAGGTAAAGCCAAAGAAAACAGTGAAACCAAAACCAAATGTAAAAGAAGCTGAGCCGATTCTTGAAGTGGCAGAAGAGCCAGTGGAACCGAAATTACCGCCGATCATCTCTAACTTTCAGAAAGCACAAGAAATCGCTAAAAAAGAAGTGAAGTTAGAATTGACACAAGATGACGAAGCACCGCCGATCACTTTTCAGCAGGAATCTTTTGAGAATGAGATCTATCAGTTGCCACCAATCGATTTGTTAACACCAGCAGAACCGACTGATCAGAGTAAAGAGTACGATCAAATTAAGGCGAATGCGCAGAAGTTAGAATCGACATTTGAAAGTTTTGGTGTCAAAGCCAAGATCACGCAAGTCCACCTAGGTCCAGCGGTTACAAAATATGAAGTACAGCCATCTGTGGGCGTAAAAGTAAGCAAGATTGTTGGCTTGAGTGATGATATCGCTCTTGCTCTTGCTGCTAAAGACATCCGTATCGAAGCACCGATTCCGGGGAAATCAGCCATCGGTATTGAGGTCGCTAACCAAACCGTCGCGATGGTAGCACTTCGTGAAGTGTTGGAAAACAATCCGAATGATCGACCAGACGAGAAGCTACAAATCGCCCTAGGACGTGATATTTCTGGAGATGCGATCGTCGCTAATCTTGATAAAATGCCGCATATGCTTGTCGCTGGGGCAACAGGAAGTGGGAAATCTGTCTGTATAAACGGCATCATCACAAGCATCCTATTACGCGCCAAACCACATGAAGTAAAAATGATGATGATCGATCCGAAAATGGTAGAGTTAAATGTCTACAATGGGATTCCGCACTTACTTGCACCGGTTGTGACCAACCCGAAGAAAGCAGCACAAGCCTTGCAAAAAGTAGTGTCAGAGATGGAGCGTCGTTACGATTTATTCTCTCATACAGGGACACGAAACATGGCTGGCTATAATGCGCATGTACGTCAACAGAATGAGCAAAATGAAGCAAAACAGGCTGAGTTGCCGTTTATTGTGGTCATCGTTGACGAGTTGGCCGATCTGATGATGGTTGCCTCAAATGATGTGGAAGACGCAATCACACGATTAGCGCAAATGGCGCGTGCGGCAGGAATACACCTGATTATTGCGACACAACGCCCATCTGTTGATGTTATAACAGGGGTCATCAAAGCCAATATCCCGTCTCGAATTGCTTTTGCCGTATCAAGTTCGATTGACTCTCGAACTATTTTAGATATGGGAGGCGCTGAGAAGTTGCTTGGTCGTGGGGATATGCTGTTTCTCCCTGTGGGCTCTAGCAAACCTGTGCGGATTCAAGGAGCGTTCCTATCCGACCAAGAAGTCGAGGATATCGTTTCGTTCGTTGTTGCCCAACAAAAAGCACAGTATAACGAAGATATGATTCCTGATGAAGTACCAGACGTAGATATAGACGCAGAGGATGAACTGTATAACGAAGCCGTAGAGCTCGTACGCGACATGCAAACTGCATCGGTTTCCATGTTACAACGCAAATTCCGTATTGGTTACAATCGTGCAGCTCGAATCATCGATGAAATGGAACAGCGAGGCGTTGTTGGTCCACACGAGGGTAGTAAACCTCGCCGCGTGAATATTAGTGATATACCGGAATACGAAGAATAACTTTCCAAACAAAAAACGTAAAGCACAGAAATGGCGCCTTACGTTTTTTGTTTTCTCCTTTTTAAAATAACGTTTTAATTTGATCTTTAATTTCTTTATGGTGATCGTCGTATTTTCGTTCGGTTCGTTTGAGTAATTCGTCAAAAAACGCAGGCAACTTGTCTTCACTAAGCGCTACACCTTCAGCTGTAATCCCGCCTTTTGTTGCTACACGCTTAATCAGTGAATTAAATGTATAGTCTTGCTCGGCCAATAGTTTAGATGTTCCAGCTAAGGAATTACTAATCATTTGAAAAACCTCTGATTCCGTTAAGTCAGATTTACGAACGGCCGCCTGAACAAACTGTTCAAAGATAGCAGCAATGAAACCTGGCGATGAACTCGTCAAATCACTAGCTAAATCAATATCCTCCTCCGCTACTTCGATGACAGAACTAAATGCCCCAAGCGCGTCATTCAACCACGTTTGGTTTGCCTCGGAAACAGATGCGTCATGATTAACTAAACTTGTTCCAATCCCAACAGATGTTGTTAATGAAGGGATCAATTTACTATATTGCGCGTCCGTCGTGACATGCTTCAAATCATTGACAGATACCCCTGCAGCAATTGAAATTACATGCTTGTTGCTAGAAAGTGCTTGCTTATTTTCTAAGAGAACAGGCAAAACACCCAATGGTAAAACGCAAACAAACGTATGCACTGCTTGTTCAAATACTTCTTGACTCGTTTTGGCAATCGTCACATTAGGGAATAACTCATGAATATCTTTCAATTTTTCATTTTCTGACCGCGTGTATACAATTATTTCTGAGGGTGCCAGATCCGTATGCGCTAAAAACTGCCGCGTCAATAAATCTGCCATACTGCCATACCCAATAAAACCAACTTTCATGATAATCATCTCGTCTCTATTCAAAATTATGCTACCATTTGAAGCACATATACCTATTATGCTGATCTTTGACTTCACTTGCAAGCCATTTACTCTAACAAAAGAATTAATATTCAGAATATATTTTGAATATTTACTTTGAGCTTCGATATTTATTTATTTTACATTCCGTGGTATATTAAAAAGAGTTACAGTATCCGTTTTCAAAGAGGACTTTTAGATGCGCAAAAGGGGAACATATACTATACATATTTTCTAATCGTTCGCATTTGGGGTGCTAATAACTATAATTTTATCTCTCGGGAGGGGTTTTAAGGTGAAAAAGCGTACATTTGCTTTAGCACTATCCATGATTTTAGCAACAGGCGTTGTGCTTGGGGCGTGTGGATCATCAGATGACAGTAAGAAGAGCAGTGGCGACAGTGATAAATTTACTGTAGCAATGGTAACAGATACTGGTGGGGTAGATGATCGTTCATTTAACCAATCAGCATGGGAAGGTTTGCAAAAGTTCGGTAAAGCTAACGGCCTTGAAAAAGGAACAGATGGCTATAACTACTTGCAGTCCGCTTCTGAAGCAGATTTCAAAACCAACCTGAATACAGCAGTCCGCAGTGGCTATGATCTTATTTATGGTATTGGCTACAAACTAAAAGACGCTATTGAAGACGTTTCAAAACAAAAACCAAAAAACAAATTTGCACTTGTTGATGATACGATTACAGATCGCGACAATGTTGTAAGTATCGGATTCGCGGATCAAGATGGTTCATTCCTTGTTGGTGTTGTTGCCGGTTTAACGACTAAAACAAACAAAGTTGGATTTGTCGGTGGTGTAAAAGGCGCAGTTATCGATCGCTTTGAAGCTGGATTCACAGAAGGCGTGAAAGCCGTAAATCCGAAAGCAGAAGTAAAAGTGCAATACGCAAATGATTTCGCAAAAGCAGATAAAGGCCAACAAATTGCAGCTGGTATGTACAATGGTGGCGTAGATATTATTTTCCACGCAGCTGGTGCAACTGGTAACGGTGTGTTCGCTGAAGCTAAGAACTTGAAGAAAAAAGATCCAGCCCGTGCTGTATGGGTAATCGGTGTTGACCGTGACCAGTGGGACGAAGGAGCTGTCACAGCAAATGACGGCAAAGAGTACAACGTAACACTAACATCTGAAATCAAACGTGTAGACATTGCGGTGGACGATTTAGCGACACGTACAAAAGCTGGCGACTTCCCTGGTGGCGAGAAAATCGAATACGGTCTTGATAAAAATGCCGTAGGTCTTTCTTCAAGTCAAGATAACCTAAGCAAAGAAGTCTTAGCAAAAGTAGATGAATACAAGCAAAAAATCATTGACGGTGACATCAAAGTTCCACAAAAACCTTGATAAAGCGTTAAAAGATAAAAGCCGGTTTTTCAACCGGTTTTTATTTTTCATTAATGATCGGAGGATGATTTTATTTTTTGTTCGTATTGTAAGCGGTTTAACCTAGTAAGCGTTGGATTATATTCTCTAATCGTAGGTCAAAAAGCATATTTTTATAAAATAAGGTCTATTTTTATGCTTTTTTTATAAAAATGAATTGCAATACGGAGCGTTTCGAAATAGAATAAGGTGAAGACTTTTTTGGAAGACTACATATCGCACTTTATTTGTCATCAAAAGGGAACTATTTTACATAAACTTAGCGCTTGTAAAACGGTTTACATCAAAAAAGAAATCAATCCATTCAATGGATATTTGTTATTAATAAAGGGAGTGAGACAGTGGATTATGTTATTGAAATGTTAGGGATCAGAAAGGAATTTTCTGGGTTTGTAGCAAACGATAACATCACCTTGCAACTCAAGCGTGGCGAAATTCACGCGCTGCTAGGTGAGAACGGTGCTGGGAAATCAACACTGATGAATGTTTTGTTCGGACTTTATGAACCAGATGGTGGCGAAATTCGCGTCAATGGCAAAACGGAGCTAATTCATAGCCCTAATAAGGCTAACGATCTCGGAATCGGTATGGTGCATCAACATTTTATGCTTGTCGATAAATTTACCGTAGCTGAGAATATTATTTTGGGGAAAGAGCCTAGTAAGTTTGGCGTCATCGAGAAGAAAAAAGCGCTGGAAGAAATACAAGCTATCTCAGATCGCTACGGCTTGAAAGTAGATCCCAATGCTAAAATTAGTGACATCTCGATTGGTATGCAACAACGTGTGGAAATTTTGAAAACATTGTATCGCGGGGCAGATATTCTTATTTTTGATGAACCGACGGCCGTACTGACGCCACAAGAAATTAAAGAATTGATCTCGATTATGCGTACGCTAATTAAAGAGGGCAAGTCGATTATCCTGATTACTCATAAATTAAAAGAAATCATGGACGTGTGCGATCGCGTAACGGTTATCCGGCGCGGTAAAGGGATGGGAACTGTGAATGTTCCTGAAACAAGTCCACAAGCACTAGCCAATCTCATGGTTGGACGCGAAGTCGTTTTTACTACCGTGAAGACACCTGCCAGTCCAGGAAAAGATGTGCTGGAAGTGAAGGACCTTGTTGTGAAAGAAAGTCGTGGCGTGGAGAGCGTTCGTGGATTGAACCTCACCGTTCGAGCTGGTGAAATCGTCGGTATTGCTGGGGTAGATGGTAACGGTCAAAGCGAGCTTATTCAAGCGATTTCGGGGCTGACAAAAGCAACGACGGGCTCGATTTTGCTAAAAGGCGAACACATTGAAAATAAAAAACCACGCCGTATTACCGAAGCTGGATTGGGACATATTCCTGAGGATCGCCATAAACATGGACTCGTTCTAGAAATGTCACTCGGTGAAAATATTGCATTACAAACTTACTACAAAAAACCAATTTCGAATAAAGGTTTCTTAAATCATAAGGAAATGTACGATTTCGCGCGTAAACTAATTGAAGAATATGATGTGCGTACAAGTAGTGAATACGTTGCGGCGAAAGCACTTTCTGGTGGAAATCAGCAAAAAGCGATTATCGCGCGTGAAATTAGCCGTGACCCAGATTTCCTGATTGCGGCACAGCCGACACGTGGACTTGATGTTGGTGCGATTGAGTTTATTCATCGTCGTTTAATTGAGCAACGTGACGAGGGCAAAGCTATTTTGCTGATGTCTTTTGAGCTTGATGAAATTTTAAATGTGAGTGACCGAATCGCGGTTATTTATGAAGGTAAGATTGTGGCTATTGTGAAACCTGAGGAAACAACCGAGCAAGAACTTGGTCTACTGATGGCCGGATCATCTAAAGGGGAAACGGGGGAGAAAACGCATGTCTAAAAAAGTTCAAGCCCTTGTTATACCAGTTACGGCCGTTATTCTAGGCTTACTTTTTGGAGCTATTATTATGTTGCTATTCGGATACAATCCGATAGACGCTTACATTGCACTTTTCCAAGGCGCGTTTGGCGATTCTTTCTATCTTGGAGAAACGATACGTCAAGCAACGCCATATATTCTAGTCGGTCTTTCGATCGCGATTGCTTTTAAAGCAGGGCTTTTCAATATTGGAGCAGAGGGTCAGCTGTTAATGGGCTGGATCGGTGCTGTTGCAGTAGGGCTGAGTTTTGATGGATTAGATAAATGGATTCACTTGCCGCTTGCTTTGCTTGCTGGAATCGTGTGTGGCGCTTTCTGGGCTTTCATTCCAGGGATCTTAAAAGCTACGCTAAAAGTGAATGAAGTTATCGTGACGATCATGTTGAACTACACAGCGCTTTATATTTTCAACTATATCGTGCAAAACGTACTGACGAAACAATTGGACAAAACAAAAGAGGTTCCTGCATCCGCATCACTTCAATCACCGTTCCTACAAGAAATGACGCAATATTCGTCGCTTCACTGGGGAATTTTGATCGCTGTCGGTTGCGCACTTATCATGTGGCTCGTGATTAATAAAACGACATTTGGTTACGAATTGAAATCGGTTGGTTTTAACCAAAATGCTTCGAAATATGCCGGAATGAGCGTCGCGAAAACAATCGTTGTCTCGATGATCATTGCTGGAGGACTTGCTGGACTTGCTGGCGCGATGGAAGGCCTTGGTAACTACGGAACAGCGTATGTATTACCGACATCTCCAGGTACCGGATTTGACGGTATTGCCGTTGCTTTACTCGGTGGTAATTCGCCAATTGGTATTATCTTCTCCGCTATTCTATTCGGAGCGTTAAAAGTAGGATCGCTAAACATGCCTGCTGTCGCTGGAGTTCCAAATGAGTTAGTAAACGTGGTTATCGCGCTTATTATCTTTTTCGTTGCTTCTAGTTATATTATTCGCTGGGCAATGGATAAATTTGCGAAGGGGGCGAAAACAAAATGATTTCGACTTTAGCGATTATTGTCTCCAGTACATTGTTAATGGCTGGACCACTCATTTTTACAGCGCTCGGAGGCGTATTTTCTGAGCGAGCCGGGGTTGTTAATATCGGTCTCGAAGGTATGATGATCATGGGAGCATTTTCATCGATTGTCTTCAACTTAACGTTTGCTGATGTATTCGGTGACTGGACGCCTTGGGTTGCCCTCTTTGCAGGGATGCTTGTCGGCGGTCTATTCTCACTCGTACATGCCGTTGCAACGATTAATTTCCGCGCCGATCACGTTATTAGTGGTGTTGCGATTAACTTTTTAGCACTCGGTATTTCCTTGTTCCTCGTTAAAGTGATTTACGATAAAGGACAAACCGATCAAATTAAACATTATTTTGGTAAGCCGGATATTCCTGTTTTGAAAGATATTCCTGTCATTGGCGATATTTTCTTCAAAAACGTGCCGGTTATGAGTTACGTCGCGATTCTTGTGGCGATTGCATCTTGGTTTATTATTTATAAAACGCGCTTTGGTTTGCGTCTTCGTTCTGTTGGGGAACATCCTCTAGCAGCTGACACGATGGGAATCAAAGTTCGCTGGATGAGATATCAAGGTGTCATTATTTCCGGTATTCTAGGTGGGCTTGGTGGAGCAGTTTACGCCCAATCGTTCACGCTAGATTTCGGACATGCAACGATCTCTGGTCAAGGTTATATGGCCTTAGCAGCGATGATTTTTGGTAAATGGAATCCACTTGGTGCAATGGGAGCTGCGATTTTCTTCGGATTTGCGCAGTGTCTGAGCATTATCAGTGGTCAACTACCATTCTTCAGCGACATTCCAGACGTTTACTTACAAGTTGCCCCATACGTACTAACGATTCTTGCTCTCGTGGGACTTATTGGTAAATCTGAAGCACCAAAAGCAGATGGTATCAATTATATTAAAGGTAAATAAAAGCGAAAGCCCGGTTTCAGTTGTAACTAACGAAACTGGGCTTTCTAATTGTTTAGATGCGTATTATAGGGTACAATAACAAGGTTCAGTAAATTGAAGGAGGGATTTTTTATGACGACTCAAAAACAGGAATATAAAGAACAAGTTGGAGCGATTCAGTTAACGCTTATTCCTTCCGACAAATATAAATCCAATAAAATCGTCTTTAAATTTAGAGCGCCACTTGATCGCGCAACCACAACAAAACGGGCTTTGATCGCTGCTTTAATTGAAACAAATACCAAAAAATATCCGACGCAAACCGCATTTCGTAAAGAACTTGCAAGTCTTTATGGTGCCAATTTTTACGCATCGGTTGATAAAAAAGGGAATGAGCACATTATTACGGCCGTGCTTGATATGGTGGACGGCCAATTTGTCCCTGAAGGAGACGCATTACTACAACAAGCATTTGAGCTTATTCAAGAAATTATTTTTAACCCCCATGTTGCGGACGGAAGTTTTAATGAAGCAACCGTAGCACGCGAAAAGGAGAACTTGGCGCAGCGTTTAGAAAGCGTCTACGATGATAAAATTCGCTATGCCAACAAACGGTTAACAGAGATCATGTTTGCCGATGAGAATTATAAATATGGCGCGGCTGGTGTTTTAGAGGACATTGCTGGCATCACAGGTGCCGACCTATTTGAATACTATCAACAGTTTTTAGCGGAGGATACCATCGATTTATTTATCTGTGGCGACGTGAAAAAAGACGCGGTTATTCCATTGATTAAAGCCTTACCATTTGCCGATCGCGCTTATCGTGAGCTTGATGTGATAGCACCTATCCATCCTAAGAACGTTACTACTGTGAAGGAAAATCAGCCAATTAATCAAGGGAAGCTTGTGCTTGGCTATCGAACGAATATTTTATTTGGTGAAGATGCCTATGTCCCATTGCAACTTGCGAACGGTTTACTCGGCGGGTTTGCCAATTCGAAAATCTTTATTAACGTTCGCGAAAAAGCGAGTTTGGCCTATTACGCGAATAGCCGTATAGATTCATTCCATGGCTTCATGCTGATTTCTGCAGGGATTGACGAGAAAAATTACGATCAAGCCTTGGCGATTATTAAAGAACAAGTGGCGGCTATGCAAGCTGGCGATTTTACGGAAGAAGAACTATCACAAACAAAAGCGATGTTATCCAATCAGCTATTGGAAGCAAACGATCAAGCGCAAGGTTTAATTGAACTTGCCTATAATAATACTTTGAAAAAAGCGAATCTCGACTTAGCGAATTGGTTAAAACGAATCGCTGCTGTGACAAAAGAAGAAGTCGTTGCTGCTACAGGTTCGTTTGAACTCGATACGATTTATTTCTTAAGCAAAGGAGCTGATTCCAATGAATAAAAAAAGCTATGATCAATTAAAAGAAGCTGTATACTATGAAAAGTTAGAGAACGGATTGCAAGTATACGTCTTGCCAAAACACGGATTCAGCAAGACATTTGCAATTTTTACAACAAATTATGGCTCGATTGATAATGAATTCGTGCCAATTGGCCAAGAAGATTTTACACGTGTTCCCGATGGTATCGCGCATTTCTTAGAGCACAAGCTTTTCGAAAAAGAAGATGGGGATGTGTTCTTTAAATTTGGTGAAAAGGGTGCTTTTACTAATGCTTTTACATCATTTACACGCACTGCTTACCTGTTCTCAAGTACATCGAACGTGGAAGAAAACTTAGAGACACTCGTTGATTTTGTTCAAGAGCCATACTTCACCGAAGAGACCGTGGAGAAAGAAAAAGGGATTATCGGTCAGGAAATTCAAATGTACGATGATGATGCTGATTTCCGCGTTTATTTCGGTGCGATTGAAAACATGTACCATCACCACCCTGTGAAAATTGATATTGCAGGGACCGTTGAATCCATCGCTGACATTGATAAAGACTTACTATACCTGTGTTACAATACATTTTATCATCCGAGCAACATGATTTTATTCATTGTCGGTAATGTCGATCCAGAGCAAGCGATTGAGCAAGTTCGTAATAACCAATCGAAGAAAACCTTTGCATCCGCAAAACCCGTGAAGCGTCATTTCCCAGAGGAGCCTAAATCTGTCGCAGTGAAGAAGAAAACATTGGCGTTCCCCGTTCAAATTGCGAAAAATCTGGTGGCGATTAAAGAAGATATCGGTTTATTACGAGGGAAAGAAGCGGTGCAGCACGAAATGACTGCTGATATCATGTTAGAACTGCTATTCGGCACAACATCAGATGCTTACTTAGAATTATACGACCAAGGTATTATTGACGATACGTTTGGTTTTGATTATAGTTTACAAGACAGCTTTTCTTTTGTGCTCGTTGGTGGTGACGCAAAAGATCCAGATCTGCAAGAACGAAAAATTAAAGAAACATTTGCCAATGCTATTCAGACAGGCTTCAAAGAGGCAGATTTAGAACTAATAAAACGTAAAAAAATGGGGCAGTTTCTGCGTTCCTTAAACTCACCGGAATTTATCGCTAATCAGTTTTCGCAATACATCTTTGAAGAAGCATCCCTATTCGATATTTTGCCGGCAATCGAAGCAGTGACAGTCGCGGACATAGAAGCGTTTTTGAAACGGGTCTATATGGAAGAACGTGTGACGACTTTCCAAATCGTACCAGAGTGACCATCAATTTTTTAATTTTAATAAAATAAATGGCATTTGGAGCCAAGTCATGCTATGATGAAAGAAATGGATAGAAGGGAATTATCGTCTTTGAGAAATGATACGAAATGCGCGCTAGTCACTGGAGCGAGTGGAGATATAGGAAGAGAAATCGCGATTGCGCTTGCAAAACAAGGATTTCACTTATATTTGCATTATTATCGTAACAAAGAGGCGATACAGCTACTACGAGAAGAGTTACTTGTTTTCGATGTGGATGTTATCCCGATTCAAGCTGATTTTACTAATTCTGGCCAGATTGCTTGGTTGCAGGAATCAATTTTTCAATTAGATGTATTTGTTCATGCTGCTGGAAATAGCTATTACGGCTTGTTTCAA
This sequence comes from Listeria grandensis, assembly GCF_014322885.1. Lineage (NCBI taxonomy): Bacteria > Bacillati > Bacillota > Bacilli > Caryophanales > Listeriaceae > Listeria > Listeria grandensis. Next base: position 36,411 of record NZ_JAASUG010000002.1, on the reverse strand, counting down.
GATATGCCTGATCAGGAAATAAAGAATTTGTGGGATATTCATGTTCACTTTCCGATGCAGTTATTGCAGAAATGGATTCCGAAATTGCAACACAGTCAATCAGGACGAATTATTTTTATTAGTTCTATCTGGGGAGAAGTTGGGGCTGCGATGGAAGTGGCTTATTCGGCTGTCAAAGGAGCACAGATTGCATTTTGTAAAGCGCTGGCTCAAGAAATAGCTGCAACAGGCACGACTGTCAATGTAGTATCTCCAGGAATGGTAGATACAAAAATGAATCACCTTTTTAACGAGGAAGAAAAGACAGCAATAATAACCGAGATTCCCATGCACAGATTTGCAAATCCGAGCGAAATTGGGGAAGCGGTCGCCTTCTTAGCAAGCGATCGCGCAAGTTATATGACTGGACAAACGATGCGTTTAGACGGTGGATGGTTTATGAGGTAAGAAAAGATTTTATGTAATGGTAGGTGTTTAAAATTGACCGAACTAGGTGAGAAACTCAAAAATGCAAGGCGAACAAAGGGTCTAAGTCTCGATGATCTACAACAAATAACAAAGATTCAAAAGCGTTATCTCGTGGCTATTGAAGAAGGTAACTATGCAGTAATGCCGGGTAAGTTCTATGCGCGAGCTTTTATTAAGCAATACGCAGAGGCCGTTGATTTAAATAGCGAAGAGCTTTTTCAAGAATTTGAGAATGAAGTTCCAGCTACAAGTCAAGAAGCGGTCGTAAACGAGCAAATGACGCGTGCACAGCAACGTCGTGCGCCACTTGCTGCGAGTCAGCCGGGTAATGATAACCCGAACACGACACATTCTGTCTTTGGGCTTGTTCCGAAGATTCTAATCGCATTGTTTATCGTCGTTATCGGCTTTGTTATTTGGTATTTTGCAATTTATAATGCCGGTGGATCAGGAGACGAAGTAAAGAATACAAGTAGCAATGATTCTGCTGTCAAGGTCGACGATTCAACCAAAGGCACGGACACCAAGAAAGATACGACGAAGAAAGATGAGCCGAAAAAAGATACAACAACTGAGACTGAGAAAAAAGACGAACCGAAGAAAACTGAAATCAAAGCAGATACGTCTGGAAACGCAACAACGTATACGGTCTCTAATGCTGATAAGCTATCCTTAACATTTACATTATCCGGCGGTGAAAGTTGGATTCAAGTTACAGATGATGCCGGCTCAAGTATTTTCGGTGGCATTATTGCTGACGGTGAAACGAAAACATTCGACCTCGCAAGTAGCAAATCTACCAAAGTAACGGTCGGAAATGCAACACCGGTAGCAATGAAAATCAATGACCAAGCGGCAGAACTAGCGAAAGATTCCATTACGCAGAAATTAACGATTAACCTTGCAACAAGCACGGATACTGGCACGACTGATAGCAATTCAGACAGTAGTGATAGTAGCGCGCAATAACAAGCTCTAAATACAGCGTGGCGATAAAAGCTTACATTTTGCATCTAGCATAAGCGTAAGCAGTTATTGCCGCGCTGCGTTATTACATAGTAAAGAAGGGGTGGGGAAAATGAATTTACCTAATAAAATAACATTGGCGCGCATCATCTTAATACCGATTTTTGTCGTATTATGTGTGGCTCCGCTTGGTCTAGGAACAGTTACATGGCTTGATTCCACAATTCCAGTATCAAACATTATCGCCGCTATAATCTTCATCGTTGCGGCACTGACAGACTGGTTTGATGGTCATCTAGCTAGGAAGTATAATCTGATTACTAATTTTGGGAAATTTGCCGATCCATTGGCGGACAAGTTACTTGTAGCAGCAGCATTCATTGTTTTAGTAGAGCAACATATTGCCCCTGCTTGGGTCATCATCATTATTATCAGCCGCGAATTTGCAGTTACTGGCTTGCGACTATTACTTGTTGAAGGTGGCGAAGTAATGGCAGCTGGACAACTCGGCAAAATTAAGACTTTCACACAAATGATCGCGATTCCGTTGTTATTATTACACAACTGGCCGTTCGAATGGAGCGGTATTCGCATCGATTTAATTTTCCTATACGTTTGTACCTTCTTCACTGTTTGGTCAGGCTGGGATTATTTCTACAAAAACCGTAATATCTTTAAAGGTTCTATGTAATTATGCAGCGACTTATCTATGCTTAGATAAGTTGTTTTTTTTTGATCTCAACTATTAGTATTTTTCAAATAGAAGATGTAGTATAGAAGAATAGAGAGGACGTGTTTTCATGCGCAGTGCAGAAATTATTGCTGTTGGAACGGAGCTATTACTTGGCCAAATTGTGAATTCCAATGCCGCATTCATATCAAAAGAGCTTGCCGAGTGTGGTGTTTATGTATATCATCATACAGTTGTTGGAGACAACCCTGAACGCTTGAAAAAAGTGATTAAAATCGCCGAAAAACGAAGCGATATTTTGATTTTCACGGGTGGTTTAGGCCCAACAGAAGACGACATTACGAAACAAGTTTTAGCATCATATTTAACAAAAGGAATTATTTATGACACAGACCATTTATCCAAAATTGAAAGCTTTTTTGCGGCAAGAAATGACAAAATGTCAGAAAACAACAAGCGTCAAGCAGAGATCATTGAAGGATCGCATGTGTTATCAAACGAATTCGGCTTTGCAGCTGGCATGTTTTTAGAAACCGATTCCCACACCTATGTTTTACTACCTGGCCCTCCTTCAGAAATGCAACCGATGTTTACAAAATATGCGAAACTGCTGTTACTAAAAAATAGCGAGCACGAAATTGTATTAGAATCCAAGATATTACGTTTTTTCGGCATTGGTGAATCCAAACTAGCAGATGACCTGAAAGACTTAATTGCTACACAGACAAACCCAACGATTGCGACCTATGCGGGCGAAAATGAAGTCGTGATTCGGCTGACAGCTTCTGCAAAAACAAGAGAAGAGGCTTTACAGCTTATTGCAACATCAGAAGAAGAAATCATTAAGCGGGACGGAGCATACATATACGGCTCTGGAGAGGTCACCCTCGTTGATTTAGTGATTCAGCAGCTTATGGATGCCAACATGACTATTTCAGCAGCTGAGAGCCTCACAGCTGGCTTATTTCAAGCGGAATTAGGTGGCACAACAGGAATTTCTAAGATTTTTAAAGGTGGGATGGTCACATATAGTAATGAAATGAAACATGAGTTACTACACGTCTCCACAGAAACGATGGAACAAGAAGGCGTTGTCAGCCAAGCTTGTGCAATGGAGATGGCAGATAACATTCGGAAATTATGCAAGACAGATATAGGAATTAGCTTTACCGGTGTAGCAGGTCCAAAATCATTAGAAGGTCATCCAGTTGGCACTGTTTGGATCGGTCTAAGCGTTGTAGACTATCCCACGCTTGCCTATCGCTATACATTCAACCGAGATCGCAATTACAATCGTCGCCGAGCTGTAAAAGAGGGTTTTGCGCTGATTAAAGCTTTTTTGGATGAAAAATTAGAGAAAAGTGAGAAATAAGGGGTTAAAACTTGATCCAATAGGGATAAAAAAAGGTTAGACGAAACCTTGTAAACCCGCTATAATAAAGGCATGGCGAGGAAGCGAATTTGATCAGTATGAGATGAAAATGGCGAGCAATAAAAAAATACGAACAAATATTCGCTTTTTGCTTGTGTATCTTAAAAAAATAAGGTATAGTATCTATAGGCAATAAAAACAGACCGTAAATCAACACGTCACTTCTATCACAAGGAAGCGTGCAAGTTGATGCATACGTTGAAGATTGTTTTTATGGATTAGATATTATAGATAAAGACTAGGAGGCAATAATGTGAGTGATCGTCAAGCGGCCTTAGATCAGGCGTTAAAACAAATTGAGAAACAATTCGGTAAAGGTTCCATTATGAAGTTAGGGGAACAATCAGACCACAATATTTCTACAATATCCAGTGGTTCATTAGCACTTGATATTGCATTAGGAGTCGGTGGTTATCCACGTGGGCGTATTATCGAAGTATACGGACCAGAAAGCTCAGGTAAAACAACCGTTGCGCTACACGCGATTGCAGAGGTGCAAGCACAAGGTGGGACAGCCGCATTTATTGATGCTGAGCACGCGCTAGACCCAGCTTATGCGAAGAACTTAGGCGTTAACATTGATGAACTACTATTATCGCAACCAGATACAGGAGAACAAGCGCTAGAAATAGCAGAGGCGTTAGTTCGTAGTGGTGCCGTTGATATCCTAGTTATCGATTCCGTAGCAGCACTTGTGCCACGTGCTGAAATCGAAGGTGAAATGGGAGATTCTCATGTCGGTTTACAAGCGCGATTGATGTCCCAAGCACTGCGTAAACTATCTGGTGCTATCAATAAATCCAAAACCATTGCGATTTTCATTAACCAAATTCGTGAAAAAGTAGGTGTTATGTTTGGTAACCCTGAAATAACACCAGGTGGACGCGCGTTGAAATTCTATTCGACTGTTCGTCTAGAAGTAAGACGTGCAGAACAGTTGAAACAAGGTACAGATGTTATTGGTAATAAAACCAAGATTAAAGTAGTCAAAAACAAAGTAGCACCACCGTTCCGTGTTGCTGAAGTGGATGTTATGTATGGCCAAGGTATTTCGCGCGAAGGTGAACTTGTTGATATGGCGTCAGAAATTGATGTAATCAATAAGAGTGGTTCATGGTATTCTTATAATGAAGAACGCATCGGTCAAGGTCGCGAGAATGCTAAACAATATTTGAAAGAGCATCCTGAAATTCGTGATGAAATTTCCAAACGTGTTCGTCAAGAATACGAAATCGATGTAAAACCTAACTTTACAGAAGACGCTTTACCAGAAGAAATCGATTTACTTGATGAAGATAAATAAAAGAAGCGAAGAAAAGCCACCCAATCGCGTGATGACTGGGTGGCTTTTTTGATATAATCTCTTAATTTAGTGAAGTTTTTTTTGATTCCGTTTACATCTTAGCGCTTTCCTTGACAATAGATGGATTGACCTATAGAATTAAATTGTATATTTTACATTTAAAAATGAAAAAATACACGCGTGTCAGGAATATTTCTGGCAACCGACATAACCATTAAAAAGAATTGAATAGCAAAGGAGGTGTAAGGATGGAACTCGTAATCACAATCATCTCCAGCTTGCTTTTCTTGATCGTCGGTCTGGTTGTTGGTTCTCTAATTTATAAATCAAGCTCCGAACGGAAATTGGCAGCTGCCAGAAGTACGGCTGAATTAATCACGGAAGACGCTAAAAAAGAAGCAGAAACCATGAAGAAAGAAGCATTGCTTGAAGGAAAAGAGGAGAATCATAAGTTACGTACTGAAATCGAAAATGAACTTCGTGGGCGAAGAGGGGAACTACAAAAATCAGAAAATCGCTTATTGCAAAGGGAGGAAAACCTCGACAGAAAAGATACTTCTTTAAGTAAAAGGGAAGCAACTCTTGAAAGAAAAGAGGAGAGTATCAGTAAACGTCAACAACATATTGAAGAAAAGGAAAGCACAGTTGAAGAGATGATCGAAAAACAACAAGTAGAGCTAGAAAGAATATCTGCCCTTACAAAAGACGAGGCGAAGAATGTTATCTTGAGCCAAGTAGAAGAAGAGTTAACACATGATACAGCCGTAATGGTAAAAGAATCTGAAACTCGGGCAAAGGAAGAAGCAGATAAGAAAGCGAAGAACATTCTTTCTCTAGCGATTCAACGCTCTGCAGCAGATCATGTTGCCGAAACAACAGTAAGCGTTGTGAATCTACCAAATGATGAGATGAAGGGTCGAATTATTGGGCGTGAAGGCCGTAATATTCGTACACTCGAAACACTCACTGGTATCGATTTAATCATCGATGATACGCCAGAAGCAGTTATCCTTTCCGGATTTGATCCTGTTCGCCGTGAAATCGCGCGAATTGCTTTGGAGAAACTCGTACAAGATGGACGAATTCACCCAGCGCGGATTGAAGAAATGGTCGACAAAGCTCGTAAAGAGGTAGACGAACATATCCGTGAAGTCGGAGAACAAGCGACATTTGAAGTTGGTATTCATTCCATTCATCCAGATCTAATCAAGATTCTCGGTCGTTTACGTTACCGTACAAGTTACGGACAAAACGTCTTGAATCACTCATTAGAAGTTGCGAAGTTAGCCGGAATTTTGGCTAGTGAGCTTGGTGAAGATGTAACAATGGCTAAGCGTGCTGGACTCCTTCATGATATTGGTAAAGCTATCGATCATGAAATTGAAGGCAGCCACGTCGAAATTGGTGTAGAGCTTGCGACCAAATATAAAGAAAATGATATTGTCATTAACAGTATCGCTTCCCACCATGGAGACACAGAAGCAACATCTGTCATCGCTGTTTTAGTAGCGGCAGCAGATGCCTTATCAGCCGCAAGACCAGGCGCTCGTAGTGAAACACTAGAAAACTACATTCGCCGCTTAGAAAAATTAGAAGAAATTTCCGAGTCTTATGAAGGCGTAGAGAAATCGTACGCTATTCAAGCCGGGCGCGAAGTTCGTATCATTGTGGAACCAGATTCTATCGATGACCTTGCTTCTTACCGACTTGCACGAGACATTAGAAAACGGATTGAAGAAGAACTCGAATACCCTGGTCATATTAAAGTGACCGTTATCCGTGAGACTCGCGCTGTAGAATACGCGAAGTAATCTCACATAACCAAAACACGCAGGATCCATATCGGAGCTGCGTGTTTTGGTGTGTATGGAGCACTTTCCTTGCTTCCTGTTTAGGAACAGGGCTATAATATGCAGTAATCTAAGAATGGGAGATTTGATATGATGACAAAATGGGAAATCAGAAATTTTCAAAAAAATAATTATTCCGACGTCGCACGCATTTACCAAACAGGCATTGACGGGAAAAATGCAACGTTTCAAAAAGAAGTTCCAACTTTTGCGGTATGGGATCAGAAGTATTTGGACGCTTGTCGTTTTGTCGTAGTAGAAGATGGCGTAACAATAGGCTGGGCAGCATTATTGGCGTTTTCAGCAATGCCTTCCTATCGTGGTGTTGCAGAACTCAGTATCTATATCGATCCGACAGCCGCTGGAAAAGGAATTGGAACGGCATTGATGGCACATATGATTAGCGAAAGCGAAAAAGCAGGATTCTGGACGCTACAATCATTGATTTTTCCAGAAAACACGGCTAGTATCGCGTTACATAAAAAATTCGGATTTAAAACGCTTTGTATCCATGAAAAACTCGGCGAAATGGATGGCATTTTCCGGGATGTGGCTTTATTGGAACGAAGAAGCCAACTGGTCGGGAAATAATATACTTAAAATAGTACGGGTATTTTTTAGTGTTTCGCGGTATAATGAACACATATAGAGATAGTGAGGAGCAAAACGATGGAATTATTATTTATTGGGGATGTTGTGGGGTCTATCGGTCGCGATATGATTACGGAATATTTACCACAGCTAAAAAAAGCGTACCGTCCGACAGTAACTGTCATTAACGGGGAGAATGCTGCGGCAGGACGTGGAATTACAGAGAAAATTTACAAACAGTTTCTAGAACAAGGTGCGAATGCGGTCACGCTTGGGAATCATGCCTGGGATAACCGCGATATTTTTGAATTTATTGATGATGCGAAGTATTTGGTGCGACCGGCGAATTTTCCGGAAGAAACGACGCCGGGTACAGGGCTTGTTTTTATTAAGAGTAACCAGTTGGAAGTGGCAGTTATCAACATGCAGGGTCGTGTTTTTATGTCGGACCTAGATGATCCATTCCGCAAAATGGACGAGCTGATTGCCGAGGCATCCGAACGTACGAATATTATCTTTGTTGATTTTCACGCGGAGACGACGAGCGAGAAACAAGCGATGGGTTGGTACGTCGATGGTCGCGTCACGGCGATTGTTGGTACGCATACGCACGTGCAAACGTCGGATAATCGGATTTTACCACAAGGAACGGCCTATTTGACCGATGTCGGTATGACAGGACCGTATGACGGTATTTTAGGTATGGATAAAGAGGCCAGTTTACGTCGTTTCTTAACAGCGATGCCTTCTCGGTTTGAAGTTCCAAAGACTGGCCGCGCTGTTTTATCAGGTTGCATGATTAGCATTCATGACACGACGGGCCGTGCGACGAAAATCGAGCGAATTTTGATTAATGAAGATCATCCATTCACGCTTTGATGAAGGAGGTACCTATTTTGACCTATCAAAAAGAAGATATCATCGCCAAGGCGCGCGAGTTAAAAGACGCCCTTCAAAAAACAGAAGCCGTGGAATTTTACCGTGCTGCGGAAGCGAAGATTAATACGAATCAAAAAGTAGCTGCGAAGGTGGGCGATATCAAGAAATTGCAAAAAGAGGCTGTTAACCTAGAGCATTATCAAAAATTCGGAGCGGTAAAGAAAACAGAAAATGATATTGATGCTTTGACAGCGGAGATTGATCACTTGCCGATCGTGCAGGAATTTAGACGTTCACAGGAAGAAGCGAATGATTTGCTACAATCGATTACGCGGGAGATTAGCGACAAAGTCACCTCTGAGCTACAAAAATAAGAGATAACGATGCAGCGTGCTTTTAAATCACTGCATCGTTTCTTTGTATCTGAATCGGGCTTTTCTTCATGATTTTACTCTATTGTGCTATAATAATAAGACAAAATAACTTTTAAACAAAGAGAAAAAGGGTTGATTGGAATGGCAGTAGAAGTTACGCCGATGATGAAGCAGTATTTAGCAATTAAAGAAAATTATAAAGATGCCTTTTTGTTTTTCCGATTGGGAGACTTTTATGAAATGTTTTTTGAAGATGCGATTCAGGCATCACAGATTTTGGAGATAACGTTGACGGCGCGTGCTGGAAACTCGGATAACCCGATTCCGATGTGTGGCGTTCCGTACCATTCGGCTGCGGGTTATATTGATACGCTGATCGATAAAGGTTACAAGGTCGCGATTTGTGAGCAAGTGGAAGATGCCAAATTTGCAAAAGGTATGGTGAAACGGGAAGTAGTGCAGTTGATTTCTCCGGGAACGATGATGGAAGCAAAGGGCTTGAAGGAAAAAGAAAACAATTTTATTGCGGCTGTCTTTCAACACGAGGAGAAGGAGTACGGATTTGCGTATTGTGATCTTTCAACGGGAGAGCTGAAATCGACAGTGCTTCCCATGGGTGAGGACCGGCTCATCAATGAATTGACGACGCTATCTGCGAAGGAAATGGTGGTTGGCATTGAGTTTAGCGAGGCATTTCCAGAGGCTGTTCGTGAGCAGTTAGGATTATTCATTTCGTATGAGAACAATAATGAATTACCAGATGGATACCACGCGCTTGTAACGAACACGATTCATCCGATTGAGAAGAAAGCAATTGCTAAGTTGCTAAACTATTTTATCGATACGCAAAAACGGGATTTGTCGCATTTGCAGAAAACAGTGCATTACGAGACGAGCCAGTATATGAAAATGGACTATTATTCAAAGCGAAACTTGGAATTATCTGAGTCGATTCGTGGAAAAGGAAAGCAGGGCACATTGCTTTGGTTGCTTGATCAGACAAAAACTGCGATGGGTGGACGTTTGCTGAAGCAGTGGATCGATCGTCCGTTAATTCATTTAGATGAGATTGAGGCGCGACAGGAGGATGTCAACAGCTTTATTAACCATTATTTCGAACGCATGGAACTGATGGAACAGTTGAAACAGGTATATGATTTGGAACGTTTGGCGGGACGCGTGGCTTATGGTAATGTGAATGCGCGCGACTTGATGCAATTGAAGCACTCGTTATATCAGGTGCCGCTGTTGAAAGAGACGTTGAAATCGATGAATCGGCCGAATTTGACGCGGATTATTGATGCCATTGATCCGTGTGGGACGTTGGCCGATGTTTTAGAGCGAGCCATTAATCCATCACCTCCGATTTCCATTCGAGAAGGTGGCATTATTAAAGACGGGTATAACGAGGAGCTGGATACATATCGTGATGCCAGTCGTAACGGGAAAACGTGGATTGCGGAATTGGAGCGTCAAGAGCGCGAGTTAACGGGGATTAAATCGCTGAAAGTTGGTTTTAATCGCGTGTTTGGCTATTATATCGAGGTTACGAAAGCGAACATTGCTGCTCTGCCGGAAAATCGTTATGAGCGCAAACAGACTTTGACCAATGCCGAGCGCTATATTACACCTGATTTGAAGGAGAAAGAGCGCCTCATTTTAGATGCCGAGGAAAAAAGTATCGAACTTGAGTATTCATTATTTATTGCGGTTCGAGAAACGGTCAAGCAATACATCGAGCGCCTCCAAAACTTAGCGAAAGTCATCAGCGAAATCGATTGCTTGCAAAGCTTTGCTAATATTAGTGAAAACAATCATTTTGTAAAACCAATCATGAATAAAACGGGGGACTTGGAGATCATTCAAGGACGCCACCCAGTTGTGGAGAAAGTGATGGGCACGCAGAGCTACGTTGCGAACGATTGCGTGATGAATGACTCGCGTGGTATGTTGCTAATCACGGGGCCAAATATGTCTGGTAAGAGTACGTACATGCGTCAAATTGCGCTAACGGCGATCATGGCGCAAGTCGGTTGCTATATCCCAGCAGAACAAGCAACATTGCCTATTTTCGATCAAATTTTCACACGGATTGGTGCAGCGGACGACTTGATTGCTGGGCAGAGTACGTTTATGGTAGAAATGCTCGAAGCGCGCAATGCGATTGTGAATGCCACTGCAAACAGTCTTATTTTGTTTGATGAAATTGGGCGTGGGACAGCGACGTATGATGGTATGGCGCTAGCCCAAGCGATTATTGAATATATTCATGAAGAGGTGCACGCTAAAACCCTGTTCTCGACGCATTACCATGAGCTGACGATTTTAGATGAGACCTTACCACAGATGCATAATGTCCATGTAAGCGCGGTAGAAGAGGATGGTAAAGTGGTCTTTCTCCATAAAATTGAAAACGGCCCTGCGGATAAGAGCTACGGTATTCATGTGGCTGAGCTCGCTAATTTACCGCAAAAGTTGATCGATCGAGCGCGCCATATTTTGGAACAGTTGGAGAGTTCGGAGGATAAAATTATCGTACCAGATCAGGCTGTCAGTGTCCCAGATATCCAAGAAGAGGTGCAACTCTCGATGTTTCCGATTGAAGAAAAGACGGTTCGCACAAAACAAGAACAAACATTGATCAAGCTCCTTAAAAATATCGATTTGATGCATATGACGCCGATGGATGCGATGTCAACGCTTTATGATCTACAGAAAAAAGCAAAGGAATAGGAAGGCAGGTGGATCAGGATGCCTAAAATTATCGAATTAACCGATGCACTATCCAATAAAATCGCGGCAGGGGAAGTGGTGGAACGCCCAGCTTCTGTCGTGAAAGAACTCGTCGAAAATGCGATTGATGCGAAAAGCACTGTGATTGATGTCCTCGTTGAAGAAGGTGGGCTAAACAAGATTACAATCATTGATAATGGTGTAGGCATCCCTTCGGAAGAGGTTTCCGTGGCTTTTAAACGCCATGCAACGAGCAAGATTAAGAATGAACATGATTTGTTTCGTGTACACACGCTCGGTTTTCGCGGTGAGGCTTTGCCAAGTATTGCTTCGGTGTCGTATTTAGAAATGACGACGGCGACCGGTGATGGTGCTGGGACGAAGATTACGGTCGAAGGCGGTAAGGAAGTCGAGAAGCAGAGTGCTCAAGCCAGAAAGGGTACAGAAATTCAAGTGTCGAATCTGTTTTTCAATACACCGGCCAGGTTGAAATACTTGAAGAGTTTGCATACGGAGCTTGGTAATATTACAGATATTATGAATCGGTTAGCCTTGTCGCATCCAGAAATCAGTTTCCGTTTTTCGCATAATGGGAAGAGTTTGTTGAAAACGAATGGAAACGGTGATTTACAGCAAGTGATGGCATCAATATACGGTTTGGCCGTTGCGAAAAAAATGATTCCAATTCAAGCGGAGTCGCTAGATTTCAAATTAACGGGTTACGCAGCGCTACCAGAGGTGAATCGCTCTAACCGGAATTATATTTCAACGATCGTGAATGGTCGCTTTATTAAAAACTATGCGTTAGTTCGCGCCATACAAGAGGGATATCATACGTTGCTACCGATTGGACGTTTTCCAATTTTAGTATTACAAATTGAGATGGATCCGCTGATTGTGGATGTGAATGTGCATCCTGCAAAATTAGAAGTACGCTTGAGTAAAGAAGCAGAACTTGGTCAATTTATTGCGAGCACGTTGAAAGCGGCTTTTCATAAAGAACAGCTGATTCCGGATGCCACCCCTTCGAAACGACAAAAACTTGCTTCCGAGCAATTAGCGATGAATTTTGACGGTAGGCAAGAGGATGCGCCTGATACTGATACTATGTCTGAACCAACGGCGTCAGCGTATCAACCGACATATTCGACAGCGCCGAAATCAGCCGAAGAGCTACCAACAAGTGACGCGCTACCAGAGGAACCTCCACTTTTTATTAATGAAACGTTTGCAGAATATGATGTTACGAAGCCTGTCGTGCACACCAAATATGAATCACCCGCTAGATCTAAGGAACGCATGCCAAAAATGTATCCTGTCGGTCAAGTTCATGCAACCTATATCGTGGCTCAAAACGAAACGGGGATGTATCTGATCGATCAGCATGCCGCGCAAGAACGCATTAAATATGAATTTTACCGCGAAAAAATTGGAGAAGTCGATCGAGAGTTGCAACAATTACTCGTTCCGATCGTGCTTGATTTCTCGACGGATGAATTTATTAAGTTACGCGATCAAAAAGCAAAACTTGAAGAAGTCGGTGTTTTCTTAGAGAATTTTGGACAAAATAGTTTTATTATCCGAGAGCATCCGACTTGGTTGCCCAAAGGAGAAGAAGAAAGTACGTTGCGAGATATTTTAGACGAGGCGCTCCATAAACCGCAGATCAGCATTCATAAACTACGAGAAGACGCGGCTATTATGATGAGTTGCAAGAAATCGATTAAGGCGAATCATTATTTAACGCAGGAGGATATGGAGACATTGCTAGACACTTTGCGTGAAGCAAGTGATCCCTTTACATGCCCACATGGCCGACCTGTGATCATCCAGTATTCAACATACGAACTCGAAAAAATGTTTAAACGCATCATGTAATTTTTAAAGGAGCGAAAAAAATGCCGTTTAATGGTCAAACGATTATACCTGCTGCACATAATCATCGTGATGTGGAGAAAATTCTGAAGCTGGATGCAGAATATATGGTGATGTTAGAAACACAAGTCGGACAACTGAAGTCGCTCGTCCAATTGGCAGCTTCGGGAGGCAAAAAAGTGATTTTGCATGCCGATTTGATTCATGGCTTGAAAAACGATGAATATGCTGTGGATTTTCTCTGTCAGGACGTCCGCCCGGCTGGAATTATCTCCACGCGTGGCAACGTTATTGTAAAAGCAAAGCAGCACAAAGTACTCGCGATTCAAAGGCTTTTCATGCTGGATTCGAGCGCTTTTACAAAAGGTACAGCACTCGTTCAAAAAGTCCAACCAGATTACATCGAATTATTACCAGGTATTTTGCCAACGATGGTGGAAAAAATGACGGAACTACTTCATATTCCAGTTATCGCGGGTGGATTAATTACGACACAAACACAAATTGATGAAATTTTGGCAGCAAATGCTACAGCTATCACGACATCTCAAAAATCACTTTGGAAATGAGGGATTAGCAAGATGGGGAAAATTGTTGTTATTGGGAGTATTAATATGGATATCGCTACAGAGCTATCCGAAATGCCGCAAATAGGCGAGACGGTGAAAGGGAACGCTGCGGTGATATCACCAGGTGGTAAGGGCGCCAATCAAGCGGTTGCTGCAGCAAAGCTCGGCGGGGATGTCATGATGGTCGGCATGATTGGAAATGATGCTTTTGGAGCAGATGCGCTGGCTAATTTAAATTCTGTTTGCATTGACGTCACGCATGTTCGAAGTATCGATGCTACGACAGGACTGGCGATGATTTTGCGGGAGCGTGGAGATAATCGGATTATCGTTGCTCCTGGCGCTAATCAGGCTTGGCCAAGCGATCTGCCATTAACAGAGATCATTTCAGAAGCATCAATCGTTCTACTGCAAAATGAGATTCCATTTCCAATCATTGAAAAAGTGGTCGATATAGCAGCGCGCTACCATGTTCCAACTATCTTTGATCCCGCACCTGTGGACCGTTTCCCAGTATCATTTTTGCGAAAGATCACGTATTTGACACCCAATGAAAGTGAATCCAAGCAACTACCGGACGATATGCTACATGGAAAAACAGAAGCTTTGCTCATAACGCTGGGAAAAGAGGGCGTTCAGCTCTGTTTACCCCATGAAAAAGTAACGATTCCAGCCGTTCCGGTGGATGTAAAAGATTCTACTGGCGCTGGAGATACGTTCAATGGTGCCTTTGCTGTTGCGATTACATCAGGAAAATCATTGCAAGAAGCTGTTCGTTTCGCAAATAAAGCCGCAGCGATTAGTACAACAAAAATAGGCGCACAATCAGGGATGCCGATATTAACTGATATAGAAAGCTAATCTCGAAAAAGGGGTTAGCTTTCCTTCGTTTGTAACAGTTTATGTAAAGTCATTGTGTCCCAATGTTTAGCGGTTTGATACAGAATTAGAAGAAATCCATCTGTATTATAACAGAAATAACGATTCTCAATAGTACAGAAATATTATTGTATTGCACGTAAATTATTTTCTAACTTATTTAAGAATAATGATAATCTAGAAAACATTTGATACCAATGACTTAGCGCTAAAAAAAGAATGAAAGCACTTTATTATATTGGAAAAACGATGAAATTTTTATGTGAAAACTGTAGCATTATTTTTAATTTGTGGTATGATAACAGTATAGAAGTTACTTGGGTAGCTTTGCTCAATTTTTAACGCTCATAAATGAACAATGAAACGTAGGAGGTTTCCGTGATGAAAGAACAATGGTTTGAATTTACAGGTGGTAACTGGGAAAATGAAATTGACGTAAGAGACTTTATTATGAAGAACTACAGATTGTATGAAGGTGATGACACTTTCCTAGTAGGTCCTACAGATGCAACATCGCAATTATGGGATCAAGTTATGGATTTAACGAAGCAAGAGCGGGAAAACGGCGGCGTGCTAGATATGGATACAAAAATCGTATCAACGATCACTTCACACAATCCTGGATACTTAAATAAAGATTTAGAAACAGTGGTGGGCGTGCAAACAGACGTACCGTTTAAACGCTCATTACAACCTTTCGGCGGAATCCGTATGGCAGAGCTAGCTTGTGAAGCATACGGCTATGAAGTCGACAAAGAGATTTCTAGCATTTTCAGAGATTGGCGCAAAACGCATAACCAAGGTGTTTTTGATGCCTATAATGACGAAATGCGTGCCGCTCGTAAATCTGGTGTCATCACAGGACTTCCAGATGCATACGGACGCGGACGTATCATCGGTGACTACCGCCGTGTCGCTTTATACGGTGTAGATCGTCTAATTGAAGACAAGAAGAAAGATCTGAAGAATACAGGACTTCGCACAATGAGTGATGATATTATTCGTTTACGCGAGGAACTAAATGAACAAATCCGCGCATTGGGTGAGTTGAAACAACTTGGAGCGCAACACGGTTTTGATATTTCGAAACCAGCAACAACTGCACAAGAAGCTTTCCAATGGTTATACTTCGGCTATCTTGCAGCAATCAAAGAACAAAATGGTGCTGCTATGAGTTTAGGCCGTACATCAACATTTCTTGATATCTTCGTGGAACGCGACCTTCGCAACGGCACACTAACAGAAGTGGAAGCACAAGAAATCGTGGATCACTTTATCATGAAACTACGTCTTGTGAAATTCGCTCGTACACCAGACTACAATGAATTGTTCTCTGGAGACCCAACATGGGTAACAGAATCCATCGGTGGTATTTCAGAAGATGGGCTACCGCTTGTAACGAAAAACTCTTTCCGTTTCTTACACACCCTAAACAACTTAGGGCCAGCTCCTGAACCAAACTTAACCGTACTTTGGTCGACACAATTACCATCAGGATTCAAGAAATTCTGTGCTAAAATGTCTATCAAAACCAGTGCTATCCAATATGAAAACGACGATGTTATGCGTCCTAAATGGGGTGACGACTATGGAATCGCATGCTGTGTATCCGCAATGCGTATTGGTAAACAAATGCAATTCTTTGGCGCGCGTGCCAACCTTGCGAAAACATTGCTTTACGCGATTAATGGTGGCATAGATGAGAAATCAAAAGCACAAGTTGGTCCAGCATTCCAAGCTATTACTTCCGAAGTATTAGATTACGAAGAAGTTATGGTGAAATATGATGAAATGATGGAATGGATTGCCGAGTTGTATCTCAATACATTAAACGTTATCCATTACATGCATGATAAATATGCGTACGAACGTTTGGAAATGGCGTTACATGATACACACGTGTTACGTACGATGGCTACAGGTATTGCCGGACTTTCCGTTGCAGCCGATTCCTTGAGTGCGATCAAATATGCACAAGTAAAACCAATCCGCGATGAAAATGGTATTGCGGTTGATTTTGAAATCATCGGTGACTATCCTAAATACGGAAACAACGATGATCGTGTTGACCAAATCGCTGTGGATCTTCTAAAAGCGTTCATGACGAAAGTAAGAAAACATAAAACATACCGCGATTCCGTTCATACAACATCTGTTCTTACCATTACATCGAACGTTGTATATGGTAAGAAAACTGGTAATACACCAGATGGACGTCGGGCTGGCGAACCTTTCGCACCTGGAGCAAATCCAATGCACGGTCGTGATACAAAAGGTGCCCTGGCATCACTTTCATCGGTTGCCAAACTTCCGTACGAATATGGTCAAGATGGAATTTCTAACACATTCTCCATTGTACCAAAAGCGTTAGGCCGCGAAGATGAATCACAAATCAATAACTTAGTAGCCATGCTTGATGGTTACTCCACAAAAATGGGCCATCATTTAAATATCAACGTCTTCAACCGTGACACATTGCTTGATGCCATGGATCATCCAGAAGAATATCCGCAATTAACGATTCGTGTATCTGGTTACGCTGTTAATTTCATTAAACTGACGCGTGAACAACAATTAGATGTCATTCATCGTACTATGCACGAATCTATGTAAGGTAGCGAAACGAGAAGCGAGAAAATAATAATAATAGGGATTGTGATAGTTACAATCCCTATCTGTTGTAAGGTAGTCAATCATGAAAGGAAGAGAAGTACAATGTCTGAAGTTATTGGTCGAGTTCATTCCGTAGAAACAATGGGGACTGTTGACGGTCCTGGGATTCGTTTTATTGTTTTTATGCAAGGTTGTTTGTTGCGTTGCCAATTTTGTCATAATCCGGATACTTGGAAGATTGGAATTGGGGAGGAAAGAACCGCACAGGATGTTTTTGAGGAAGCTTATAAGTATAAGGCTTTCATGGATGCTTCAGGCGGAGGTATTACTGTCAGCGGTGGGGAACCATTGCTACAAGTAGACTTCTTAATTGAACTCTTTACTCTTTGTCAAAAAGCAGGAATCCATACTACTATCGATTCTTGTGGTGGTTGCTTTACAAGAGATCCTGAATTTATCGAAAAGCTAGATCGCTTAATGAAAATAACAGATTTGATTTTGCTGGACATTAAACAGATCGATCCTGCGAAACATTTGAAATTAACGACACGTCCAAATGCTCCAATTCTTGATTTTGCACAATATTTAGCAGATAAAGAACAGCCAGTTTGGATACGTCACGTATTAATTCCAACAAAAACAGATGATCCAGATGATCTAACTAAATTACATGCGTTCATCAGGGCGCTTCCCAACGTGGAAAGAGTAGAGGTACTGCCTTATCATACGATGGGCGTCTACAAATGGGAGAACCTTGGAATCAGATATCCATTAGAAGGTATTGAAGCCCCTGAAGATGATGTGATAGATATGGCAAATCGTATTTTAGAAACTCAAAAATATAATTAAAAACAAAAGCGGCGTAAATAACATTTTGCGTCGTTTTATTACTTTTAAATTACAAAAAAGTCTATTATATTTCGAAAAATGATATTTAAGACAGATAATGCTTGAATTATCATGAAAATTATGTTTAAATTGTTATAGAGAGGAATAAAAAGGAGGCAGTAAGCAATGAGACAAAGTAGAAGGTCGCAAGCAAAAAACATCCAGTCGTCAAAGTTGAAGTGGCTCATCGCTATCATCGCAGCGACAGTTGTGTTGACAATTGGGGGGTTAGTTGTCACCAATAATTTATTTACACAAAGCGCCTCATCTAAAGAATTACTGGTGCTAAAAGCAGAAGCCGTTTCTGCGCAACATTGGAAGGTGCCAGCGAAGCAACAACCAATTAGTGCAGCTCCAAAAGACCCACCTGGTCCAGCGCAAGGTAAAAAAGTCGTTTATTTAACGTTTGATGATGGACCGAGTGCTTACTTAAAGCAGTTTTTAGAGATACTTGAGAAAGAAAAAGCACCTTCTTCATTTTTCTTTGTGGGAAATGAATTTCCGAATAGTGATAAGGCAACCTTCCAACGAATGGTTAGTAGTGGATTTGTGATTGGTTTACATAGCTATACACATGACGCTAAGCAGCTATATCGTAAGAATAATCCTACATTTATTAGTGAAATGAGCCGTGAGCGAGATAAATTTGAAGAATTGAGTGGCATCCGCACAAATTTAATACGTGCACCTTATGGCAGTACGTATTTGACAAAACAGCAAGTTGAACAAACGAAACAGAATGGTTTCCGATTGGTTGATTGGAATATTGATAGTAATGACTGGCGCTATAGCTCAGGTAACTCTGGTGCGGTGTATCAGAACGTACTATCACAAGTTAATGCTTATGCTGGTAGCAATGAGCCGCTAGTTATTCTGTTCCATGAACGTAAAAATACACTAGAAGCATTACCGAAAATTATTAAAATGTTACGTGAGAAAGGATATGTATTCCAAGCATATCACGAAAACGAGACTTTACACGAAAATTTTCACAAAGACCCTAATTTATGATTTGTAAAAAACATGATTTGCCTTTAAAATAAGGGGAATCATGTTTTTTTATGGCATTTAGGAGGATATAAAGCTTCTTATTGGAGTAGAAGCTAGAATTTGAGATTCTTGTACGGTAGACAGAAATAAAACGATAGAAACGCTTAAACATCAACGTTTCTATCGTTTTTTAGTTGAATGGCTTAAAATCCTTTAGTTGTACCCATTTACAAACGGTTGATACGCTGACATGATATTCTTTCGCATATTTTTTCGTTGCCTGATTATTTTTCATAATAAAAAACTCCTATATATAACGAACAACCTGTCCGTAATTCCATTATAGGAGCCGTGATATAATAAGTTAAACATGATTACGCTGTATCTAGTAGCTTAAGGACGTCAGGTGTCAGGTTGCAATTTGGTAGAGAATCACCATACATAGCACGATCTTCTTGACCAATTTGACGGCGCTTTCACTTAGTTTTTTAGTATCTATGGCTAGATGAGGGCGTCGCTTTAAAACTTAAATTTTCAATGTGCCCCGTAAAAGTTCCTTTTCAGGATAGCATACATGGGATAATTTGTGCAAGTGAATATAGCCATTATTTTCAAAATTAATCCACCCAAAAACGTCATATAAATGTAACAATTCTGTGTTACTCTTTTAAAGTAGTTATCAATACTTTTCTTTCTACAATTTTGAACTTAGTATTTATAAATCGCTAAAATACATTCAAGAGGAGGATTTTATGAAAAAATTAATTATACTTCTATTTGTTTTCTGCGGATATATGATAGGGATAACTTCATTTTCTAATACAGCCAGTGCAAGTAGTGAAGTGACACCTGCACTAACAAAAATTGATTGGATTGGAAATACGTACTACAAGAATGTCCTTGAGCATGGAAATATTAAAAGATTGAAATATAATACTTTTAATACTGATTTATTTAATGTATCGGGCACGAAAAATGGCGAGCCTATTAGAACTGATATAGAGCCAATTTATTTCGGAGAAACAAAGAAGGGACTGGTTAATAATACTGATGAAGAACAAACGTTTAGTGTGCCTTCTTTTAGCAAATCTGTTACTTATTCAAAGTCAACGTCAATCTCAAAAAATGCTAGTTTTGGTTTGGGTAAAGTTGAGATTCCTTTACTTAATGAGCTTTCTGCCACAGTTAATACATCAAGCACCGATACCAATACAGAAACAGAGACAGTCACAATTACTTCACCTTCACAGTCAGTAAAAGTACCCGCGCACAAGACTTATGGAGTGAAAGTATATTTAAATAGAATTAAATATACAGGCCAATTTAAATTGAAGGCTTCGACATGGAGAAATTATGAAGAAATAAATGCTACAGTGGTAAGAAGAGTTCCTACGGGACATCACACAGGATATCTAAATGAAAAAATTACTTATCCGATTGATTACGCATATTACAAAAATCCTGCTAATTTTAAAGAAAATGGAGTAAACTATTCATCAAACTCAACTAGTTTAGAAGATGCTCAAGAAAAATATAAAAATGGAAGGTTGCGTACAACACTTTCACTTGAAGGTGACGGCGAGTATACAATTGAAAATGGAACTGATTTTCATGTAGTAATTTATGATATGAGTAACAACAGAACCATAAAACAATATGACAAATCAATTATTGAGTGAAATAGGAACAATCGAATATTAAAATTAGGGGTCAATGGGACATCTTTGCGAAAAATTTCTGTATAAAAACGAATGCTAAGTTTGAAATTCAAACCCAGCATTCGAGAGTGTAAAATAAACTGTGTAAATAATGAATCCTAGGTTCATTATTTATGCAGTTTTCTTTTTTTGTACAATGAATAAAAACCGGAAAGGATGCGAGTAAGATGACAAAGAAAAAACGTGATCCTAAAACCCTATTGTTAACTGGTCTTCTAACGCATGCTCTCAAAACTCACCGTGTTTGCCGAAGAATACAAATGCATTCATTGCTTTGACACAAACGAATGATACACCACTTACATCGACTATTTTCGACAAGATGCAGGAAAAGCTGGAGGGCTTGGATATACATGTTATTGATTTATCGATTCCGATAAACGATGAGGAGTTGAGACCTGGCTTATTTTTTTAGTTTTCTTTTTGATTTTAGGTAAAAGTTCATGAAATCGCCATAAAAACAGATAGAAATGTTTGAAATATATATAAAATCTGACAATAAAGCTTGCTATACTTGCAATTAGAAAGACCTAGTTTAAGTGTAAAAGGTCTTTTAGCCAGGGTATCAAAAAAATGAAATGAGGTTTATTAATTCACATGAAAAAAGAAAATTAGTAAGTATTTTAGCCATCACATCCATCTTAGGAACAATCATACTAACACCATTAGTAATACACCCAATAGCAATGACATCAAACCAACCACCAATCAAAAAGCAATTTGTGACACAAAAACTAAATGAATACATCACAGGAACAGCATACGCCAATACAGCAATCAACGATGATTTCAAATTATACAATACACCCAATGAATTCCGTCTTCTGTTGATAGCAAAGGAAACGAAGGCCCAGCGACAACTGGAACAGACCTCATTGCGACAGATAATAAAATCAAAACCAGTTCTAAAGAAAGTAGAATGGGACAGAAAGCATTACCGTGTATGAAAATGGTGTGGCAGTAAGAACACAAATGTGAGCACAATGACAACGAACCCAGGCGATAGTTCACATTCAAAGCCTATGTTGCACCAAACGCGGCAAGTGTCCAAGCACAAGCCAAAAATAAGCAATAAACGCTTGACGAGTGATTTGTCAGTGATATTTATAAATTTTGGCAAATAAGTGATCGTGAGGTGTTATAGTAATAGGTATATTAGCATTAGGATTTATATTGACAATAGTTATACTTACAGCAATGATATGGCGAGGTGACCATGAAAAATTATCTTAGAAAATCGTATATATTATTGTTGGAATTGGTCTAGTATGAATTGAGACAGATATTGTGTTGACTTAAATTGCTTAACTTAAATGGATTAGAAAAACAGATGTTTAGCAAACAGGGTATCGAGTGCACAAGGGATTTGTATCGATACTCAATATGACAGGTAGTAATTTTGACCAGATAGATGCTATAACTGGAGAAATAACTGCAGGTGTTTCTCATAAAAACTGTCACTTTTGAATTTAAATGGCATAAATTTTATGAGCTAAAAAGCACGTCTCCATAAAAATCAGGGAGACGTGCTTTTTCATAATGTCCGATTTGGTGCTATCTCTATTATTCGACCGAAACTTCCTATAATATATATTATGTAAACTAGAAAACGATAAAGAAGTAAGGAGCAATTGGCTCGCTCTCCTTACTTCTTTATCCACTCACATATGATGCTATCAAGTCTTTAAAGTGGCAATTAAAATAATGGATTTACCATCTGAACTTCTATCATGATTTAATTCTACAGAAAAGCCATGTTCTTGCAGCATTGTTTCATATTTTTTAGCTGTCCAAAGACGAAATTTCATTAAACGCATTACTCCATTTATTAATATCGCAGAAATGATTCCTTGTTTTTTAGGGATCGGAACTTCTGCAATCAGCTTACCGCCTGGCTTTAGAACACGCTTAGCTTCAGCGATGACAGCTTGCATATCCGGAACAACGTGCAAAACAAATATTGCTATGATTAAATCAAATGACTCATTTTTATAGCTTAAATTAGATGCGTCTTGGATAGTAAAATTAAGATTTTCTGGTTTTTCTTTTTCTTTTGCACGGGCAATCATTTCTGCTGAAAAATCACTTGCTTCCAGTGAATGACAAAATTGGGCCAAGTTTAACGCCAAAGACCCTGTGCCAGCGCCAAGTTCCAGTACAGCAGATTCAGATGATACGTTGTCTTTAAATAAATTCATCAGGATTGGATCTGCGGTAGCGTCTTTATCGAAACTTTTAGCTAATCTATCCCAAAAACGAGCCTTCATTTCGAGGAACTTTCCAGACACTCATAGACTGCCATCATTTCTTGTTTGTTTAACTCGCGAATTCGTTTGAAAATCTCGATACCTGAGACAGCTTCTGTACGTGCTTCTTTTGCTACGGCATCGTTCACTTTGCCTGTTAGCCATGTTTGGACGTCGATACCTTCGATGACTTGTTTGCGTCCTTCGTCATTGACTCCACTCGCGTAGCAACTGACACAAGGAATAGATAGTTTGTACACGCCATCATGTAGCCCGTCTTCAGAAATCACTTTTTTTCCTTTACAGAATGGGCATGGATGGCTTTTTTTGACTTTGTTTATGTGCGTTACGATTTTTTTATAACCGAATGCTTCGTAAACGTAAGTCAGTTTTTTATATTTTCCATTTGTGAAGTATTTATCAATGATTGTTTCTCGGGTTTCATTGATATTGGCAAAATCGCAAATCGTTACTTGGTTTTTCTTGCTGATCGTTTCAATACTTCCTTGGATTAGCTCCCAGAACGGTAAGGTGTTTTGCAGTACCATTTCGTAGCCGACAAAGCTTGCTTGTTCTAGTTCTAGCATTTTTAGCGCGACTTGGGATTCTCTTGGAAGTAAATCGATATCTTGTGTCAATGTCATGTCACCGCCAACAATGGCCTTTATTTTTTCAAGTACTGGAAGGTTTCCTACAGTTTGTATCACTTGATCCACTGGTTGTTGGATGATGTCGCGGATGTCGATGCCATTAAACATCAGTTTTTTGTGATGGCCAAGTACCGTTCCCTCGCAAATGGGGCATTCGACCATTTTTCTTGTTTCCTTCATCTGTTCTTTAATGATGGATTTCGAGACGAACATGTAGCGGTTGATTAGGCTAGCGAATCCTTCCCATATTTTCGTGGATTTAGTCGCTTTATCGTAAAATGATTTTTCCCAGTAGCCGTATAGAAATGTATGTTTTTCTGCTTCATTCATGTCATTGAAACTCTTGCTAATGTCTTGACCTAGCTCGTTTTTAAGCTCATCAAACAGGAATTGAAGTCTAGCATGTTGATAATATTTTAAAACTTCCATAACGTCTGGATACAGCATACCGTCCCAAAATGGTACAGTTTTGTCTTGAATGACTACGTCGAAATCAAATTGTTCCGCTACTCGGCGGCCGGAACAATATGGACAATGGTTTCCAGGTGCATAAAAGTCAAAACTTCTGGTATCTTTATTCGTTGGGTGTGATGCTACGATCTGATTGATTAAACCACCTGTTTCGTAAAGGAAACTATATTGACTGTATAAATGCCGTTCTAGATCGATAGCAATGACGGGTGCAATTTTTTCGGAGTTGTATTCACCATAAATGACGCGTGCTATGGAAGAAAGACTCTTCAAAATACCCCCTTTATAGACATTCTCGGCATTTTTGAAATAGGCGATAGGATCTTTTTCTAGGTAATGAATCCCTTCCTGGTGTTTGAGACTTGATGTGATTGGCGACGGATCTACTTTGTCATCGCCGTTTTTTTGGCGATAGTATTCTTCGTGGCTGAGTACGTCTAATTTTTCCACAGGCTCTAGTTGTCTTTTACCAAAATCTACAATGAAATCGGAGCTATCTAGCATGTAAGCGTTATGCTCGATCATCACGATAGAAATGGATTCGTCTTCTAAAATGTCACGGATACTATCGATAAACTGGTTTAAGATGTTTTGTGATAAACCTTTCGATGGCTCATCAAAAATGAATAAAGTATGCGGATTACGCGTGTTTGCAAATAGTTCTGAGACTAAATGAACGCATTGGAATTCTCCGGTTGACAAGGTTTTTGTTTGTCTTTCGAGCGTTAAGTATCCGAGCCCAAGTTTGATAAGTAGGCTGAGGCGTTTATGGGCGATATCTTGATTAGGTAGTTCATCAATGATATCTTCAATCGAACGTTCGAATATGTCGTCAATATCGTCACTGTATTTTGTGAGTTTCTTTTTAATATCCATAAAAGTTGCGACGGTTGACCTGCTCGTGATGGATTGATTACGGTTTTGTCCTACTAAGACAAGCTTATCTTTAGGATGGCGCTTCACGAAATCTTTGGCCATACATTCGTTGACGAGCGTTGATTTTCCGCAACCGGATTCGCCAGTGAACGTGACTACCCGGTTTTGAGGAATCTCGATTTCATCCATTTGAATATTACGGCAGTGTAGATCTTTGAATTGGTAGTTTGCTGTTGGTGCCGCTGGATTTCGATCCCACTGGATTGGTTTTGGCCGTGGTGATTCTTCGACAATTTTCCCGCCGTACTTCCCGCTTCCAGGTCCGAAAAACACTTGCTCATTCGTGATATCAAGCACTGTATCAGAGTGATCGATCAGCCAAATTTGATTTTTAAAGCCTAATTGTTTGATTTGTTCTAATATTTTTAACAATGTGTGGTGGTCCAGCCCTACTGATATTTCATCGATAATGATAACCGTATTTTCACTTGTGGCCATAAACTCGGCTAAGTAAAGTCGCGTGAGTTCTCCTCCGGATAGCGTACCCATGATACGGTTTAAGCTAAGGTAACCAATATTCATGTTGATGATATTTTCAAGAATATGCTGCTTCGGCTCGCTAAGGCGGAGCTCTTCTTTGTAAGAAAGGATTTTTTCAATGCTCCATTCATTAATATCCGAAATGCTATACAGTTTACCCGATAACTCGATTTTATGCGTTTCGACTTCTTCATTAAATCGCTTCCCGCCGCATTTTTTACATTCGATATTTTTCGATGAACCGCGCCCTTTACATGTTTTACACCAGCCCAGTTCGTTATTGAATGAAAAAACTTCTGGTGACATATCAAATTTTTCTGCCATCCGCTCTCGAATTTCCGTAAATACAACGGTATGCGTGCCGATCGTCGAACGAGGATTGGACGAAATGGAAGATTTCCCAAGAAAAAGTACTAACGGCATATTCTCCATTTGAATTGCGCTAAAGTTTGTTTCCATGACATTAGGAAATAAATATTGATACTCCGCTTTTGGCAACAAAGAAACAAGGCGTTTCTTGGATTCTTCACCGATTGTCTGGCAAAATGTCGTTTTTCCTGATCCTGATAAACCTGCAATTCCAAGCGATTTATCCGTCGGGAGTTCGGTATCTAGCTTGTTGATGTTGTTTGCTATTAATTGATTTATTTTCATAGTGTTGTCCCCTTTACATAAAGATAGAGCGCAATTCTTATGTACGGAATTGCACTCTATTTTTGTTTATGCTAAAACTTTTGCCAAGTTGCTACCCATTTCAGTCCAAGCGTATTTAGCGCCTTCGATAGCTCCTTCACGTGCTTTAGTTTCTTCACTGAATCCTGATTGATCTAAGCGTAAGTTCACTTTACCGTCATCTGTTTTTGCGACAGTCCAAACAACTGTTGTCGTTTCGCCTGCACTAGCCCAGGTGTAAGAGATCGAATTCGGCTCATCGATCGTAAGTACTTCGCAATCTACAATGCCATCCCACCACTCAGAAGGCTCTGCACGGAATTGGAATTTGTGTCCTACTTCTGCTTTGAAATCGTTATTCCAGATCCATTTAGCAAGCATAGCGGAATCAGTTAAAGCATTCCATACCTGTTCAACGGAATTTGTGAATTGAAAATCTAAAGATACATCTGGTTTCATATTTATTTCCTCCAATAATTGATTTAGTTTGATCATTCTTTTTTTCCAAAAGTCTTCGTAAAAAGAAACCCAATCTTGAATTTCTTTCAGCGGAGCGGCGTGCAACCGATATCTTGTTTCTCGGCCCACCTTCCTAGTCACGACTAAATTTGCTTCTTTAAGGATTGTCAAATGCTTCGAAACTGCCGTGCGCCCCATTTGAAAATGTTCCGTTATTTCATATAATGGTAACTCTTCAACATCTGCCAACATGTCAAGTATTTTTCGCCTCGTTGGATCGGCAACAGCGTCATAAACATCTCTCACTTGACTATTTTTATTAACATTCACCCCCTCCTTTTTCGGTAGATTTCGTTCAAATAAAATAGGACACCTTTTATTGTCATATTTATTATACGACACCAAACAGTGTCTTGTCAAGTTCACACGATTTTGGAGATACGTTTCATTTTCAGAATTCTGGATCTTCTTGTTCAAAGAGCTTCACACGATCTTCGAGGCTCACTATTTTATGTATCTGGTGTAGCATTCGTAATTCCAAAATCGATCATTTCTGTAGGTACTTGTAAAATCCTAGACCCTGCTTGGACGGCTTTATCAAAAGTCTCTTGAATGTTTGGTACAGTCACGTTGAACCAAACAGATGTCGGATTCTCCGCTTTTGGTGCAACCAGTTGGAATTCTGGATTTTATCTAGCATCCCATGCAATGTTAAGCAGCCTCATTCGTTCCTCTTGGGAAATTAGTAGACTCGACAACTTCTATATCAAAAATTTGCTGATACAGGTGTAACGCTTTCAATGAGTCAGTGACTACAAAATCAATCTCTACTCCTATCATCACAATACCTTTTTTACTATTATACCATTTTTCTTTATGAAAGATATTAAAAATCTAAAGGTGAGCATTGAACAATCAATTTTTATTGTAAAACGATAATTTTTTTGTTAAAATCAATATAGCATGAAAAGTAAATAAATGAGGTGTTTTTTATGAAACGAGGCTCAACAACATTTTTGAAGCTGGTTGTTCTTCTGATTGGAATAGTAATGCTAACGCTATGTATCGTCGGGTTACCTTGGATAGCCATCCATGCGAATGAAGATACGCCTGCACTTAATCGCGCTCTATATCCGATTTTGATCAGTATGTTTATTTCGGCGGTTCCATTTTTTATTGCGCTATATCAGGCGTGGAAAGTTTTAGCTTATATTGATAAAGGGCAAGCATTTTCGATGTTATCTGTCACAGCTTTGAAGCGGATTAAATATTGTGCGGCAATCATTAGTGGACTGTACTTGGTTACTTCGCCACTCTTTTACTACTTAGCACAAAAAGATGATGCGCCAGGAATTCTGCTTATCGCGTTGATCATTATGTTTGCGTCTATCATTATCGCGACATTTGCTGCGCTTCTTCAGAGACTTTTACAAGAAGCGATCGATATAAAATCAGAAAATGACTTGACGGTCTGAGGTGATGATATGGCAATTATAATTAATATTGATGTAATGTTGGCTAAACGGAAAATGAGTGTCACGGAGCTCTCCGAAAGAGTTGGGATAACGATGGCAAATCTTTCAATACTGAAAAATGGGAAGGCAAAAGCGGTGCGGTTATCTACGCTTGATGCGATTTGCGTGGCACTCGAATGCCAACCTGGCGATGTATTAGAATATAGACCTGATAATACCGAAGCGTGATAAAAAGGCTCTGCATCCAAAAATGCGGGGCCTTTTCTATCGTACATAATACAACATGTAGTATTTAAAAAATTTATTCTTTGTGATTATTGCGGCGTCCTAATTTTGCTTTTACAAGTGGGTATTTTTGCATCAATCGTAATGAATAGACAGCACTGGAAATCCCGATTAATGTCCAATCCATCCATGCTGTTGCCCCTTCTTTTTGTGCGAAAGACAGGAAGAAGAACATGTCTTTTAACGCATCATGTACGAAGGCATCCACCATACTTTCATGTATATTGAGGTGGAGCAAGAATGCAAGTAGAAATTTCGCTAAAATAATGCCCACCCAGCCTAGCAAATATCGCATGCCGCCCTTTACTAACACTTCTTTTTTGTAGACAGGTAATTCTTTTCCTGCCACCTGAGTAAAGCCGATCTGCGTTTTTGATTCCTTCACTTTAGCAGCACTTGCTTGAAACAAACCAATGGCAGCACCTAAAATGAAAACGAGCACCACGACAAAAATTGGTGTACCACTTTTCATATCTGGCAATGTTTGTGTAATTTGGTAAATCGCAAAAATAGGAATCGCAACATAGGTGATTCGGCGGATTTTTTCGTATTCAAATTGTTGATAAATAAAGTAACCTAATACTAAAATAATAATAATAATCGGCATCATTTTCTTCCTTTCATGCTGTGGTTAGCTCATCAGTGCTTGGTATTTATCAAATAATGCTAAAAATTCTTCTTTTGTGAATGAAACATTTTCATTTTCTAAAATACCGCGGATTTTCTGCAAACACATGTACCAACCAGCAATATCACGAGGTGTGTGCGTTGTCAGCTCCACGATATCTTCTGTGAATCGCAGTATCGTCCCTGTTCCTTGTTGTAAAAGCTCGAACCGAACCATGTTCTTATCCCAGGTGTATTGCAAGACAGATTTGGGCTCATAGGCCGTAATGGTCATCTCTTCGTATTCCCCATTTCCGAAATCAAAAAGAATAAGACCATCCACGCCAGATTCACCAATACTTAATTCTGGAAACCATTGGGCGAATCCCTTTGTGGTGGCGATAAGTTCCCATACTTTTGACAGCTCGCTATTTAATTCCAGTTCGAATGTCATAACACCAGTATCTTCTGTTATTTTTTGATAATTTTCCTTCATTTTTTCATCTCCTAACATGTTACATCTAGAACAAGCTGCCGCTCCAGTTTTTTGTCAGAGCTGAACCGGCCGTTTCACCTTTTCGTTCTTTACAAATAACAATAACACACCACCTATTAAAAATAAAACGACGAGGCTTGCGACGCCGTATTGTGTGTGGCCTGTGACTTGGGCGATAACTCCCATCAAAGCTGGTCCCATAATCGCTGAAAATTTGCCGAAAATATTGTAGAAGCCATAAAATTCATTGGATCGCGATTTGGGTATGATTTTCCCATAGTAGGAACGGCTAAGCGCCTGAATCCCACCTTGCGAAGTACCTACTAACATGGCTAAAATCCAGAAGTCTGTCACCGTCTTCATAAAAATAGCATAGACACAAATAATAATGTACACCGAAATCGCGACAAGAATCAATGCCTTTCCACCAAATCGCTTGGCTAACTGCCCGTAAATAATCGTGAATGGAAATGCAACAATTTGCGTGACGAGCAACACAATAATAAGTGTTGTGTCTGAAATGCCTAAATCAATACCGTAAGCAGATGCCATCCGGAAAATCGTATCGACACCATCAATATAAAAAAAGTACGCGACTAGAAATAAAACAATATTCCGATACTGTTTTATATTTTTAAGTGTTGATCCAAGTCGGATAAAGCTACTCCTCACTGGTTTTTTGTCATGTGGAATATAATAAACTTGGTGCACATTTCGCCATAATGGAATCGTAAACACAGCCCACCAAACCGCGGTTAATAAGAAAGCACCATTGAGCAACGTCGTCTGGCTAACCGGCAAAATCCCTGTTGCCTGGCAAATAATAAACGCCACAAACGGAATACAACTACCTAAATAACCAAATGCATAACCATATGATGAAACTTTGTCCATGCGCTCGTTCGTCGTCACATCAACTAGAAATGCATCATAAAAGATATTCGCACCGGAAAAACCAATAAGTGAGAGCATATAAAACAGCAATAGTAGCATCCACTGATCGCTTGGTACGAATACAAAAGCAACCGTAAAGGCGATACCCAACCATGTAAATAAACTAAAAAATCGTTTCTTGAAAAACTGGTAATCCGCAATCGTTCCGAGTATTGGTGCTAACAATGAAATAAATAGTGTTCCAAGCGAGTTAGCATAACCCCAGTACGCCGTCGAAACATGATCAGCAATTCCCGCGTTACTCGCTACCCCTTTAAAATAAATCGGTAAAATCGCTGTCGTGATCATAATCGAGTAAACGGAATTACCCCAATCTTGGAAAACCCAACTCTTCTCTTGCTTTGTTAGTTTCATCTAGACGTATCTCCTTTTCCTATTCAAAAATACCTTCGATTACGGAACCTGCAGTGTTGCGCAATTCCAAATCTAAAATAGCTGCAAATGTTGGCGCTTCATCGATGAGTCGTGCTTGTGGAACAACGGCACCCTTCTTTATCCCCTTACCGAATGCGATCATCGTAGTTGCATAATCTGGCTTTCGTGGTGAATAACCGTGCACGGCACGATAGAAATCAGGATTTCCAATGTCTTGTGCTGCGACTTCTTGAACGGTCATTCCAACACCTTCATCTTTGAAATAATAACCGGATTTTGCTTCAATCATCAACAAGCATGTGGGGTCTGCTCCGAAGGCTTCGGCTTCCTCTTGCGTATAGATTTTTTCAATCCCTTCTATGCCCTCGATCGCTCTTCGAATCACTAGCGCTTGCTCTGCATTTTTTGCATAGATGTAGCAAGAACCATCACAACTTTTAGCGTAGACATCCCATTCTGTAATCTCACCATGCTGTATATTTAACCAGCCCTGCGTAGCGAACACTACGTTGAGTCGAATAACGGAATGGACATCGATCTGATAATGATCGCCTAGTACGATGAACGTTGTATCGTCATATGTACCTGCTTGTTTCGTCGCCTCCATAATCCGTGCCATTCTAGCATCATGGCGAATAAGTGCATCTCTCGCCTCTTGTGACCTTACGCCGTGCGCGTGCCGCATACTATCCATATCGACAAAATGCGCCAACGTTACATTTGGCTTTTTTCGCAAAAGGGTATCTTCCACTGCAGCAATCAAAAAATCATCTAATTCTGGCTGTGCAATACCGCGTCGCAGTTTTCCAAACCGATGATTCATGTCCATCAAAAATGCTGGAGAACTGCCCCAGAGGGAGACCATCACTTGATTCAGCCAAAAGCGGTTCGGAAAAATTTCTGCAATATTATAATCGATCTGACTTCGCGCAGCCACTGGCCAAAGAAAAGCCGCTGTCGTAAGTCCAGCTTCTTTTGCCACATCATAAAGCGTCGGCACCTTGATTGCCTGACGATACCAAAACCAATCTGGTGATCCTTTTTCAGGCTGGATTTTCGTATTATTTATAATACCGTGTGTTTTCGGGTAATGCCCCGTTACGATCGTTGTGTGTGCTGGATAAGTTAGCGATGGATAAATGGTTTCCACGCGCTGCACATGCGCCCCATTTGACTTCAAGAAAGCAAGCGTTGGCAAATTAACGAAATCAGTGACATCCGCCGCCCCCAACGCATCTAATGAAATAATTACTAAATAGCGACTCATACTCCGTTTCCTCCCATTAAAAAAACTGAGAAAATTGCTTAACAACCCTCTCAGCTTCGACTTACTTGTGCTCTGTTTTTTTGTCTGGATGAACCATTACTTCATCTTTGTTAATGACGCCCAACACGTCCAAGAAGAACATGAAGACTGGTATTCCTACGATCAGTCCCCAGATTCCGAAGAAATGTTCAGAGAAAATAAGGACGATAAATGTGTAGAAAACTGGTAAATCTGTTTTGGCGGACATTAGTTTTGGATTCAAGACATACGACTCTAATGCATGAATGATCACGACCAAAACAAGAATAATTAAGACATAGTTTACGCCGCCGATAGTGTAGGCAATAATCGTCAGTGGAATCATCGAGATAATAACCCCAGCGACTGGGATTAAGCCGAGTAAAAATACCATGATAGCTAGCGAAAATAGTTGCGGAAAGCCCATAATCCATAGCGCGATTGTCGTTAAAACACCGTTGACAAGAGCGATCATGAATTGTGCCTCAATCACTTTCCCGAATGTTTCATTGAACTTAGAACCGAAGTATTTCACTTCATCATAAATGAAGGCAATTTTACTTTGACCAAATTTGCTCGTAAACAAGATGAGTTGTTCTTTTCCAAGAGAGAAGAACAGGCTTAGAATCAGTGCAATAAAAATGTTCATCGCCACCACACCGATGTTTGCTAAATAAGCGAATAGGAATTGAATACCGTCGTTGGCATATTTCGTAATTTCGAATTCTTTTGCGAGCGACATGATATAATTAACCGTTTCGTTGTTTCCTGGTTTTGCGTAAAATTTATTGATCGACTGAATGAGTTGATCTAGTTGCTCAATTAGCATCGGGATATATTTAACAATAAGCAACGTAATACCCAGTGCAATAAATGCATACAAGATAATGACGATAATTTTTCGATAAATAGAAATGCGTTTTAAAATAAAATTCTCCAACCTGTTGATTAGGAAAGAAAAAATGAATGTTAGCAAGATAATGTCTATCATGCTTCTAAGTAAGTACAGCACAAACGCGATTAAAATAAAGACGAGTACGCGCCTGAAGCTACGATTTTGAAATAGTTTTATAAAAGCATCCAAATGAAATCCTCCTAGTATCTGTGACTCCTTCCATTGTAACAAAAAAAACGCGCGTGTGCATGCCTAAACCTACAAAGAAAACAACTCCTTAAAAAGCACTAAACGCTCTCTAAAGAGTTGTTTCATTACTTATCTTCACCAATAATCTTGACTTCGGTTTCTAGCATGATGCCAGACGCTTCGAAAACTGTTTTTTGGACGTGTTCAATAAGCGTCATGTAGTCGGTTGCCGTGGCCTTGTCAATATTTACAATGAAACCGGCATGCTTCCTAGAGACCTGTGCCCCACCTATTTGATAACCTTGCAAACCAGCTTCTTGAATGAGCTTTCCTGCAAAATGATCTGGTGGACGTTTGAAAACACTGCCGCACGATGGATATTCAAGTGGTTGTTTGGATTCACGTGCTTCGGTCAATTCGTCCATTTTCAGACGGATGACTTGTTTATCACCGAGCGCTAGTTCAAACACCGCTTCCAGTACAATATAGTGTTTATCTGCGATGGAGCTTCTGCGATATCTGGCTTCTAATTGATCTTTTTGCAAGTGCTTTAGCTCACCAGTGCTAGTGAGGACAGTTGCTTCTGTAAGGACGTCTGAGATTTCGCCACCGTACGCACCTGCGTTCATATAAAGCGCTCCACCGACTGAACCAGGGATACCGCAAGCAAACTCAAGCCCGCTCAGCGAAGCCTCCAAAGCAAAGCGTGACACATCGATAATTTTTGCACCACAACCGGCAATTATCTTTGTATCTTCTCGCTTGATCACGTTTAGTGCATCCAAATACATGACAATGCCTCGGATACCTCCGTCTTTAATAATTAAATTCGAGCCATTTCCAAGTACCGTGAGTGGAATTTGATTGGTATTCGCAAAAGTAATCGTCTTTGTAGCTAAATCATGACTCGTTGGCATCACGAATATATCAGCCTGCCCACCTGTTTTTGTGAATGTATAAGTCGCTAAATCTTCCTTCTGCTTCACAATAAGTGCGGGAATCTCTTGTTTTAATTGTTCTATAATTTGAGTTGTATACATACGCCTAACCTTTCTTATTTCGAATTAAAGGAAGAATTTTGTCCATCGGTGGCTCGTAAACGCGACAATAAGCTTCATATAATTTGCCGTATTCTTTCACACGCGCGTGGATTTCCTGATGACGATTTAAATGCAACCCATTTTCAAGCATCGGAATCAGTGAAATAATCTGATCGAAAATATGGCCTGCTTGAGCTTCACTCAGAGCAAAAGCCAACTTAGACAAGGTACGTCTTGGCTCTGGAGCTAGCATTTTGCCATGTAGTTGCGTCCATTTCAGCATTTTTTTACGCGTCTCACGTGTTTTTTCTAAATACAGACTCTGTCCATAAGCCGCAATAGCATAGGCAAGTGATAAATCTTCCGCATGATTCCAATCTTCCTCAAGGATTTCCTGTTGCGATTCAATCTTTTCATTAAGAAGTGTGATATCCTCCTGATAAATGTCTAGTTTACGCTGCTGTTGTTTGTAAACTTCAAGCGCCAAATTCAGCTGGTCAATCTCAGGCTGCATCTTCTCACCAAATAAGCCTTTCTCATTCAAAATTCGCTGCACACCTTCAATACGTTCTGCAGTGATGCTGTCACGCTCTTTCACAATTTGGGCACGCTTTTTCAAGTAATCAAAGTAAAAACTATATTTCTGTACTTCGATAATGACTTTCTTCGCTGTTTCAAGATCTACGGTGAGCCCATTTGGATCCGCCACAATAACGCCTGCAATTTTCCCAAGCATGGAATAGACAATCACCTCGAAAAGCTGGCCGTCAACGCGAACTTTATATGGCAATGCATGATTACTCTCTAACATTTTTTTATATACTTTGGGATTCTTATTTACCATCCATATCACCTTCACTCAGCATTTCTGTTTCTATCTTCTATTATAAATGAAAATGGTGAAAATGTCAGGGGAAAGTTTTCACGAATCTCATTTACTTTACATAATTATATTATCGTCTATATAAATGCAATAGTGGCGGCTTGCATAACCGCACCCTTTTAGCTATACTTGCTCTTGTAAGGAGTTGGGACAGAAAATGCCTAAAAATGAAAAATGGAAAGCGTTCGTCGATGTTAATATTTTATTTATCTTGTTTGGTTACATATGTTTATACGTGATGTACAGCGGCAACTGGCCGGAAAGTCTGCTGTTTATTGTAGCAGTTTTAATGGCTGTGGCAGGATGTCTCGGGTTTTACTTAAGCATTAAGGGAATGCAGATGAAACGCAAACCGATGTATCAAATTTTCCTGATGATGGCTTCGATTATTCCTGCTGTGATTGGTGTTATCTACGTTGTCATCTATTTTATTACGCTTTTTTAGAACAATGGATGAAAAGAGTCTGGCACATAACCCAGATAAATCAGCGACAAGCGCTCGCTTTCAGAGAGTTTAGCGGACTTCCGGCTCTTCTACGCTGCGCTTCGCATAACTTCTCACATGATCGGGGAAACTACCCCCTTCCTGTTTTCAGTCATCATGTACAGTCGTGCACGTAACTCTTTGGTTTCCACCAAACTCCCTGAATACAAACGCTTTCGCTCGATTTGTATAAAGCAAAATTTTTCGCCCTACCCAAAGCTGAACCACTCCCTGCCAAGTAGACACAGGAAATATATAATGTTTGGCTACTAGCTTTTTAGCTAGTAGTTTTTGATTTACATAACTATACTCCGATTAATTCCTTCTTGTAGTTCTTTGAACGTATTAAATTTATGCCTATAATAGTATTCTGATTTGCAAATTAGTGAAGAGATAAGTTATTATGTCCATAGAAAATCGTTATTTTTATACACATGCTTGAAAGCATAATGAATGATGCAAATGAACATGGCTGTTCAGCTTGTCTCGTGAAGTTTTGGAGAACCTCAAAAAGCTATCGACCTACAACTTATTCCTCTATCTCTATTTATGATAGAAAAACAGTCGTAGATCGATAGCTTTTTTTCATTATGATTGGTGTCAGAGAAAGTTGACATGAGAGTTTGTCTCAGTCCCTTATTTCCATTTAGAACTTATTTAACTGTTTCTTTAATAGTTGTTAGGACATTGTTTCCTGCGTCTAATACTTGT